>NZ_QRKI01000004.1:226511-329613 GCF_003471885.1 Bacteroides sp. AM16-24
AAATAGAGAATGCTGATGGAGTACACTTTCTTCACTTCCGAGTAAAGCTCTCCCAGCTCGATATGCTCCGTGATGGCCTTGGCAACGCCGAAGAGGATGCGCTCCAGATAGTATATCTCGCGCGTGTTCTGCACCTCAACGATGATGATTTCATCCTTGCTATTGCGCGCCTTGATGTCCACACGGTTGAACTTCTCGCTTTCACGTTGCTGGTTGCCCTCGCTTTCCAGTATCTCGACGATGCGGATAGGCTCACCCAGCAACACGGTGAGGAAGCCTTCGAGCACGCCAAAGTTGGCTTTGTTGCGCAGCAAGCGCTTCACCGCCCAATCAAAACGTATATATTTGTCTTTCTGTTCCATGACTTCTGTTTTTTCTGCTTACGTACAAAGGTAAGCATTATTTCTGTTTCCACCGTGTCGGGAAGTGATTATTTGTTACCCCATGGTAAACGATTCATTATACATCTCAAAAAAAAATGAAGTGACGAACAAAAGAATGTAGTACAACATTTTGCTTTTTTCAAGAAATAATTTATTTTTGCTTTCAAATAGATTACTACTATGTTCTTATCTAATAAATATATTATTTGTATCTGGGGGATTTTACTTGTACTATCATGCACAAACACCCACACGGAATCTTCACCAACTCTACTTCCTGAACTGGCGCAAGCAGAAAATTGTATGTATGCATATCCCGATAGCGCACTACATATTCTTGAAAAAATGACACCACCCAAGGTTGCTGATAAATATCAATATGCTACGTGGTGTCTGCTACTATCGCAAGCGAAAATAAAGAATTATGTAGAACTGGAATCTGACAGTTTAATATCAATTGGTTATAAGTATTTTCAACAACAAGAAAATCCACAAAGGAAAGCCCTTGCGGGATATTTGGAAGGTATATACTATAATGATGAGAAACACGACGCTGAAACCGCTTTGAAATATTACTTAGAGGCTGCTACAGAAATAGAAAAAACGAAAGATTATCAATTGGCATATTTTATATATGTCGGAATAGGAGAAGTATATGTATTTCGCTCCTTACCCGATTATGCTATTGACGCCTTTCAGAAAGCATATACTTTTGCTAAGTTATCTAATAATAAAATATATATGTCTTTAGCCTTATCATATTTAGGTAGAGCATATTCAATAAAACCAGATGCAGACAAATCCATTAGTTATTATAAAAATGCATTAGACGTTGCAAAAGAGACTAATGATAAGACCTCTATTACTATCGCATTAAATGAACTTGCAGTTGTTTATGCAGCTTTTTTAAAAGACTACAAACAATCTCTTACATATGCTTTGGAAGCACTACGCATGAGCAAGGATCATAAATCCCTACAAAATTACTTAACAGTAGGAGATATCTATCGTCAGCTAAAAATGAATGACTCAGCCCAATACTATCTTGACAGAGCCGCCACCTCAGATAATATATATACTGTATGTGGCGCATATCAAGCACTGTATTATTTAAACCGTACTACTCCTCAAAATTATGCCAAAGCTATGACATATTGTGATAAGTTCTACACATGCATAGATTCAATTACCAAAATAAAACATGGTAAAGAAATCATAGCAATGAAAGAAAAGTATGATCATGAAAAGCTACTGAATGAAAAAAAGACATTGCAAATAGAAAACGAGCAGATTATACGAAACAACTTATATATCCTATTATTTATAGTAGTAGTCATAGCATGCCTCATTTTCCTCTATCAGCGTAAGTTGATACAAAAAGAACGTACTATCCAGATGCAGGAAGAACAGCTTCGCATCTACAGCCTGCGAATACATGAAAATGAAATGCAAATGGCGCAGAATAGAGTACATATAATGCAACTCTCTGAGCAGTTGGCTGCAAACGAAGGATTGCATGAGACAATGATGGAGCAACAAAACGGATTGGATGAACTCAAAAGAAAGAATGAGAATCTACAAAAAGAAACTATTCTACTACAGCAGAACATGGCGGAATATTCACAAAATATGCAAGGAAAACTCAAAACGCAATTAACGTCTTTCGATGTTATGGCAGAAGAAAATACACGCTTGCGTAACCGTGAAGAATTCTTGTGCAAATTACTAATTCCATATATCAAGCCGTTGGATTCTCTCATAAAATCACCCAAACAACTCACAATCGTTCAATGGGCGGAAGTGGAAGAAAATATAAATAAGCTATACAACAACTTCACCCTCCGCCTAAAAGAACAATTCCCATCGTTCACCAATAATGACCTGCAAGTATGTTGCCTTATTAAATTGCGCATTTCTGTATCCAACATGGCAGAGATACTGAATATTTCTCCGGCATCTGTCTCTAAACGGAAACAACGAATAAAAGAGCAGATCATAAAGGAGCTTGGAGACAACTTCGACAAATCACAACTCATTGATATCTGGATATGGGAGTATTAAATCATAGCATGTCCAGATTCAAATAAAAGTTTTTTCATACTTTTCTATTTATTAGCGAGTTATCAAGATCAACATGTCCATATTGTGTCCATAATAATTCAATAATTAACCGCTAAATTTGTTTTCAGAAAACCAAAAGACAATCAATTATGAGAAACTACGTATGTTATTTATCAATCTGCATGCTCTTTATTATAAGTAGCTTGCCAACGCAGCCAATACAGGCAGAAATCAGAAATTCTTATACAGAGTCAGAGGTAATCTTTGAAGGACAATGGGCATTAGCAAGAAGCCTCTCTCCCATCCCCTTCACCGCCTCCATCAGCAGCAACCAGCTAACTTTGAAATGCACCTCCCCTAGCTATGACGTAAACATCACTATCGTCAACGCCAATGGTCAGCCCGTATGGCAACGTGATTTTACAGCTCCCGAAACATCTTTTGTTTCTATTTCTCTCGACAGCTTACCTCAAGGTAGTTACACTATCGAAATCAGCAACGATTACGGTGGTTACTTGCAAGGTATATTCCAGCTTTAACACAAAAAGGAGAGGCTAAGATTCAGCCTCTCCTTTTTCTTTCCCTTTTCCCTTAATAACAACTCTAAAACACACCGATTATGAAAAACGTCGACCTACAGAAAATCATTTATATGAATACGTTGATTGCACATCAACGTACAGGCACCCCTGAGAAATTTGCAGAAAAGTTGAATCTATCCCGATCCGCCCTCTTCGAATATCTAACCTTCCTGCGCAAAGACTTGATGCTGGATATACTCTATAACTGCTATAACCAGACATACTACTACGGAGAGAAAGATTTCTGCACCTTGATGGGTGGAAAGTGTTGCAACAATTGCCAGCAATTTCAGAATCAATAAAACCAGCCTACTATGAAATTCCCCTTCTATAAACAGTTGGACGGTATGGACTGCGGCCCCTCGTGCCTGCGAATGATTGCCCGATACCACGGAAAGAAATTCTCCGTGCAGCAACTGCGCGAGCAATCGTTCATACAGCGCACCGGAGTCAATATGCAAGGCATCAGCGAAGCCGCCGCCAGCATAGGTATGCGTGCCACAGGCATACGCACCACCCTCGAAAAACTGAAGCAACAATCCAAGCTGCCTTGCATTCTGCATTGGAATCAGATACACTTCGTGGTGCTCTACAAAATCGTTCAAAAGAAAGGGAAAACTTATTTCTATATTGCCGATCCGGCTTACGGCTTGCTGAAATATGAAGAAGAGGAATTGAGGAAATGCTGGATCAGCACCACGCAAGGCGGCATAGAAAAAGGCATAGCCATGCTGCTTGATGTCACCCCGCAATTCTACGAAACAACACCCATCAAATACGAAGGCATATCACTGTGGCATCTGCTGCGCTACGTACATCCTTACCGTAAAATGATAGTCCAACTGATAGTGGGCCTTCTGGCAGGCAGTGTATTGCAACTCGCCTTCCCCTTCCTCACGCAAACCATCGTAGACCAAGGCATCGGTCACCGCAACCTCAACTTCATCCAACTCATACTGGCTGCACAACTCATGCTGGTGTTCAGCCGCACGCTGATCGAAGTTATCCGCCGCTGCATCCTGCTGCACATCAGTACACGCGTCAATGTAGCCCTGATATCGGACTTTCTCGTCAAGCTGATGCGCCTGCCCATGCGCTTCTTCGACAGTAAGCTGGCAGGCGACCTGATCCGCCGCATCGAAGACCACAAACGCATAGAAATGTTCCTCACCCAGTCCGTGTTGAGCATCTTGTTTGCCACCATCACCATCATCATCTTCGGTGCAGTGCTTGCCGTGTACAACCTGAAAATATTCTTCCTCTTTCTCCTCTTTAGCATCCTCTACGTCGGCTGGGTGAAACTGTTCATGCGCAAGCGCGCCGACCTCAACCGGAAAAACTTCGAGCAAATGTCCGTCAATCAGGACAACCTGATGCAGATGATATACGGCATGCAGGACATCAAGCTGCTGGGGTGCGAACAACAGAAAAGATGGGAATGGGAGAACATACAGGCTTCCCTGTTCCAAATCAATATCAAGTCGCTCAACCTGGGGCAATGGCAGCAAGTGGGCGCCGTGCTCATCAATGAAGTGAAAAATATACTTATCACCGTACTATCTGCCACTGCCGTACTGAACGGCGACATCACACTGGGTATCATGCTGTCCATACAATACATCATCGGGCAGATGCAGGGTCCGATAGAGCAATTCGTATCCTTCATGCAGCAGGCACAAGATGCACAGCTCAGCCTGGAACGTCTGGGTGAGATACACAGCAAACCCAATGAAGAGGAAGATGGTCAGGAAAATGCGGAACAAGTAATGGGTAACCAGCCCATACAGTTGCAGAATGTATTCTTCACTTACGGCTCGGAGAAATCGAAGAAGATTATCAAAGGAATATCGCTGGATATCCCCGCAGGAAAGACGACCGCCATCGTAGGGCTAAGCGGAAGCGGAAAAACAACCCTGATAAAGCTGATGCTGGGATTCTATCCGCCCACAGAGGGAAAGGTGAGCATAGGCGGACAGTCATTGCAAGACCTCAGCTTCAAGCAATGGCGCAAGCATTGCGGAGTAGTAATGCAGGAGGGCTTCATCTTCAATGATACCATAGCCAACAACATCGCCCCCGAAGATGACATCGTAGACAAGAAGAAGTTGATCTATGCCGTAGACATGGCCAACATACGCAGTTTCATCGAAAGCCTGCCCTTGAAGTACAACACCCGCATAGGCAACACCGGACAAGGATTGAGCCAGGGGCAGAAACAACGCATACTGATAGCCAGAGCCATCTACCGCAACCCCGATTACCTGTTCTTTGACGAGGCAACCAACGCACTGGATACGGATAATGAGAAAACCATCCAACGGAATCTGGACCAGTTCTTCAAAGACCGCACAGTAGTCATCGTAGCCCACCGCCTCAGCACCGTGAGGAATGCCGACCAAATTGTGGTACTGAAAGATGGAAACATCACCGAACAGGGCAGCCACGAAACGCTGATATCCCGTCAGGGAGACTACTACGGATTGGTGAAAAACCAACTGGAACTGAATGCTTAATACAAACAAAAAAAACACCTCATGGAAGAAATCTATAAACCGGAAAACAACGAGGCCGACAAAGTGGAACTGTACAGCCGCGAGAACAACGACATACTGGGCGATATGCCCAACTGGCTGATACATACGGGAAGCCACATCATCTACGGGTTGATAATACTATTGATAACCTTCGCCGCCCTGTTCTCGTATCCGGACACTGTGAGGACAGGCATAGCCATCGACGACCTATCGAAGACAGCATGGATAACGGCAAACCAATCGGGGATAATAGACCGTTTCTTCGTAGAAGACCGGCAAAAGGTGAAACTCAACGACACACTGGGCATTCTGCGCAACACAGCCTCCATGCAGGATGTGAAAAGATTCTGCCGGGTACTGGGAGACGTGGAAACATATTACCGCACCAACGACATAAAATATCTGAACAGTTTTCCATTCGACCTCATCATGGGAGAAATGACCGGTGCTTACGGGCAGTTCACAAATGCCGTGCGCACCTGCCTGATTTATGACGAATTTGACATATTCCGGCAAAAGGAAGGATTCCTGAAAGAGGAACTGGCATTGCTGAATAAGCAGCCGGAAAAGAATGAAATGAATATACTGAACACCAGACGGCAGCTATTCGACCTGAGAATGGAACACAAAAAGGAAGTAGCACTGAACCGGAGAGCCTTGGAACTGGCATACGAGAATATGATAAACAGCCTGAAAATATGGGAAGCCAAATACTTAATTAAAAGCAGCAGCAACGGAACAGTGATACTGGGAAAAAGCTGGGGGATAAGCAATGTGATAAATGAAGGCGATACGGTTTGTTCTGTGATATCAGAACAAAAGGGGCAACCGATAGGACGCATCAAACTCTCACAGGAAGATGTGGCGGAAATAGCCCCCGGCGATAAAGTGAACATCGAGTTAAGCAAATATCCGGCACATACTTACGGGTATCTCACCGGTGAAGTAGCTTCAATAGCGTATGTGCCCTACAGCAAAAACTACGCAGTGGAAATCAATTTTCCCCACGGACTGAATACGACTACCAAAGATGAGATAGAATATGAGATAGGTCTCTCCGGCAAAGCCGAAATCATCACTTCGGACCGGAGTATACTCAGCCGCGTCTTCACCCCGCTATACAGGCTGTTGAAACAGCCGGAGAAACAAACTTAATAGTAACCTCTAAACATTTGACATCATGAAAACTAAAAATTCCGGAAAGAGCAACGATCAGCAACACGGAGCAAGCAAGGACGAAAACTGCTCTCAGGAAGAGTTGCTGAACATGGACGAACTGTTCGACCTGCAAGGTGGAATAGATGAAAAGCTTCAGGGAAATTGTGGCCTGGGCTGCTTCACAGGTGCCGTCTTCAATGAAAGCATCGGTGACAAAGACATCAAAAGTGAATGATGTATATGTGCTTAATCCCAATTATGGATTAAGGGACGATATATATCGGTTCATCCTGTTTTCCAAAACAAACATCAGGGGAGTTGCCTCGCCGGACTGGATGTCTTTTATCCATCCCGCCCACGCGGCAATGCTCAGTTTCTTTACCCACAAACGGAGTCTGACTGAGAACTGGCAATTACTGGCACGCTTCTTTCACTGCGACGTATTGAAAACCGAAAAACTGATGCTGCCTTTTATAGAGAACCGGGAAGCGTTCTTCACCACATGGAACGGACGGGAAATATGTTTTCCCAGACAACTGATCATACCTATTGAAAAGGCAGGAACAGAATATCACTACAAAAACCTATTTCCCTGCAATCCTACGGGTACGACAGTCGACACATATACCAGACGGCTATATTCCGGTCCGTTGACGCTGACGTTAATGCTGACCAACCGCTGCATGACTCACTGCCGGTATTGCTATGCCGACACCCGCACACAAGTGCAAAGCGTGCTGACAACTTCCCGTATTCTGGAATTGATACGGGAAGCAGCAACATTGCCCGTGCAACAAATCAATCTGATAGGCGGAGAAATATTTCTGCACAAAGACTGGGACATCATCCTTACGGAACTGGTGAAGTGTGGCATAGAACCTGAATTCATATCCACCAAAATGCCATTCAATGCCGAATGTCTGCAAAAGCTGAAACAAACCGGGTATAAGAACATCATACAGGTGTCATTAGATGCCATCGATACCATGGTATTAAATCAGTCTTTATCCGTCAGCAAATCCTACGCCAAACAGATGATGCAAGGACTCCGGATGCTCGATCAAAGCGATTTGCCATACCAAGTGTCTTCTGTACTGACAACCTATAATTGTAACCGCCAAATTCTTAGTGAGCTGTTTCAATTCCTCTCAACCCTGAAGAACCTGCAAGACTGGCGTCTCACTCCGGTCAGTAACTCTATCACCACAAACTACCGGAGCTTTGCCGAACTAAAGCCTTCACATCAGGAGATTAGCGATATTTTCCGCTTCTTACAAGAATCGGTCGCCCTCAATGCGCATTTCAGGATTATCCTGAACCAAGGTGCAATAAAGAAACAGTATTACTCGGACGAAGGAGGAAGCATGCAGTTTAGCGGTGCCACCTGCTCTGCACTCAACAACCATTTATTCATTCTCCCGGACGGGAAGGTCACTATTTGCGAACAACTGTACTGGAACTCCCGGTTCATTATCGGGAATGCAAGGAAATCCGGCTTGAAAGACATCTGGAAATCAGAGAAGACGCTGCATCTCTGCAACCTTTCCCGCAACGATATCGGGAATCATAGCCGATGCCGTACTTGCATCTGTTTTGAAGATTGCTTTAAATACGGAAACCGGTGCTGGAGCGATATCATCAAGGCATATGGCAAAGAGTGTTGGGATTATCCCGATCCGAGATGCGCCTTTGCCCCGGAAATGACCAATAGACTTGATTACTAAAGGAACTGATCAAAAAAAGGCTGCCCTTTTTTCAAGAGCAGCCTTCCTATTTAGAATTTTAAAATTCGTGGATTATTCAGCCAATTTACCGTCTGAACCAAGCACGTTGATAATCTTATGCATGTACATCTTTTCCATGTTGTCACGAGCCGGGCCAAGATACTTACGCGGGTCAAACTCAGCCGGTTTTTCTGCGAATACCTTACGGATAGCAGCAGTCATAGCCAGACGGGAGTCTGAGTCGATGTTGATCTTGCAAACTGCAGACTTAGCAGCCTTACGCAGTTCTTCTTCAGGAATACCGATAGCAGCTTCCAGCTTGCCACCAAACTTGTTGATAGTTTCAACCTCTTCCTGAGGAACTGAAGAAGATCCGTGCAGTACGATGGGGAATCCCGGAAGTTTCTCCATTACAGCATCCAATACTTCGAATGCCAAAGGAGGAGGTACCAAACGACCAGTCTTCGGATCTACGTGGCATTGTTCGGGTTTGAACTTGTATGCACCGTGAGAAGTACCGATAGAAATAGCCAAAGAGTCACAACCTGTGCGAGTAGCAAAGTCGATTACTTCTTCAGGGTCAGTATAAGTATGATGTTCAGCAGAAACTTCGTCTTCTACACCAGCCAATACACCAAGTTCGCCTTCTACAGTTACATCAAATTGATGAGCGTAGTCAACTACCTTCTTCGTCAAAGCAACGTTTTCTTCGTAAGGCAGGTGAGAACCGTCGATCATAACTGAAGAGAAGCCCATATCGATACAAGACTTGCAAGTTTCGAATGTATCTCCGTGGTCGAGGTGAAGAACGATTTCAGGGTGTTTGCAACCCAGTTCCTTTGCATATTCTACAGCGCCTTCTGCCATGTAACGCAACAATGTCTGGTTAGCATATTGGCGAGCACCTTTAGATACCTGGAGGATTACCGGAGATTTGGTTTCAACAGCAGCCTTTACAATAGCCTGCAACTGTTCCATATTATTAAAGTTGAAAGCCGGGATAGCATATCCACCTTTAATAGCTTTCGCAAACATTTCTCTTGTGTTTACGAGCCCTAAATCTTTGTAATTAATCATTTTGTTTAAAGTTTATTGTTAGTGAATAAAAATTCTACGCAAAAGTAAGCATTATCCTTCAAATGGAAGAACAGGTTGGGAATAAATTATCGTATTATCCCTATTGAAACAATTCTATTTTAAAGCTATTGGATGATTTTAACAGAATATTGTAATCTCTATGTTACAAACTCTTTTCATCTGTAGCCTTTATCAGCCTCTTCTGCATACCTTTATATAGATAACAAAAAAACCGGAAAGCAAGTTTAGCTTCCCGGTCTTCGTTTACACATTATTATATATTACTTTTTCAAATAAATGATAGTGGGTAGATGGTCGCTGTAACCATTCAACCAAACACGTCCGCCGTGCGTGCGCAAGGGAGAGCCTTTGTACTTGCCATCCTGCTGAAAAAGATACTCACGGATAAAGACTTCATTATGATCGTACTTCAAACCTTTCTTGGCTTTCAGCAAAGGACGGGAGACTACAATCTGGTCGAACAAGTTCCACTTGCCACGATAGAGCAATGTTCCCACACCTTTATCTTCAAGGGTTTCCCACCAGGGATTATAGAATTCGCCTTTTTTCACCTGCTTCGCATACTTGCGTGCACCCAGTGTCGCCATGCTTTCGTCCATAGGATCGTCGTTCATATCCCCCATGACTATCAGCTTCAGTTTCTTGTCCGTACGCATCAGGGAGTCTGTCAATGCCCGTACCTGCTTGGCTGCATGTACACGCACCGGAGACTTAGCTCCACGGGAAGGCCAGTGATTGACGATGAAACAAACGCGTTCGCCTGCCATCTGTCCGTCTACAATAAGGAAGCCACGCGTCAGGTGCACAGTGTCTCCCTCAAAAGGAGTGGAAAGCACCAGTTTGGAATTGGTAACAGTGAATTGTTCCGGATCATAAAGCAAAGCGCAATCAATGCCCCGTTTATCCGGACCTTCGTAATGCACGAATTTATAGTTGGATATAGCCGGCTGGCTTACCAAATCTGTCAGTACCCGGTTGTTTTCAGCTTCGGCTACACCGATAACGGCGGGTCCTCCCGGTACGCGATCGCGCGACACTTCACTCAGGACTTTGGCAAGGTTCTTCAACTTGGCCTCATACTTCTCAGCCGTCCATACATAACTGCCGGAAGGCAAAAATTCAAGGTCGTTCTTACCTGCATCATGAATCGTATCAAACAGGTTCTCAAGATTATAAAACGCAACACTATACAGATCCCGCTCGTTCTGCTGGGCACCTGCCGTAGTGACGCAGAGCCATAGGGAAATTAAGAAAAGTAGCTTCTTCATGCTGAATATAAATTAAAATACCATGCAAAAATCTGAAATAAAAAGCGATAAACCTATTTTTTGAGGGAACTTTTTTCTAATTCAGAGAAATGCACTGCCTTTAAACAAAGGTAGACTGTACCTTAAGCAAAAATAAATCTGAATTTATTTTGTATTATCTGCGACTTGCACTATCTTTGCGCTCTGAAAAATAAGACCATTACACTATTTATTACCAAAATAGTAACCGAATATAATAATTAAAAAAACAAATATTGAAATGAAAAAAGGTATTCATCCTGAAAATTACCGTCCGGTAGTATTCAAAGATATGTCTAATGGTGACATGTTCTTGTCTCGTTCAACCGTAAATACGAAAGAAACCATCGAGTTTGAAGGTGAAACTTATCCGTTGGTAAAGATGGAAATCTCTAACACTTCTCACCCGTTCTATACTGGTAAATCTACATTGGTGGATACAGCTGGTCGCGTTGATAAGTTCATGAGCCGCTACGGTGACCGTAAAAAGAAATAATTCTGCTTCATGAAAGCAAAAAAGGGAGATTTTGAAAAAAGTCTCCCTTTTTTATATACGTACATACACAAATACTGGCAAATTTCTCTATATTTGTATCTCAAAAAAGATTCCCAAAATAGCAGGACAATACTTTGCAATGAGAAACGGTCTGTATCTGATAGTGATACTCTGTACTTTTTTGCTTTCAACACAAACAAAAGCACAGAAAGAAGTGAAATTCAATCAGGATTCCATCCCTCCTGCTTTCTCTAAATTAAAAACCTATTATAACCAGCCGGAAGTATATCTTTCTCACTGGGAAAAGATAAAGAAAGATATCGACAATAAAAAAGGAGATAAGACAATCGATCTATTCTATCTATATAAGGACAGAAATTATTTTCACTACAACCATGGTGACCTAGACAGCTTAAAGAAATATACCCCTATTATAAAAGATTTATCTCTCCGTCTCCATAACAAAGCAGAATACTATAAGAACTGGAGCTTCTTATGTGAACAAATCATATACTCCAATGCCTCCAAAGAGGATATGGAAGAAATGGATAAGATGTACAATGATGCATTAAAAAGGAAAAGTGAAATAGGACTGGCATTTAGCCTGAATGAAATAGCCAACTTTTATGGAGCAAATAAAAATTATGCCAAAGCCTTACCATATATTACACAAGCCATGCAATTGTTTGAGAAATTGAAATTCTGGGATGAATATACTCCATTATGCTCCAATTACATTGTAATTTTAACGAGCACAAATAAATATCAGGAAGCCCAGAATGCATTTTATCATTTAGACTCATTAGCTAACTTATCACTTACCAGTCCCAGTGTCAATATGAGCATAGCCCGCATTTTAATGATAAAAGACATGGCCTCAGTGGTATTCACCGAGCCACAGGATACCGTTATCTTGCGAAAGTATCTGGCCGACATAGAGGATTTATACCGAAAATCACCACACGAGAACCGCATTTACTTATATAATACAAAAGAGGAATATGCCAAATTAAAAGGTGATATTGACACACTACTTGCCTATCAGGATTCCTCTGCAGAATATTACCGGAAATCCCGCAATGTGATAAACCTTAAAAGGATGTATAATAATAAAGCCTCTGCTTTGCACCGGGCTCACAGATATGACGAAGCTTATCTTATGCTACGCAAATACGTATCTCTAAGTGACTCATTATATAAAAATGATACCCAAAAACAACTTAATGAGTTATCCACCCGCTATAATATGAATAAGCTGGAACTTGAAGCCCAAAACATGAGTTTGAAAGCCCGTAATATACAGTTCCTTTATGCTTGTGCCTTGATTGTTGTATTGATAACCACTTTAATCATCGGCATCCAGTTTTATCGCCATAAATTGAAGAACAACCGCTTACTGAGAAAACAAGCTCAGGAACTGCAGCAGGCCAATGAAAAGGCACAACAAGCCCAACTCATGAAAACAGCATTCATCCAGAATATGAATCATGAAGTGCGGACACCGCTGAATGCCATTGTAGGTTTCTCCGAGTGCCTTGCAGAAATACCAATGAGTCAGGAAGAAACCAGGGAAATCAGTGCCACTATCAAAAAGAATAGTGATAATCTACTGAAGATCATCAGCGACATGATTTCCATTGCCAATATTGACAGCGGAGACCAGAGATTGACTTATCAGGATATTCCGGTAAACAAGTTTGCAAATAAATTACTTCAGGAAATGAAGGAATATATCCAACCCAAAGTGAAATTTTACTATACCCCATGCCAGACAGACTATATACTTTCGTCTAATGAGGATATCGTACATCAGATACTTATCAATCTGCTACATAATGCACTAAAGTTCACTTCAAGTGGCGAAGTAGAGTTAAGTTATGAGGTAGATAACAAAAATAACAAGTTATACTTCCACGTACGAGACACCGGCATTGGCGTGAAAAGCGAACTAAAAGAAAAAATATTCTCACGATTTTATAAAGTGGATTCTTTTATACCTGGCGCCGGATTAGGATTATCCTTATGCCGGATTCTTGCAGAGCGTATAAAAGCACGGGTATATTTAGACGATACCTACCATGACGGATGTTTATTCACCTTCGAACACCCATTAAAGTAAGATATAAAAATGGAATAGGAAATTCCCTACCTTTTTGTAGGGAAAAGAATAGGGAAGGGAGAAAACTCTTTCCTATTTTTGTATCAGCAATTTTGATAATAAGTCAATAGTACGAACCATAAACGAACCAATATGAAACGTCTTATCACTTTCGTCTTCCTCGCTGTCCTCTTCTCTACAGCAGGATTTGCTGCCAGGCAGAAAGACTTGAGCGGCCCAATTGCCATAAAAGGCGAACTACAACAACAGTATGAGAATTTTCCTGCCGGCACTCCCGTAGTGATCCGCAAGGTAGTGAAAATGAAATCGGCAGAACAACTAGGCTCCGATGTTTTCTATGCAACCGAAATCAACGGTATGCAATTTGCAGTACCTTCTTCTGCCCTGAAAACCATTAAACTCTCACCTCCCGAAACCAATCAGGAGTTTTGGCAGCAAACCTATCTGAAGCAACATCTGTATGAGTATTTCAGCGAACGCGGATATAACTCTAAGTTGCGCAAGGAAGTGGACGAAGAATGCCGGGATTACCTGTACAAGCTGGAAGAGATCGGCTATGAGGATGATTTCATCACTTCATACGTACAGAATATCTTTGCGAAACTGACTGCCACCGGCATCGATCCCAACCGCAGTGAAAGGTTGAATGTACGCATCATCCAGTCGCCCGAACCGGATGCTTACATGCTGCCCAACGGAACAATGCTGATTAGTACCGGCCTGCTCTGCACACTTGATTCGGAGGATGAACTTGCCGCCATTATTGCCAATGAGATGTCTCATTTCGTACTGGACCATCAGATTAATAACATCTACCGTGCTGAACGCCGTGCCAAGCGGGCAGCTTTTTGGGGAACGGTTCTTGCCGTCACTGCCGAAGTAGCCCTGGAAGTGGCATACTGGGATGACGATGATACAGCTTTAGGTGTAGGTGCTGTTGCCAGCATCGGAAGTGTTGCCGCCCTGCTGAATGTAAATGTAGTGAATCGCCTGGGAATGAATTACAAGAATAACCAGGAATACGCAGCCGACCGGGTTGCACGTGAGTTATTGGAATTCAAGGGGATGAATCCCGATGGATTGGCGTCTGCACTTTCCAAAGTCATCGGGTACTATAATATACAGCAACGCGGTCATAAGCTGCTTCGCTACGGCAGCATCGACAACCTGAAAAAGCGAATAGACAAAGCCGACCAAGCGGAAAATCAAATCAGTCATCCTTATCTCAAAGCGACATCGGACGTAGTAACTTTCAACGCAGCCATGAATATGGCAGACCAACGGTATGAAGAAGCCGGAAGATTAATACAGAAGAATATCAATAACAATCTGGCCACCGACCATGATTACGTTATCTTAGCAAAATCACGGATGGCGCTTTACAACACAGAAGAGGTAAACGAAGAATGTGCCACCCTGCTTTGGAAAGCCAAAGAATTAGCAGGAGACAGTCCGAATCTTGACATATATAAACAGGAGATTCTATTGCTAATGCGCATGAATAAACAGGCTAAAGCCGCCGGCACATTGAAGGAATATCTGGAATTACTTTCCCGGTATCAGGAACAAGGAATGCAAGGAGAAGAGGAAGAATGGACAAGCAAAGAAATAGCTTGGGCTAATCAATTATTAGATAAGATCAGCAGACTATAAAGAAAAGAATGTTATAAAGTCTTTCCCACCACAGAATTCCAAGACTTGCGCAAATCTTGGAATTCTGTGGTGAGAAAGACTCATCTTATTTACGGAATGGCGGGCGAACCACTACTGCTTTCAGCTTACGTCCACGCATATCAATGCAAATTTCCGTACCTATTTTACTATACTCCGGTTTCACATAGCCCATACCGATACCAATCTTACGAGTGGGTGACATTGTACCTGAAGTTACTACTCCGATAGCTTCGCCTTCTGTATTGAACAGCTCATATCCATGACGGGGAATTCCACGGTCCACCATTTCAAAACCGACCAACTTACGGACAGTACCTTCCGCTTTCTGCTTTTCAAGCATCGGACGATTGATAAAGTTCTTACCTTCAGCAAACTTGGTAATCCATCCCAAACCAGCTTCAATAGGTGATGTCGTATCATCCAGATCATTGCCATACAGGCAGAAGCCCATTTCCAGACGAAGCGTATCGCGTGCACCCAAGCCAATCGGCTTGATGCCAAATTCTTCACCTGCTTCAAACACGGCATTCCAAATCTTCATGGCAGCTTCGGGATAGAAGTAAAGCTCAAAACCTCCTGCACCGGTATAGCCGGTATTGGAAATAATCACATCTTTCTCACCGGCAAACTCACCATGCGTAAAGGTGTAATACGGCAGTTCCGACAAGTTTATGCTCGTCAGTTTCTGCAAAGCAAGAATGGCCTTCGGTCCCTGCACGGCAAGTTGTGCCATGTGGTCGGAAGCATTTTCCAATTCGGCACCTTCGGTATTGTGCGAAACGCACCAGTTCCAGTCTTTTTCTATATTCGAAGCATTCACTACCAACAGGTATTTCTCCGGTTCATAATGATAAACCAGCAAGTCATCTACAATACCGCCTTCTTCGTTGGGAAAACAGGTATATTGCACCTTGCCCGGAGTCAGGGCAGCCACATTATTGGAAGTCACTTTCTGAAGAAAAGCCAACGCATTGGGGCCTTTCACCCAGAATTCTCCCATGTGGGAAACGTCGAATACACCCACAGCGTTACAAACTGTGAGGTGTTCATCAATGATACCGGAATATTCTATCGGCATATTATATCCCGCAAACTCATGCATCTTAGCACCCAGCGAGATATGTTTTTCTGTAAACGGAGTGGTTTTCATGTCTTAAGGTATTAAATTATTTTATAGCAACAAGTTCGGCAATCTTCACGATGACCTTCATCGCTTTCTCCATATTCTGGATAGGAGCGAATTCATATCGTCCATGGAAGTTCAGACCACCTGCAAAGATATTGGGGCAAGGCAAACCTTTGAAAGAAAGCTGCGCGCCATCCGTACCACCACGGATAGGTTTCACATTCGGTTTCACACCTACAGCCTCCATTGCGGCAAAAGCCGTATCAATGATATGCATTACCGGTTCAATCTTCTCACGCATATTATAGTATTGGTCACGGAGTTCAAGCGTTGCCGTACCTTCACCATATTCAGCATTGATTTCACTGACAAAGCGTTCTATTTTCTTCTTGCGGCTCTCGAAACGTGCACGGTCATGATCACGGATAATATAAGCCACTGTAGTCTGCTCTACATCGCCGTTGAAACTGATGAGATGGTAGAAGCCTTCGTAACCTTCGGTATGTTCGGGCGTTTCATGAGCAGGCAACATGGCACAGAAACGGTTGGCTACACGAATTGAATTAATCATCTTATTTTTGGCATAACCCGGATGCACATTGCGACCTTTGAAGGTGATTTTAGCAGATGCCGCATTGAAGTTTTCAAACTCCAACTCTCCTACTTCACCGCCATCCATTGTGTAAGCCCAGTCGCAACCGAACTTCTCCACATCGAATTTATGTGCGCCCAATCCTATTTCCTCATCCGGATTGAAACCAATACGAATCTTGCCATGCTTGATTTCAGGATGCTCTTTCAGGTACACTATCGCAGAAACGATTTCGGCAATACCTGCTTTATCATCTGCGCCCAACAATGTCTTGCCATTGGTCACGATCAGGTCTTCACCTTTATGATCCAGCAGCTCAGGGAACTGAGACGGAGAAAGAACTACATTTTCTTCTGCACAGAGCACGATGTCCGAACCGTCATAGTTTTGAACAATGCGGGGAGATACATCTTTGCCACTCATATCGGGACTGGTGTCCATGTGGGCGATAAAACCAATAGTAGGTACCGGCTTATCGATATTTGCCGGAAGTGTGGCAAACAAATAGCCATGCTCATCCAGCGTTATGTCTTCCAAACCTAAAGACTCTAATTCTTCTTTCAGATATTTGGCAAATACCATTTGCCCCGGAGTACTTGGAGTCACCTCTGTCTCTTCACTGGACTGGGTGTCGAAGCTTACATACTTCAAAAAACGTTCTACTAAAGCCATATTATTTATGATTTATGATTTATGATCGAGAACATGAACTACCAATTATCTATCAACAGTAGTCAATAGTTCTGCCGTAAAGGTAGAAAAAGGGGCGTGAACTGCCAAGCAATTCACGCCCCTTTTTACAAAATGTTAGTATTTGGAGTTACTCAAAAGCAACTGCTACCATCAAAACAATGTGTACAAACCTTACATTTCGGCAATCCGATGGACTCGATGAGAGTTTCCAGGGTATTAAACTTCAAAGTTGTAAGGCCAAAACGCTCGGCAATAATGCTGACCATCTTCTCATATTCCGGAGAACCGGTAGTGGCATATTTCTCCAGATTCTTATCCGCATCTCCTTCCAGTTCTGCAATAATACGGCGTGTAATCAATTCCAACGGACTCTTGGAAGCCGTGAAACCTACAAACGGACAAGCATAAATCAACGGTGGACAAGCAATGCGGATATGTACTTCTTTGGCACCATATTCATACAATACCTTCACATTATCCCGTAATTGCGTACCCCGTACTATGGAGTCGTCACAGAACAATAAGCGCTTACCTTCCAGCATGGCACGGTTCGGTATCAGCTTCATCTTCGCCACCAATGAGCGCATCTCCTGCTTACTGGGAGTGAAACTGCGCGGCCATGTCGGTGTATATTTAGAAATGGCACGATGATAAGGAACCCCTTTCCCTTCGGCATAACCCAAAGCCATACCTACACCGGAATCAGGAATACCGCAAGCACAATCTACTTCAGAATCATCGCTCTGTCCCATCTTCAAACCACTGGTAAAACGTACTTCCTCTACATTGCGACCTTCATAGCAAGAAGTAGGAAAACCGTAATATACCCACAGGAAAGAACAAATCTGCATCTTTTCCTCCGGCTTCCGAAGTTGTTCCACTCCATCGGCAGTCATACGAACAATCTCTCCCGGACCGAGATAGCGGTCTATTTCATAATCCAGATTCGGGAAACTGCTTGACTCACTGGTTGCAGCGTATGCCCCTTCTTTCCGGCCGATTACAATCGGAGTGCGTCCCCACTTGTCACGAGCCGCAATGATACTGCCATCTTCTGATAACAGCAGCATAGAGCAAGAACCTTTGACACGGCGGTAAACATTTTCTATACCTTCTACAAAAGTTTTTCCTTGTATGATGAGTAGTGAGATAAGCTCGGTTTGATTGGTATTGCCTGAACTCAGTTCGGCGAAGTGCATATTTTGGGAAAGTAGTTCTGCTTCTATTTCTTCCAGATTCACAATTTTAGCTACTGTTACAATGGCGAAGCGTCCGAGGTGGGAGTTAATGATGATGGGTTGCGGATCTGTGTCGCTGATGATTCCTATTCCGACATTTCCTTTAAACTTATCCAGTTCGTCTTCAAACTTGGTTCGGAAATAAGTGCTCTCCAAGTTATGAATGGATCGGGCAAACATGCCCTCTTCTGCATCATACGTGGCAAGTCCGCCCCGCTTAGTTCCTAAATGTGAATTATAATCTGTACCGTAAAATAAATCCGTCACACAGCTCGCTTTGGAGACTGTCCCGAAAAATCCTCCCATAAATCCTATTATTTATTATTGATTTTAGTATTGACGGGCACAAAGGTACAAAGAAGTTTCTTCTCCACATTACTTTCCTACGAGACAAATTCTAAAAAAACTTATTTTTATGCAGGTTTCCGAACAGCAAAAGGAACGTTTTGTTTAATTCGCAGATAAAAGAAATCAGGTTGAAAAGAACAAAAAGGAGGCTGAACTCAAAAAAACTATTTTGAGACAGCCCCAACCTAATGCCTGATAAGAACTTCTTTCTACCCTAATTTTAAGGATTTTCTCAATCCGAAACTATTTCTTATCTCCATTTCTTCACAGCCTTCTTATCTGCTGGAGTAGCTTCAATCAAACTAAGAGCGAAACCACCGCTACGTGCCAGTTTCACAGACATCTTAGTCTTATTGGTTACAATACCTTTCTTTATCTGATAAGAGGTTGGATTCTCTTTGTAATCGGCATCCTTACCATCTGCATAGAGAGTAGCAACATATTGCTTACCCGGTTCCAGGAAGTCCAAAGTAAAGCTGGAAGTACGTGCATTTTCGTCAGTGATGCCACCTACAAACCAGTTGTTCGTGCCTTTAGCCTTGCGGGCTGCCGTAATATAATCACCTGGTTCTGCTTCCAGATACTTACTATCATCCCAATCCACAGCTACATCTTTGATGAACTGGAAAGCATCCATATGCTTCTCATAATTCTCAACTAAATCGGCAGCCATCTGCAACGGACTGTATAATGTTACATAAAGAGCCAACTGCTTACAGAGAGTAGTCTGCACCTGTCCATGAGGCAGGTCACCCATAAATTCCAATTTCGTATCAAAGATACCCGGAGTATAATCCATCGGACCGCCAATCAGACGATTAAACGGAAGTAAAGTAGTGTGGAACGGTTTACTGCCACCGAAAGCCTCATATTCCGTACCACGAGCAGACTCGTTACCAATCAGGTTAGGATAAGTACGGCAAAGTCCGGTAGGACGCACAGCTTCGTGAGCATTTACACAGATCTTATAATCAGCAGCTTTAGTCACAGCATAGAGATAGTGGTTGTTCATCCACTGACCATAGTGATGTTCACCGCGAGGAATCATATTGCCTACATAGCCACTCTTTACTGCATTGTAACCGTTGTCTACCATAAACTGGTAAGCTTTATCCATATGACGCTCATAATTGCGTACGGAAGCAGAAGTTTCATGATGCATCATCAATTTCACACCTTTGCTCTTAGCATATTCGTTCAACATCTTTACATCAAAGTCAGGATACGGAGTTACAAAATCAAACACATAATCTTTGGAGTGACCGAACCAATCTTCCCATCCTTCGTTCCAGCCTTCTACCAGTACTTGATCAAGTCCATTTTCAGCAGCAAAGTCTATATAACGTTTTACGTTCTCATTGGTAGCACCATGACGTCCGTTAGGTTTAGTTTTAGTATAATCCGTTTCGCCCAATTTTACGGAAGGCAAATCATCGGTATAAGCCCAAGTGCTTTTACCGGCAATCATCTCCCACCATACACCTACATATTTCACCGGCTTAATCCAGGAAACATCTTCGTAAGTACAAGGTTCATTCAGATTCAGCGTCAGCTTAGAATTCAGGATATCACGGGCATCATCACTTACGATAACCGTACGCCATGGAGATTTGCAGGGAGCTTGCAGATATCCTTTATCCCCTTTTGCATCAGGAGTCAACCAAGATTCGAATACGAAGTTCTTATCATCCAGATTAAGATGCATACAAGAATAATCGACCAAGGCAGCCTCATGCAAGTTAATATAAAGACCATCGGCAGTTTTCATCTGCAAGGAAGTTTGTACACCTGTCGGAGAAAAAGTAGTCTGTGAAGAGTTAGGAGTAATGGCACCTTTCATCAAGCCTCGGATTTCAGAAAGTTTAGATTCCGTATAATCATATTCCTGCGTATCATAATCGCCCGGTATCCAAAAAGCGGTATGGTCACCCGTCATGGCAAACTGGGTATGCTCTTCCTTAATAACGAAGTAATTCAGATTCTTAGATAAAGGAAATTCGTAACGGAAACCCAGCCCATCATCAAAAAGGCGGAAACGGATGATCATATTACGATCCTGCGCCTTCTGATTCAGTGTCACAACCATTTCATTATAATGATTGCGGATTTGCTTCACTTCACCCCACACGGGTTTCCAGGTTTCATCAAATGCGGAAGTTTTTGTATCCGCCAGCGTGAAGCCGTTCATCAAGCCGGGGTCGTTCTTTAGTTCCAGTCCTAACTTGGAGGGGTTAATCACTGCCTTTCCTTTATAAGAAAGTTCGTAGACTGGTTCGCCTTGGGCGTTCACTGAAAAGTTCAGTTGGAGCTGTCCGTTCGGAGAAGTAATGCTCTCTGCCTTCATCGCGCCGCTCACGAATAAAAGGAGCAGGGAAAAGGCCAGTTTTGTAAAAGTTGCTTTCATGTTTCTCATGCTATGGAGTTTTTAATATAGATATTCCGAACACAAATATAAGGAGTAAACAGGTAAGAGCGGAAGTTAATGGATAAAAAGGTGAATGATTCATTAACAAACGTTTGCATGAAATTGGTGTGCGATGAATAAGAAGTTAAAACTCCGGGGGAATTAGAGGAGTTACTTACTAACTCCTGCTAATCCTCCCTGAGTAAGAATAAAGGTTATCCCAAAGGATCATCGACGATGCCACCATCACCGCCCGAAGGCTTGGAGCCGCCATTATTGTCAGTGTCTCCACCGTCTGTATAGTCCGTGTCCGGCATCACCATTCGGGTAATGCTCATATTCCCCAGCATCTGGCTGAAGTTCTTTCCCGGGCAAAAGAGAATACGCTTGCGGACAATGTTGCTTGCCGTAACTCCCTCCTGTGTATCTGCCGACTTGCCGACAAATGAAGGGCGAAAACGTCCGAAGTCTCCCAGTACAACCGTCTTTCCGTCATCAATCTCTTCGGACATGATGTCTACCAAGCCCACGGCTACCAAATCGACAATCTTGCGGTGGATGCCCAAAATGCGGCTCACCTTTGTGCACAACTTATCAAAATCCAACTCGCCTGCTCCCACGGATTTGGCGACATACTTTTCGGTTTTAGTCTTGTCAAAACCGAAAACGCGTTTAGCTACTACATATTGAAGTCCCATAATTTTTAATGTTTTAAATGATTAATATAATAAAGGTGAAGAGCCGAAGCTCCCCTCTCCTTCAAGAACCGGAAATCCATCGCGAGGCCTCAACGAACGGGCTACCGTTTTCTTGAATTCGACGTTGCAAAGTTAGGGCGGGAAGTCTGCAAATGCAAGAAAACATCATCTACAACCAACCATGTTAAATCATTTATAAACAAGCACTTGCAAAAGTATAGTCTCTACAAGCAAAAAAGAGAGTATCTACAGAAAAGAGAAGAGAAAGGAGGCAATCTCTACAAGAGAGGTCGCTAAACAACTGATTATCAATAATGGGGATTTTCAGTATCTCTACAATATACGCAAAAGGGAGTTTTTAATCATTAATCCCCCTTTTGCAGAATATCCGAAGCCGAAGTTACTCATGTTACGGCTAATACGAACAAGCCGTGCGGACATGTTCAAAGGTGAGCTGACTCAAATCGCTCTTTTTGATGAACAAATAGACAAAGCCACAGTCGCCAAAATAGATTGGAGAGGCGGAGCCGTTATCCGTTTTCTGGCAAGCTTCATAGATTCGTACCAGGGGCGTGTATTCATTCTTCTCCTTTTCAGAGAAAGTTTTTTCCTGTGCGCAGATTTTCTGCCAACCATAATAGGCATCTCCAGCGACGACCCCCGCGAAGTCCTCCCTGTAGAAATTCTCCTTCTCCACAAGCATACAAGCGTCATCATAAGTTGCCCACAGACGGTTCACCATCTCCCGTCCTGTCAGAGACTCCAAATCTAAAAGCCCGGGAAAGTCATATCCGTTCTTCCAATTTAATGCTCGCTCCTCGATGTAAAGTGGTTGGTTCAAGTGTGCAGGTGGCGATACGGGAGCCAATCGAGACAGCGGGACATCACAATACAAGACGCGCGCAAAAGGATCCTTCAAAAAGACCTCATCTTCGTAGATGTACGAAGCTGTCATATCTAAAAATACATAGAGCATCCCTTTCCTCGGTATAAGCCATTCTTCAGCCGAGTTATACGGAATTTCAGCGCAATTAATCTGACAGATAAAGCTCAATGGCTTTCCTTCATGGCAAGGCCAAGTCTTATCTTCGGGCAAATACGGGTAACCGCCTACTTTGGAACAACCCGGCTCGGGCTTTACATCCCGAGGGATGAACATATAGGCGGCCTGCTTGCAAAATGGCTTTACCCAGCGCACGAAGGTGTCCACATCAGAGATACGCGTCTTTTTGAAGTGGGTTGCAATCAGATTGAAAATCCGGTTCTTCAAAGCCGGGTTGTCCTGATAGTACACATAATAATTATAGGTGTTGCCACTGTATCTGCCTAAATTCCGTCCCTTTACAATCTGCACATATCCGGCATAGAAGTACACTTCGCCTATCTCCTCCCACCATGCCGTCTTGCTATATTTGCCCGAAGGCATGAGCAGGCCTAACCCTTCTTCCGAAACCATAGTGCGCACCTGCTGCTTCCTCGATTTATAGTAGCCCACAAGCAACAGGCAGAAGAGGACAGCCCCGAACAGGAGCGCCATGGCAAGATACATCCGACCGTAAACAAAACTATGGTTGACGAAACAGAAAGCCGAAAAGCCAAGTACGAATAGCCAAAGCAGATTGATGCTTTTGAAATTGAGCAATCGGATTTTCAAGAAGCGGAACAGATTGTCCGGCACAGTCGACCCCAATGCCTCACCGCCTGCGTCAGAAGTGGGTTGAAGTTCCTTCTGCGCCCGAAGAATAGAAACAGCACGATAGGTTGTATAAAGCAACAGCACAATTCCAATAACAAGGTTCAATACTAAAGTTCTGTCCATAATTTGCTCTTATATAAGAAAAAATCGTTACACATAATACATCCGTCCCACCCTTTAGTAAAAAGCCTTCGGATTTTTACTAAATTCACGACTGAAAATTAGTAAAAATCTACCGGAAAATTAGTAAAAATCCAATAAGGTTTTAGTAAAAAACAGTCACCCCGTCCATAAAGGCTTCTGACGGCACTTTTAGAATCAGGAAACAGCAGTATCCTTTTGCAGGCAATGATAAAAAAAACGATAAAAATGCAAAAACAAACCAGAATCAATCTATCTTCATTACCTTTGCAGCACTCAACAAAAAAACTCAATATGACCAAAATACTAATAGCCATATTCCTTGGTGGAGGCACCGGAAGCGTGCTGCGCTATTTCGTGCAAGTGGCCTTGCATGAACGGATAACTTCTTACTGCTTCCCGTGGGCTACATTCATCGTCAACATTCTCGGCAGTTTCCTCATCGGACTGTTTTATGCCCTCTCCGCCCGCTTCAACCTATCTACCGAAATACGGTTGTTACTGACCGTCGGCCTGTGTGGCGGGTTCACCACATTCTCCACCTTCAGCAACGACGGGATGATTCTCATCAAGCAAGGGTTCTACGGGATGTTTTTCCTATACACCTTATTAAGCGTTGCTTTAGGCCTCATCGCCACCCTTACCGGTGGAGCCTTCGGACGCTACCTGTAACGGGATCCGAACCGAACGACCGAACATTTTACGCATTTCTGTTGTTATAAGCATAGTTTCAATTAAAAAATTAAATGAACATGAAAATAGAAAAGATTATCGGACGTGAAATACTCGATTCAAGAGGAAACCCCACAGTGGAAGTAGATGTAATGTTAGAATCAGGCTTTATGGGTCGTGCTTCCGTTCCTTCCGGAGCTTCTACCGGAGAACACGAGGCATTGGAACTCCGTGACGGCGACAAAGGACGTTATGGAGGTAAAGGTGTGTTGAAAGCTGTAGAAAACATCAACGATATTATCGCTCCGAAACTTGTCGGAATGTCAGCCCTCGACCAGATGGGTATCGACCATACCATGTTGGCATTGGATGGAACAAAAACAAAATCAAATCTGGGTGCCAATGCTATTCTTGGCGTATCACTCGCCGTAGCCAAAGCTGCAGCAGCCTATCTCGATATACCTCTGTACCGCTACATCGGTGGTACCAATACATACGTAATGCCTGTACCGATGATGAATATCATTAACGGTGGTTCGCACAGTGACGCTCCTATCGCTTTCCAGGAATTCATGATACGCCCTGTGGGTGCAACTTCTTTCCGTGAAGGTCTGCGCATGGGTGCTGAAGTATTCCACGCATTGAAGAAAGTATTAAAAGACCGGGGCCTGAGTACTGCCGTAGGTGACGAAGGTGGTTTCGCACCGAATCTGGAAGGTACGGAAGACGCTCTGAACAGCATTATCGCTGCTATTAAAGCAGCCGGATATGAACCGGGCAAAGATGTCATGATCGCCATGGACTGTGCTTCTTCCGAATTCTACAAAGACGGCATCTACGATTATACCAAATTCGAAGGTACAAAAGGCAAGAAACGTACAGCCGATGAACAGATTGACTATCTGGAACAACTCATCAACCAATTCCCTATCGACTCTATCGAGGACGGTATGAGTGAAAATGACTGGGAAGGCTGGAAGAAACTGACCGATCGTATCGGTAACCGCTGCCAACTCGTGGGTGATGACCTCTTCGTTACTAACGTCGACTTCCTGGCTATGGGTATTGAAAAAGGTTGTGCAAACTCTATCCTGATCAAAGTAAATCAAATCGGCTCTCTGACCGAAACATTGAATGCCATTGAAATGGCTCACCGCCACGGATATACGACTGTAACCTCCCATCGTTCCGGCGAAACGGAAGATGCTACGATTGCCGACATTGCCGTTGCTACCAATAGCGGGCAAATTAAGACCGGTTCGTTGAGCCGTTCAGACCGTATGGCAAAATACAACCAGTTACTCCGCATTGAAGAAGAACTGGGTGCTAATGCTGTTTACGGCTACAAGCGTATCAAATAAATTGCAAGAGGGGCGAACCAAAACTAAGGTCTGCCCCTCCTCTTCTTTAACCTTAAAATCACCAATCAATCTACCACCTTAAAGGACCTACTACAGCAACTGGTTTCAGAAACTATCGGTTGAACAACTCAAAAGTGAATTTGCAACCTATCTCCTTAAATTTCCAGTTGGCAAAGCTGCCAAAGACTCCGAAATCAAAAATATTGGTACCGATGCCATAGCCAACCTCAACATAAGGATTCAGATGCGGAACAACCAAAGCATTCAGATAAAGGCGCTCATTGAGCACATGCTGTGTATACTTCACCAAATGGCGCAACATCAGGAAAGGAGATTCGTATGTCAAATGCCCACGAAGGTATTTACGGGAGGAGTTGTACCACCGCCCGTCAAGCAGCTGGAATACTCCCCCAATTTCATCATTCCATCCTACAGGAAGATTCGAACGGGTAAAGTTAGCAAAATCCACAAAGTATATATCTTTTTGATTGGTAAAAGCGCCCCATCCAAAGCGGAGATAAAAATCACGCATCAATCCCAAAGGAATGGAGTGCTGAATATCTACTTCGACACGCTCATAGGTACCGGTACTCTTAAAAACCCCATTGATGCCCCGCTCCCAGTCCACTGAAATACTGGGATATTTGGAATGTAAGTTCACTTTGCGATCACCATTCATATAATAGTATTGCCCGGGAGTCCACGTCAGACGGACACGCGGAGCAAAACTATTGTATGAATGACGCATTTTCTCTGTCCAATCAGGATAAACTTCTGAAGAGGGCACACTTCTTGAAGCCGACTTGGTGGATACATACATTGAGCGATTGGCTTCCGTACGCTTATGCATGGAGAAACCAACATCCAGTGACAAGCCATTTACAATTTCCCAACTATGGCGCACCTGCAAGTATAAGTCATTAAAGTAATCCAGTTGCACCTGATCAAAATCGAAAACACTATCCGGAATATTTTTCAATTCATCCAACATCCTACTACTATAGATGCGGTGACCATTACCTACGCTGATATGAAGAGCTGCACGCTTGCGTGGCCAGTAATCAAAATCCGACTTTACAGACCAATAAAACTCATTATACTTGAAGTTATAACCCAATCTGGGAACGAGACGCAACAGACGGTCGCCCGTAAAAATACGGTTGTACTTAAATTCCTGCCGATAAGAAAAACCATTCTTCCCGCTATAACTCAGCAAGAAGGGATTGATAAGCGGTGAACAGCGGACACTTCCCAATTTCGAAAGGTCCACCGTATAACGGCTGATAAGTGCATCACCTATCTGCCCCCAGAATTCCAGATTCTTATTTTTAGGTTTCTTATATCGGTATGAAGTATCACGGCTCAAAAAGAAATCCTTATATAAATCCTGTTCATGTTCAGTCAACGGAATCGGACGTATGCTCTCGAAATAAGAACTATCTTTCCTGTAGCTATTCGTATCACTGCGTAATGTATAGGATTCCGACAAATCATACTTGCTTTTCAATCTCTTTCGCTCCAACTGTGAAGGGTCTTTCTGAATAATGGTTTTATAATCAAGAGCAGCAATATAATTAGCATCAACCACATTGCCCAAAAAGCGGAAAGTAGCATCCACATCATAATGTACAGGCAAGAACTCATCCGACTCACCCACATCCCCCATACGTATCATATTGTCGAAACGCAACATTTCAGAACGTCCGCTAAAATGCATCTCACGTACACTCCATACATTCTCGCTGACCACCATGTGCCCGCTCACCAACTGAAAACTCTTGCTTTTCGGCTTGAAACTAATCTTATATCGCAAATCATGCACTTTACCCATTACGGAATCGACATGATAAGAATAATATTTCATTGCATTTGGAGCCAGAGGCGAAAGGAGCTTATCATACAATAAGGTAGAAGCATAGACATTAACATGAAAATATTCTGGCAACCTGCCATCCAGCTCCCAAAACTCAGAAGAAGTGCCGACACTCGCTTTTACCTTCTGATCATAAATGTCGGGAGCAGTAAAATGCAAGTCACTATAAGTCTCCATCATATATTCCCTCACTCCTTTCCGGATACGGAACATGGTAGGAATAAAGCGCAAAATATGATTTTTCTTGCGAAGATTCACTTTTCCCTTAATATAAAGATCAGCTCTATAGTCGTCGATAATACTTTCATAAAAAGGGGCAAAGAAGATGACCTTCTTCATAATAGAGTCCGCAGAAAGTAATTTCGCATTGTAAGGGTCAGGGACAAAAGATGCGTGCACTTTCGGACAAGCTGAAAGCAAAAGACATAGCAAGGTTCCTATACAAAAGACATGTTTCAACGATAATACCTCCAAATATATAGGGACAAATATAGAAAAAAAGGTTGTAAAACGAAGGAATAGCCATTTTTTTAATATATACCAAATACATACCAAGCCCGTACCAGATCTGGCTCCAATACAGCATTGATACTCCCAAGAGTAGAAACAGCAAGTATCACAATTTGCACTTTTTGCAATACAAGCAACTCTTTTCAGGGGGTATCTGCAAGAAAAATTGCATTATTTTCAAGAATACCCCCTAAAAAATAGGGGTACTTCCAGAAAAAACATATAATTTTGCACCCAACAATCAACAAAAGGAAGACAAGTATGTCAAAAATGAGATTCTACGCCTTGCAAGAGCTCGCCAACCGGCGCCCTCTTGAAGTTACTACCCCTTCGAACAAATTATCCGATTATTACGGAAGTCATGTGTTTGACCGCAAAAAAATGCAGGAGTACTTACCCCGGGAAGCTTACAAAGCTGTGACAGACGCCATAGAAAAAGGTACCCCTATCAGCCGCGAGATAGCCGACCTGATAGCAAACGGTATGAAGAGTTGGGCAAAATCCTTGAATGTCACTCATTACACTCACTGGTTCCAGCCACTGACGGATGGTACTGCCGAGAAACATGACGGTTTTATCGAATTTGGAGAAAATTCAAATGTAATCGAACGTTTTTCCGGCAAATTACTGATCCAGCAGGAACCGGACGCTTCTTCTTTCCCTAACGGAGGCATACGTAATACGTTTGAAGCTCGCGGATATACCGCTTGGGATGTCTCTTCGCCCGCTTTCGTTGTAGATACCACATTGTGTATTCCCACAATCTTTATCTCCTATACCGGTGAAGCACTGGACTATAAGACCCCATTACTGAAAGCACTGGGTGCTGTGGACAAGGCTGCCACGGAAGTATGCCAGTTATTCGATAAGAATGTGACCCGTGTATTCACGAATCTGGGATGGGAACAGGAATATTTCCTGGTAGATTCCGCCCTATACAATGCCCGTCCCGATCTTTGTCTGACCGGGCGCACGCTTATGGGACATTCGTCTGCAAAAGACCAGCAGTTGGAAGACCACTATTTCGGTTCTATCCCCCCACGGGTAACAGCTTTCATGAAAGAACTGGAAATAGAATGCCACAAACTTGGAATTCCGGCAAAAACACGCCATAACGAAGTTGCCCCCAACCAATTTGAATTGGCTCCAATCTTTGAGAATGCCAACCTTGCCAATGATCATAATCAGTTGGTAATGGACCTGATGAAGCGTATTGCCCGTAAACATAACTTTGCCGTGTTGCTGCATGAGAAGCCTTACAGTGGTGTTAACGGTTCGGGAAAACACAATAACTGGTCACTCTGTACAGATACCGGCATCAACCTTTTCGCTCCCGGTAAGAATCCAAAAGGAAACATGCTTTTCCTCACTTTCTTAGTGAACGTATTAATGATGGTTTATAAAAACCAGAATTTACTGCGTGCTTCTATAATGAGTGCAGGTAACAGTCACCGCCTAGGTGCCAATGAAGCGCCACCCGCTATTTTATCCATATTCCTGGGCAGACAATTATCTGCCACTCTGGATGATATAGTACGTCAGGTAGGAGACGATAAAATGACTGCCGAAGAAAAAACAACTCTTAAATTGGGAATCGGACGTATTCCAGAGATTCTCCTCGACACGACAGACCGTAACCGTACTTCTCCGTTTGCTTTCACCGGCAATCGTTTTGAGTTCCGTGCAGCCGGTTCTTCATCCAACTGTGCAGCTGCCATGATTGCTATCAATGCTGCCATGGCTAACCAGTTGAATGAATTCAAAGCATCCATCGACAAACTGATGGAAGAAGGAATTGGTAAAGATGAAGCCATTTTCCGCATCCTGAAAGAGACTATCATCGCTTCCGAAGCTATCCGTTTCGAAGGAGACGGCTACTCTGACCAATGGAAAGAAGAAGCTGCCCGCCGCGGACTGACTAATATTTGCCATGTACCCGAAGCTCTGATGCACTATATGGACAACCAATCCCGTTCAGTATTGATTGGCGAACGTATCTTTAATGAAACGGAACTCGCCTGTCGCCTGGAAGTAGAATTGGAAAAATACACCATGAAAGTGCAAATTGAGAGCCGCGTATTAGGAGACCTAGCCATCAATCACATTGTTCCCATAGCAGTCAGCTACCAGAACCGCCTGCTGGAGAACCTACTCGGTCTTAAAGAAATCTTCTCTCCTGAAGAATACGAAGTACTAAGTGCCGATCGTAAAGAACTGATACGGGAAATTTCCAAGCGTGTAACTTCTATCAAAGTCCTTGTACGCGAAATGACCGAAGCCCGTAAAGTGGCCAATCACATGGATAGCTACAAAGATAAGGCTTTTGCCTACGAAGAAAATGTACGTCCGTATCTGGAAAAGATACGTGATCATATCGATCACCTTGAAATGGAGGTTGACGACGAGATTTGGCCGTTGCCGAAATACAGGGAATTGCTATTCACTAAATAAGTAACGAGTTACAAGCTACGAGCTACCAATGACACACCCTCAGCTATCATGCCGAAAGGTACTTGTCACTGGTAGCTTGTAGCTCGTTACTTAATTTAGCTGCTTGGCCGCCAAATTATCATTTTCCTGTCTTCAGACTGCATCTTTTCGTGTCTTTTGTGCAATATTTAATTTTTTCTTTTTACATTTGTGCTGTATAACACAGTTTTGCAGCAGTTATGGTAAAAATGAATTTGTCAGACGTGAATGTTCCGGAGCTGATAGCCGATATGTGGGAGCCCCTGAATGAAGAGCAGCGGGAATTTCTCGCGAACCATTTTACGCTCCAGAATTATAAGAAAAATGAGGTCATTCACTGCGAAGGTGAGACCCCGAAATACCTTATGTGTCTCTTGAACGGAAAGGTCAAGATTTATAAGGATGGTGTTGGCGGCAGAAGCCAGATTATCCGCATGATTAAGCCTGTAGAATATTTCGGTTATCGCGCCTATTTTGCCAAAGAAGACTATGTTACTGCTGCTGCTGCTTTCGAACCCTCTCTTATTTGCCTGATACCAATGAGCGCTATCACAACATTGGTTTCACAAAACAATGATCTTGCCATGTTCTTCATCAAGCAGTTGTCCATCGATCTGGGAATTGCCGACGAACGTACTGTCAACCTGACACAGAAGCATATTCGTGGAAGATTAGCTGAATCGCTTCTTTTCCTCAAAGAAAGTTATGGATTGGAAGAAGACGGTTCTACCCTCAGTATTTATCTGTCACGCGAAGATCTGGCAAACCTGTCTAATATGACAACCTCTAACGCTATCCGTACCTTATCACAATTCGCTACCGAACGCCTGATCACGATTGACGGACGAAAAATAAAGATCATCGATGAGGAAAAACTAAAGAAGATAAGTAAAATAGGATAAAGGATAGTGATTGTCTTCCCCCTTAAAGGCTATTATTTTTTTCCTCTTCCCTATTTTACCCTATTTATAAACTTAACACACATAAATGCCATGAAAAAAGGATTGAGTGCTTTGCTATTAGCAAGCCTGCTGTGTGCCTCCTCCGGCTGTCAGCAAAACCCCAAAGAGGTAGTGAACGAGTATAACATCGTTCCGATGCCCAATCAAATGACTCCTCAAGAGGGACGTTTTCAGCTGAGTAATAAAGTATCTATCGCCACTGCCGGTTGCATTCCGGAAGTACAAGCCATTGCAGACAGCCTGATCGCCCGTATCCGGTTGACCTCCGGTATCTCTTTGCAAAGTAATCCGCAAGAAAATCCGGAACAACCTGATATACGTTTCGTTACGGAAGATGGAATGCCAAAAGAAGGATACAAGCTTTCTATCACTCCAAATGAAATCACCCTTTCAGCATCCCATCCCAACGGTTTCTTTTATGGAGTACAGACTATATACCAACTGTTGCCGCCTGCTGTTTATGGAGAAACAATAGTGAAACGTGCTAATTGGTCTCTGCCCGCTGTCGAAATAGAAGATTCTCCCCGTTTTCCTTACCGTGGTTTGATGCTGGATGTATGCCGCCACTTCTCCACCACCGATTATATTTATAAATTCATCGATATACTTGCCATGCATAAGATGAATACTTTCCACTTCCACCTGACAGATGACCAGGGCTGGCGAATAGAAATCAAGAAATACCCGAAACTACAGGAAGTAGGTTCAAAACGGAAAGAGACACTGATAGACTACTACTATGTAAACTGGCCGCAAATCTTCGATGGAAAAGAACATGGCGGATACTATACCCAAGAGGAAATCAAAAATATAGTAGCCTATGCAGCAAGTAAGTATATCACTGTCATTCCCGAAATAGAAATGCCGGGACATGCCATTGCAGCCCTTGCCTCCTACCCTGAACTGTCTTGCAGACCGGATACGACATACGAAGTAACCGGCACATGGGGTGTGTTCGAAGAAGTCTTCTGTCCCAAAGAAGAAACATTCCAATTCCTGGAAGGTGTATTGGATGAAGTTATTGAATTATTCCCCAGTTCATATATTCATATTGGCGGTGACGAATGCCCCAAGGATGCCTGGATGAAATGCGCACATTGCCAAGGATTAATCCAAAAGTTAGGTCTGAAAGACGACACCACTCCGAATGCCATTGACGGTAAGAAGCATACGAAAGAAGAAAAGCTGCAAAGTTACTTCATCACCCGTATGGAAAAATACCTCAACAGTAAAGGACGAAATATCATAGGCTGGGATGAAATCCTGGAAGGCGGACTGGCTCCCAATGCAACAGTCATGTCCTGGCGCGGTGTAGAAGGCGGTATCACAGCTGCCAAAGCCGGGCATGATGCAATTATGACTCCGAGTCCGTACGCTTATCTGGACCAGTACCAAGAGGAACCGGAAACTGCACCGACTACTATCGGTGGATATAACACACTCAAGAAAACATATAGTTATAATCCTGTCCCCGATGATGCGGAAGAATTAATAAAGAAACATATTATCGGTGTGCAAGGCAATATCTGGAACGAATATATGCAGAATGACGAACGCCGTGACTACCAAGCGTTCCCCCGTGCCATAGCCTTGGCTGAAACTGGCTGGACGCAAAACAGCAGAAAAAACTGGAACAGTTTCCGGAACCGCATGATAGAAGATTTCGAACGTATGGACGTTATTAATGTGAAAGCTTGCCGTAATTTCTTTGATGTAAACATCAACACTCATGTATACGACGGAACATTGAAAGCTGTACTGGAAACATTCTATCCGGATGCTGAAATCAGATATACAACGGATGGAAGTGCGCCGACTGCCAAATCCGAACTTTACACACAACCCTTCATCTGGGAAGGCAACATAGACTTACAGGCAGCCGCCTTCAAAGGTGGTAAGATGCTGGGCAAAGTAAACGGTAAGAAACTGTATGCAAACCTGATAAGCGGAAAACGATACACTACCACTCCTCATTGGGGCTGGATGAGTGGAGATATCTTCGGAGAAAACGATGTATTGGGCACAGATACCACTACACTGGGATTGACCAATGGAAAACGAGGTAATATCGCTTCTTTCACACCGTGGGTGGCTTTTAAACTGAACGAGAAAAACAACAATGAACTCGTATTCTCTGTAGATATGGAGAAACCGGTCACTATCAGTAAGGTCGTTTTCGGTACACTTTATAATCCTGCTTTCCGTGTTCTGCCTGCAAGTGCAGCCCGCGTAGAGGTATCAACTGACGGTAAGGAATTCAAGGAAATAGCTCAGGCATCCTACACTCGCGAATATCCGGAGCATGGCAGAAAAATGTTCACTGATACGCTGGAATGTACGCCTACCGAAGCACGTTACATCAAGGTGACATTGAAGAGCGGTGGAACATTGCGTAATGGTATTGACTGCCGTAAAGACTCACCAGAAGATATTATTCCTTCAGACTTATATGTAGATGAGATAGAAGTATATTAAAAGAGAAAAGCTCCGGATTGCAAGACAATCCGGAGCTTTTCTCTTTTAATATGAAGAATTTAGATCAAGCATTTGGATGAAAGATATCTTTCCGCTTCAAGTGCCGCCTTACAACCGCTACCCGCTGCCGTAATAGCCTGACGATAATGTGGATCAGCAATATCACCGGCCGCAAACACACCCGGCACTTTCGTACGAGGACTATCCCCTTCTGTTATGATATAACCTGTTTCATCCGTATCCAGATACGCCTTGAAGATATCCGAATTCGGCTGATGACCAATAGCCAGGAAGAATCCATCAATAGCCAAATCATAACGTTCTTCATCCGGTTCACCCATACGTTTCACCAGATGAACACCTTCTACACCGTTCTCTCCAAACAAACCTACGGCATTATGTTCAAACAGTACATCGATATTTTCATGCTTCATCACACGCTCTTGCATGATCTTAGAAGCACGTAAGAAAGGTTTTCTCACAATCAGATAAACCTTCTTAGCCAGTCCGGCAAGGTATACAGCCTCTTCACAAGCCGTATCACCACCACCCACTACTGCCACCACCTTTTTGCGGTAGAAGAAACCGTCACAAGTAGCACAAGCGCTGACACCCATACCGGCATATTTCTTTTCATCATCCAGTCCCAGATATTTAGCGGTAGCACCCGTAGCGATAATCAACGTATCTGTTTCAATCACTTTTTCTTCATCAATCGTCACTTTATATGGAGCTGCACTCAGGTCGGAAGCAGTTGCAATACCGAAACGCAGGTCTGCACCGAAACGTTCTGCCTGCTTGCGCAAGTCATCCATCAATTGTTGACCACTGACTCCTTCCGGGTAACCGGGAAAGTTCTCCACATCTGTAGTAGTTGTCAACTGACCACCCGGTTGCAATCCTTCATAAAGTACCGGAGAAAGGTTGGCACGCCCTGCATAAATAGCTGCAGTATAACCGGCCGGACCAGAACCTATAATCAGACATTTTACTTTTTCTGTTTCCATCATATCATTTTATATTAATAATTCATCTTAAATCAATCACTTCGGCAGTCGGATACGCCTTCTTGTCGAAAGTGAAAAGATTATCATTGTAAGATTCTCCTGTTTTATAAGATGTAATGCGGATAGCTACGCTATTCCCACCCTTCTGAGTCATACTGATACACAGAGGTTGAAGAGTATCTTTTGTCACATAGATAATAACACACTGCAAATCCTGTTTTCTGTTAGAAGCTGTCAGTATCACTTCATAAGCAGGTTTACCCCCATAAGTATCAGCTTTACCCAACTTCATGTGATACCCTTGTTTATAAATGGACAATAAGGCATAAGGGTTAATGCTTTGCAACTCTTCGGGAGTAGGTTCGGAGATATTCACTTCGTCACTGTTAGTAAGATAACTCCATTGCGTACGACCGTCAAACCAAGCCTTCACGCCATCTGCATCCAACAGGAACTTTTCTCCTTTCAAACGGATAACCCCTGTAGAACTTCCTTGCAAGATACTTTTAGCATACGTCTGAACCGTAAAATCAGCCTGAATACCTCCCGCCTGACGGAAGGCAGTAGCTGTACGATCCAATATATCTTGAGCATCCAATTTCTGTGCCGAAAGCGGTAATGCCAGACCGAACAGGCAGATACAGATTAAAAGAACATTCTTCATCATTAGTTTAACACGATTTACAGTAAATTGTTCAAACGCATTTGCAGGTCATTTTCATCGACACAAAGCACCTCACGCGCTTTACTGCCTTGTGCAGGTCCCACAATTCCGGCTTTTTCCAATTGATCCATCAAGCGTCCTGCACGATTATAACCGATAGCAAACTTACGTTGGATCAATGAAGTAGAACCTTGCTGATGAATAACAATCAGACGGGCAGCATCTTCGAACAACGGATCCAGACGCCCCATATCCACATCTCCCAGATCACCTCCGCCATCTTCACTGACATATTCGGGCAAGTAGAATGCAGTAGGATATCCTTGTTGCTTGGCAATGAACTTTGTGATTTCCGCCACTTCCGGTGTATCGATAAAGGCACATTGCACACGCACGGGATCAGCACCCTGCAGGAACAACATATCACCACGTCCGATCAGCTGGTTAGCTCCCGGACGGTCGAGAATAGTACGTGAGTCTATCATGGCAGATACGCGGAAAGCAATACGCGCCGGGAAGTTCGCCTTGATTGTACCGGTAATGATATTTGTTGTCGGACGCTGTGTAGCGATAATCATGTGGATACCCACCGCACGCGCCAACTGGGCAATACGGGCAATAGGCAATTCAACCTCTTTACCTGCCGTCATTATCAAGTCACCGAACTCATCGATCACCACTACTATATAAGGCATGAATTTATGCCCCTTTTCAGGATTCAGCTGGCGATTGATAAACTTCTCATTATATTCCTTGATATTACGCACATGTGCAGCTTTCAATAAGTCGTAACGTGTATCCATCTCTATACAGATAGAATTCAACGTTTGCACTACCTTGGTTACGTCTGTAATAATAGCATCTTCTCCATCGGGCAGCTTGGCAAGGAAATGATGTTCAATCACCGAATAGATACTGAATTCTACCTTCTTCGGGTCTACCAACACAAACTTCAGTTCAGCCGGATGCTTTTTATAAAGCAAAGAAGTAATAATGGCGTTCAGTCCGACAGATTTACCCTGACCGGTAGCACCCGCCACCAGCATGTGCGGCATTTTACAGAGATCTACCATGAACACCTCATTGGTAATCGTCTTACCCAAGGCAACCGGCAAGTCATAAGTAGACTCCTGGAACTTCTTGCTACCGATGATACTCTGTCCGGAAACAATCTTCGGATTGGAATTCGGAACTTCAATACCGATTGTTCCTTTTCCCGGAATCGGCGCAATGATACGAATACCCAATGCCGAAAGGCTAAGGGCGATATCATCTTCCAGACCACGAATCTTGGAGATGCGAACACCTTGCTCGGGAGTGATCTCATACAGCGTCACCGTAGGTCCCACCGTTGCCTTGATCGTACTGATTTCAATACCAAAACTACGCAACGTATTTATAATCTTGTCTTTATTGGCATTCTGTTCCGCCATGTCGATAGTCGGCTCGGCATTATCGTAATGCTTCATCAAGTCGACAGTAGGATAGCGATAATTTTCCAGATCGAGACGAGGATTATAAGGTTCCTTTTCCGGACCTTTATATTCGTCATCCTCCTCTGCAGCTTCTATTTCAAAAGTAGGTTCTACCGCTACAGGTTTCTCATGAAGAGAAGGAGCAGGATCGGAGACCGGAGTTTCAATAATCATAGAAACTTCTTCCCCCGACGGCTTGGCAGGTTGGGGTTCTGTAATACCACCTAAATCCAGTGTTATTTCATTTTCCGGTTCCATTACCGGCTCAGGAACTTCAATGGGAGTTTCTTCTTCTTTTGTATCAGCCTCCGCCACATCAGGAGCAGAAGCAGGTTTCTTCTTTCCTTTCGCCGTCCAAGAGTCTGTAAACTCTTCCGGTGTTTCGCCTTTCTCTTCTTCCTCCTGTTTACGCTTCAGGAAACTGAGGCTAAACAACCTCCGCAACCAGATAACGGTACGTGCACTGATATAGATAAGGAAACAGATAGCAGTCACCAACAGAATCATCCAAACGCCCGGCACGCCCACTTGCGACACCAGCCAATTGCTGACATTGTATCCATGCATACCACCCAGATATAAGAAAGAATCTTTGTACTGCTCCACAAAAGCGAATCCAAAGAAGACAGAGAACCAGACGAGCAACAACGAGCATCCGATAAACCACTTCCAAAGCCGAACCACACGCACACGCATCAACTTCAGTCCCGCCACTGCAAGGAACACAAGAATGAAGAAAGACGAGATGCCGAAGCAGTCGTTAATGAGATAGCTTGCCAACTGTGCACCGCGCGAACCGGCATAGTTCTTCACTCCATTATTGGTAGAAGCCAGCTCCTGCGCACTGCCGGAGTCAATAATACTTTGATCTGCCGCTCCCGTAAAGAAGAACGAAGAAAAGGCCAATAGCAAGTATACTGAAAAGATGACCAGTATCAAGCCGATAACAAAGTGAATGGTTTCGTTTTTAAAGATTGCCCTTATTTTACCAAACAAGGAAAGAGTCTGTTCCGTATCTTTAATTGAATTTTTCTTAGCCATGAATATAATTCCTTAGTAAATGATAGATTGGTGCAAAAGTAATAAAAATATTGCTCTCTTTATAACCTTATCTTCTAAAGATTCTTCAAATAAAAAGGGGAGATTAATCCCTCTTTTCGTTAAAGACTTCTCAGTATCTGTTGATTACCTCCTTAGCCTTGTTCACAGCAGTGGCGGCTGGCACTTTCCTCAGGCTCTGCTCGTCGAACATTTGCAATGCTCTATCCATATTCCTAATGGCAGCTTTATTGCCCTTCTTCCTAAATTCATCCTTCAGGATACGCACTTTTTCAAAAGCCTGTATCCCCTCAATCAGACGTTCCATGCGGACAGACGAACGGGCATCGGGGTAAATCAAATAAGTGTCACCAGCCGCCCACGCAGTGAAACGGCTGTCCTGCAACGGATTCTTCACCCAGCTATTCAATGCCCAACGGAGATAACCGTCCAGATTTTCCTTAGCACTATGCCACGCCAACCATTCGGCTTCGGCCGGCTGACTGAAAGTGAACGTGTTAGGACGAGGTTCTGTGCAACTTCTGACCATAAAGTCGGATTAACGGCTACCGGATTGGGGGCTTCCTGATAATATCCGGAAGTTTGAGCGTTCAGGGATACTGCGGAGAGCAGAAGAATTCCCAAGAGAAAATGTTTTGTCATAGGTTTCAATAAATTAGTTTAAAAAACAAAGAATTTACATAGAGTTTATCCTCACTTTTACCTACACGCTTACACTATTTCCCTGTATCCCTTTATTCATCGGCAATACAGCGCGGTGTAAGCAAGCGTGTATGGAGTGTAGGCTATTTTACCTACACTCCATACATTTAAGACATATCTCACTCAAAATCTACCGATTACACTTCTTCAGCACATAAATCGGCTGTTTCTGCAATCCCCTATTTTCCAGCTTTCCTTCGTCACAAAGACGTCGAATATGCCGGGTAGCAGTGGTTCTTGTCATTCCACTGAGAGAATAGAAATCTCCTTTCGTCATGAAATCGTGCGTAGTGAAGAAATTTTCCACCCGTTTGTCAATCTCTTCCGAGGTCAGTTTCTTTTGCAACACATTCCGTTGTTTTAACGGCTGGACTTTTATGTTGCCTATCTCGCTCCGCAGTTCGATATCGGGGCGGAAAGTGATACTTTTCAGTTTCACCTTGGTACTTTTCCGTTTGGTATCCACCTTCACCGGTTCGGTGCAGGTCAGTGTGGGACGGAAGTAGCCGATGCCGTCCAGGTGCACTTGGCGTCCTTCACCCAATTCCCGCCCCATGAAGTGCGACAAGGCATCGAGCACGGCCGAAACATCGGTTTCGGTCAGCGAACAATATTCTTGTATAAACCTCCGTAGTTGGGCGGTACCCGTGGAACCGTTCAGCCGGATGCGCGGGTGCAGGGTCAGTTCTTCGTCCTGCTTGTCCTTGGTTTTGGGATTCTCGTACCAATCAAATAATATTGCCATTGTTCTTTTGTTTTTCGCACTCCTGCCCTTTTCTGTGATGTTCAGGGGTAGGGAGTGCTTATGTTAATCTCCTATGTTTCTTTCGTTGGCTACCTATGTTTCTTTTGTTGATAAGTAATGTTTTAGCATTGCCCACAGCTGTGAAATACATGCTTCACAGCTATGGATCTGCTGCTTCACAATTATGAAGCACGTATTTCACAGTTGTGGGCAAGCCAAAATAATGAATACAAAGGTAAAGGAAAAGGGATGTAAAAGCAAGGAAAAGGCGATGTTTCTCTTAAGAAAGTGTAAGAGGGCATTTCATTTCCCTATGCAAAAAAATAAAGAAACACTTTGCCTCCCGGCTTTTTTGCTGTAACTTGCACCGCCTTTTGAAGACAGTAACTAAAAATAGTCACGTTGAAACTAACCCTTATACGCACCGACCGTGAAACCGGCAAAGAATCTTTCAGTATCCTTGAAGCTGAAACCTTGATAGAAAAAATAAAGAAAGAGAACAAAGCAGCGCATGTATCAGCCTTGCGCCATCTCATACCTATACTGCAAGGAACAGATAACCACTATCTGAACATAGATAAATTACCCCGCATCTACCCCGCCGTGGAATATGCCCGCACCAAAGACGGAGAACACCGGGTGAAGATTTACAACGGACTGGTACAGATTGAAGTCAACCACCTGGCAGGTATCACCGAAGTGGAACAGATAAAGCAACAGGCTTCCCTGCTGCCTCAAACCTTTGCAGCCTTTTGCGGAAGCAGCGGACGCAGTGTAAAGATATGGGTGCTCTTCGCCCTGCCCGACGGCTCATTCCCTAAACATGAAAGTGAAATGGCCCTGTTTCATGCCCACGCCTACCGCCTTGCCGTAAATTGTTACCAATCCCTGCTGCCCTACTCCATCACCCTAAAAGAACCGTCGCTCAACCAGAGTTGCCGCATGACACTGGATGAGCAACCTTATTATAATCCGGCTGCTATCCCCTTCTGCCTGGAACAACCCTTCGCCATGCCCAGTGAAACCACTTTCAAGGAACAGAAGCAGGCGGAAACCAATCCGCTATTGCGCATGCAGCCCGGCTACAATTCATCGGACACCTTCGCCATGCTCTTCGAAGCGGCACTCGACCGTGCTTTCGACGGACTGACAAACTGGAAACGGGGTGACGACCTGCGCCCATTATTGACACGGCTTGCCGAGCACTGTTACAAAGCAGGTATTCCCGAAGAAGAGGTAGTCCGGCAAACCCTGATGCATTACTATCGCGAAGCAGACGAGCCCGTAATACGTGCCGCCATACATAATCTTTACCGTGAATGCAAAGGTTTCGGCACCCGAAACAGCATGACCACCGAACAGGAAACAGCCTTCCGTCTGGAAGAATTCATGAACCGCCGCTACGAATTCCGCTATAATACCGTGTTGAGCGAACTGGAATACCGCCAGCGCGACTCCATACACTTCCAATTCCGCCCCGCCGACCAACGGATACGAAGCAGCATAGCGCTCAATGCCCTGAAAGAAGGTATCCGCGTATGGGACCGCGACGTAGCACGCTACCTTACTTCCGACTATATCCCCCTCTACAACCCCGTAGAAGAATACCTCAACGACACCGGGCGCTGGGACGGAAAAGACCGCATCCGCGCCCTGGCCGACCTCGTTCCCTGCGAAAATCCGCATTGGAGGGAATTGTTCTACCGCTGGTTTCTCAGCATGGTGGCACATTGGCGAGGACTTGACCGGCAGCATGGCAACAGTACATCGCCCCTGCTGGTAGGTGCGCAAGGATATCGGAAATCTACATTTTGCCGTATCCTTTTACCACCTGAGTTACGCTTTGGCTATACAGACAGCATCGACTTCAAGAGCCAACAGGATGCCGAACGAAGTCTGGGGCGTTTCTTTCTGATCAACATCGACGAGTTCGACCAGATCAGCGTCAGCCAGCAAGGCTTTCTGAAACATCTGTTGCAAAAACCCGTAGCCAACCTGCGGAAGCCTTACGGAACCGCCATTCAGGAAATACGCCGCTACGCCTCCTTCATAGGCACCAGCAATCAAAAGGATTTACTGACCGACCCATCGGGAAGCCGCCGCTTCATCTGTATCGAAGTAACCGGACCTATCCGTACAAATGTCTCCATTAACTACCGGCAGCTCTACGCCCAAGCCATGAATGCCATATCAAAAGGAGAACGTTACTGGCTGGACGATACCGATGAAGACATCCTGAAACAAACCAATCAAGAGTTTGAACAACCCACCCCGTTGGAACAGCTTTTCCTCTGTCATTTCCGCGCGGCACAGGAGGAAGAAGAAGGAGCATGGATGACACCTATGGAAATCATTTCCTTCCTCCAAAAAAGAACTAAAGACCGGCTATCCATCAACAAAGTAGCACACTTCGGGCGTGCGCTCCGCAAACTCGGAATCAGCAGCCGGAGAAGAAACCGGGGAACGGAATATCACGTAATAATAAATGAAACTTCATTTCAGTAAAATGCAAATAAATTTGCTACTGCACTCGGTTTGCACTATCTTTGCGTTTCAAAATCAAGTAGATTATGAAAAAAGAAAGCCAAGTGATATTCGACCGCAATGTGGTGGAGTTCGTCACCGTAGCTGCCGAGTTCTGTAAATTCCTGGAACAGGCGGAGACGATGAGCCGTGATACATTTGTCGATACCTCATTAAAGATACTTCCGCTACTCTACCTCAAGGCTGCCATGCTGCCCGAAACGGAAATAATAGGCGATGAAGCTCCCGAAAGCTATGTGACGGAGGAAACGTATGAAGTGCTTCGCATCAACCTTGCCGGTATTCTTGCCGAAAAAGATGACTATCTGGATGTGTTCATACAGGATATGGTTTATAGCGACCAACCCATCAAGAAGAATATTTCCGAAGACCTGGCGGATATTTACCAGGCCATCAAAGATTTCATTTTCGTCTTCCAACTGGGATTGAATGAAACGATGAACGACTCCCTTGCCATCTGCCAGGAACAATTCAAAGAGTACTGGGGACAAACCTTGGTAAACACACTTCGTGCACTACACGACGTGAAATACCGCCAATCCGAAGAAGATGAACCGGAAGATGATGATTGCGACGATGATGATTGCCATTGCCACGGACATCACCATCACGAATAAAGACTTAAATTATGGTTATTAAAAAAACAATCAATAAGGAAGCTATCAAAGAGATGCCCAAAGTTCTCTTTCCAGGACAAATACATCTGGTACAAACTCCCTGGGAAGCAGAAAAGGCAGTTACTTACCTGAAGCAATATCCTTTGCTGGGAATTGACAGCGAAACCCGCCCGTCGTTCACCAAAGGGCAATCACACAAGGTGGCACTGCTACAGGTATCCTCTGAAAAAGATTGCTTCCTCTTCCGCCTGAACCTGACCGGCCTGACGCTTCCGATTATTTCATTGCTGGAAAGTCCATCGGTCACCAAAGTCGGGCTCTCGCTGCGGGACGACTTTATGATGCTGCACAAACGTGCTCCCTTTGAACAACGCGCCTGCATCGAATTGCAAGAATATGTCCGTATGTTCGGCATACAGGACAAGAGCCTGCAGAAAATCTATGGTATCCTGTTCGGTGAAAAGATTTCCAAATCGCAGCGTCTTTCCAACTGGGAAGCCGAACACCTGACCGAACCTCAGAAACAGTATGCGGCTACCGATGCATGGGCATGCCTCAACATCTATAACCGACTGCAGGAATTAAAGATCAGCGGTGACTATGAATTAGCACCGGATGAACCACTCACCAATCAGGAATCATTAATAACTAACCCATAACCGCTAACCACTAACAGCATGTACAAAGTATATCTCAAATCCGGCAAAGAAGAGTCATTAAAACGTTTTCATCCCTGGGTGTTTTCGGGTGCTATCGCTCATTTCGACGGTGAACCCGAAGAGGGCGAGGTAGTAGAAATTTATACTTCCAAGAAGGAATTCATTGCCAAAGGGCATTTCCAGATTGGCAGCATTGCTGTACGCGTACTCTCTTTCCATCAGGATGAGGCTATCGATTCCGATTTCTGGAAACGCAAACTCAGTATTGCTTATGAGATGCGCCGCAGCATTGGTATTGCAGAGAATCCAACTAATAATACTTACAGACTGGTACATGGAGAAGGGGATAACCTCCCCGGACTAATCATTGATATTTATGCCCGCACCGCCGTGATGCAGGCACACTCTGCCGGTATGCATCTCGACCGCATGGAAATAGCCAATGCTCTCAGTGAAGTGATGGGTGATAAAATAGAGAATATCTACTATAAATCAGAAACGACTCTTCCCTTCAAGGCTGATCTTTACCCTGAAAACGGTTTCTTGAAAGGAGGCAGCACTGATAATGTAGCTATGGAATATGGACTGAAATTCCATATTGACTGGTTGAAAGGACAAAAGACCGGCTTTTTCGTTGACCAACGTGAAAACCGATCCCTGCTGGAACGTTATGCAAATGGACGTTCCATATTAAACATGTTCTGCTATACCGGTGGCTTTTCCGTTTATGGTATGCGTGGAAATGCCAAACTGGTACATTCCGTAGACAGTTCAGCCAAAGCAATTGACCTCACAAATAAGAATATAGAATTGAATTTCCCCGGTGATGCCCGCCATGCTGCTTTTGCCGAAGATGCCTTCAAATATCTGGACCGCATGGGCGACCAATACGATCTGATTGTTCTGGACCCGCCGGCATTTGCCAAACACCGCGATGCTTTGCGCAATGCCCTGCAAGGTTACCGCAAACTGAATGTAAAAGCTTTTGAGAAGATCAAACCAGGCGGTATTCTATTTACTTTCTCCTGCTCGCAAGCAGTCAGCAAAGAAAACTTCCGCACGGCAGTCTTCACAGCAGCTGCAATGTCCGGTCGCAGTGTCCGCATCCTGCATCAACTGACGCAACCCGCCGACCATCCGGTAAGTATATATCATCCCGAGGGGGAATATCTGAAAGGATTAGTGTTGTATGTAGAATAAATAGTGCATGTACTTTGGTCCTTATAAAGAGGGAAAACACCCTTTATATTCTAAAAGATGTTAAACCAAAGAAGAAAATCGTCCAAACATTATGTTGTATAACATAAAACCGCTACATTTGCACTGTGTTTTTCATGGTATTAGATTTAAGGTTAATAAAGATTGGCTGTCTGGGATAGATAGCCTTCTTTTTTTTTATACATAAACTTGCTCATGCAATCAACGAAAATATTATATTTGCATCTATTATTTAATGTGAAAAGGAAACACACAAATTAGAAAAGTCATGAGTATAAAAGTTCGTTTGATTATCATGAACTTCCTGCAATTCTTCGTATGGGGGTCATGGTTAATTTCATTAGGAGGTTACATGGGCAGGGAACTCCACTTCGAAGGAGGTCAAATCGGTGCAATCTTCGCAACCATGGGTATCGCCTCTCTGATTATGCCCGGTATCATTGGTATCATTGCCGATAAATGGTTTAATGCAGAACGCTTATACGGACTTTGCCACATTGCAGGGGCTGCCTGTCTTTTCTATGCTTCCACGGCTACGGGATATGACCAGATGTATTGGGCAATGCTGCTCAATTTGTTGGTATATATGCCTACTTTATCACTGGCTAATACCGTTTCGTACAATTCGCTTGAACAATATAAGTGTGACCTCATCAAAGATTTCCCACCCATTCGCGTATGGGGCACTATCGGTTTCATCTGTGCAATGTGGGCGGTGGACCTTACCGGATTCAAGAACTCAAGCGCCCAACTCTATGTAGGTGGTGCATCCGCATTAATGCTGGGTCTGTACTCCTTCACCCTGCCGGCATGTAAACCTGCCAAGACCGGAAATAAATCGCTGATTTCTTCTTTAGGACTGGATGCATTCGTACTATTCAAAAGAAAGAAAATGGCTATTTTCTTCTTGTTCTCCATGCTTCTGGGAGCAGCGTTGCAGATTACCAACACGTATGGCGACCTTTTCTTAGGTAGTTTTGCCAGCATTCCGGAATACGCAGAGTCTTTCGGTGTGAAGCATTCGGTTATCCTGCTATCCATCTCGCAGATGTCCGAAACATTATTTATTCTCGCCATACCTTTCTTCCTGAGACATTTCGGAATTAAACAGGTCATGCTGATCAGTATGTTTGCATGGGTATTCCGGTTCGGATTGTTCGGTTTCGGTGATCCGGGTTCCGGACTGTGGATGTTAATCCTGTCCATGATTGTGTATGGCATGGCATTCGATTTCTTCAACATTTCAGGTTCGTTGTTTGTTGAACAGGAAACCTGTTCCAATATCCGCGCCAGTGCCCAGGGATTATTCTTTATGATGACCAACGGCTTGGGCGCCATTATTGGAGGATACGCCAGCGGTGCCGTAGTAGATGCTTTCTCGGTATATGCCGACGGCAGACTGGTGAGCCGCGAGTGGCCCCAAATTTGGTTGATCTTTGCTGCCTATGCATTGGCTATCGGTATTCTGTTTGCCTTGGTATTCAAGTACAAACACCGGCCGGAAGAAGCAGCAAATAAAAAGCAGTAAGTATCAAGTGGCTGGTAGCTACCAGCCACTCGGAAAAATATTATGGATAAAAAGAAGAAAATAGAACTAGAAGTACTAAACATTTCCAATAGTCAGGAACAAGCAGGAGCTTACGCTTTGGTATTGGGAGAAGTGGAGGGCACCCGCCAATTACCAGTTATCATTGGTGCGGCGGAAGCGCAGGCAATGCTAATCAGCCTAAAAGGGATTGTTCCGCCACGCCCCTTGACTCATAACCTTTTCGCTTCGTGCCTGGAAGTATTGGGAGTGAATATGATGCGTGCTCTTATCTACAGGGTAGACAATGGTGTATTCTATTCTTATATCTACCTGAAAGCAGACGATGCGATCATTCGTATGGACGCCCGCACATCCGATGCGGTTGCTATGGCTTTACGGATGAAAGCCCCCATCTTTATTTACGAGGAGATTCTGGAAGCGGAACAACTCAAGACCGGAAAAGAAAACGAAACTGGCAGTGTAGCTCCTATGGGCGAAAGCCCTTCCCCACATGATGATGAATTCTTACACGGAGATACGATGGAGATGCTACAAAAGGCATTGCAAGAAGCCATAGCCAACGAGAATTACGAACGAGCAGCCCACATCAGGGACGAAATTATCAAACGAAAAGAACAGCAATAGACTTATGCATGTATTCTATACACCCGACATACAAACTCGTGCCGAACTTCCTGAAGAAGAAGCCCAACACTGCATCCGCGTACTACGCCTCAATATTGGCGATCAGATTACATTGACCGACGGCAAAGGCTATTTCTATCGTGCAGAAATCAGTGCTGCTACCAACAAGCGTTGCATGGTAAACATTCTGGAGACTACTTATCAGGAACCTCTATGGAACGGACATCTGCACATTGCCATGGCCCCGACCAAGAATATGGATCGCACAGAATGGTTTGCTGAAAAAGCCACTGAAATAGGCTTCGATGAACTGACTTTCCTGAACTGCCGCTTCTCGGAACGGAAAGTTATCAAGATCGAACGTATCAGTAAAATACTGGTGTCAGCCATCAAACAATCCCTTAAAGCCCGTTTGCCACAACTGAATGAAATGACGGATTTCAACAAGTTCATCGCGCAGCCTTTCAAAGGACAGAAGTTCATAGCTCACTGTTACGAAGGAGAAAAGCCTCTGTTGAAAGATGTGTTCCGCAAAGGAGAAGATGCACTGGTATTAATCGGTCCGGAAGGAGACTTCAGTGAAGAAGAAGTGCAAAAAGCAATAGAAAACGGCTTTATTCCCATTAGTCTGGGAAAGTCGAGACTGCGTACAGAAACGGCAGCTCTGGTGGCCTGCCACATTCTGAACTTACAAAATCAATGATAATCACACTTAAATAATAGTTATATGAAGAAAAGTTTGTTTCCCCGTTTGGCGTTGATGGCTGTAGTGGTAGCTCTTGTCAGCGCATGTTCCCAGAAGAAGCAAGAGTACACCGATGTGATTCCTGCCAATGCCCATACGGTAGTCAGCATCAACCTGAAATCATTGGCTGACAAAGCAGGCCTCAATGACAAGGAGAACAAAGAAGTACAGGAAAAGCTGACGAATGCTTTGAAGAGTGGCATGAATGCTGCAACATTCCAGCAAGTGGAAATGATAATGAAAGATCCGAAGAAATCGGGAATCGATGTATCGGAACCTTTGTATATCTTCACCACGGAAACATTCCCTACTACTATCGTTGCCAAAGTCAGCAGTGAAGACGACCTGCATGCACTGCTGGAAACATTGGAGAAAGAAAAAGTCAGTCAGCCTCTGGCAAGCGGTGACGGTTTTCAGTTCACACAAATGGGAAACCAGATACTCATAGCATATACTCCTTCAGTGCTTATGCTGACCAATTATAGCGGCACTACCCAGCTTGAGAAAATCAAAGAGAATATTCCTGCTTTGCTGAAACAGACGAATGAAAACAGCATTGTTTCAACTACTGTCTTCAAAAAGATGCAGAAGATGGGAGGAGATATCAGCACTATGTTCTCTCCGGCAAGCCTGCTGGGTCCTTATGCCAATATGATCAAAGCAAGCGATATGCCCTACAACATTGACCTGAAAGATCTGAAAATGTTGGGAAGCCTTTCCTTTGATAAAGGTAAGATAAGCATGAAGTATGAGAGCTTCACAGAAAACCCGGAACTGCAAGCTTTGTTCGACAAGCAAAAGAAGGCAACCTGCCCCATAGAAAACACTTTCTTGAAATACTTCCCAAAATCCACCCTGATGTATCTCAGCATGGGTATCAATGGAGAAGAGTTCTATAACATGTTGCTGGAAAATGAGCAGTTCCAGAAGAATTTCTCCATAGCCAAGGCTAATGAAGTAAAAGAATTATTCGGCACATTCCAGAAAGATATTGCAATGGGGCTGATAAACTTCACTATGAATAACGCTCCTACTTTCCTGATGTACGCCAGCGTAAAGAGTGCTGCCCCCGTACAGTTATTGTATGAGAAGAGAAGCGAACTGGGCTTAAAAAGAGGAGACGACATCCTGAAACTGGGAGAAAACGAATATGTATATAAATCAAAGGCATTGAACCTGTTCTTCGGAGTTCGCAACAATAGTTTGTATGCTACGAATGACGAAATGTTGTACAAGGGCATAGATAAAGCTGTTAATCCATCCATTAAGGATACCGAATTTGCATCCAACATCAAAGGTAAGAACAGTGCTTTCGTCATTAATGCTGAAGCAATTCTTGCTTTGCCGATTGTGAAGATGTTATCGGAATATGGCGGCACACAATATGCGACAGCTTTTGCTTTGGTTGACAAGATAGCTTATGTAGAAGCTGTTGGCGACCCCAATAATAATGCAGATATAGTTATTCAACTGAAAGACAAAAACGTAAATGCATTGAAACAGATTGTAAACTTCATCAAAGAGTTTGCAGGCATCTAATCCCGATAAATAATGGAAACCATTCATCTGCGGCAAACACTTCCCCAAGTGTTTGCCGACCGGGATGCCATTTCATCCGACGTATGGCATCAAGACCTTGTGCTACAAAAAGGAGGGCGGTATCTGATTGAAGCTGCTTCGGGCACAGGTAAATCTTCTCTATGCAGCTATATCTACGGATATCGCCGCGACTATCAAGGTATCATTAACTTTGATGAACGAAATATCCGTTCGCTCTCCATTCATGAGTGGGTGGAATTACGAAAACATTCATTGAGCATGCTGTTTCAAGAGCTACGTATCTTCCCTGAACTGACCGCACTGGAAAATGTACAGTTGAAGAACCGGCTTACTAATTATAAGAAGAAAAAAGAAATCCTTGCTCTTTTTGAAACGCTCGGTATCACTGACAAAGTAAATGAAAAGGCTGGAAAGTTATCTTTCGGGCAACAGCAACGCGTAGCTTTTATTCGTGCTCTCTGCCAACCGTTCGATTTCATTTTTCTGGATGAACCTATCAGCCATTTGGATGATGATAACGGCACACTCATGGGACGTATACTGACCGAAGAGGCCGAACGGCAAGGTGCGGGAGTGGTTGTTACTTCCATTGGAAAACATATAGAATTAGAATATAATAAAATATTAAAACTATAAATGATAATTTAGCGGCGTGATTTCTGATAGTCGGTAGTATCTGTCATCCTGAGCGTAGTCGAAGGATCTACTCTCCCAGCATAAAGCTGGCGCTATATAAGTAGGGGAAGAGATCCTTCGACAAGCTCAGGATGACAAATAGTCCGCATTCCAATAACCTATATAGCCCCCTAAATTATCATTTAACAATAACATCAAACTTCAATGAACAGACTTGTTTGGAAACTTCTCCGCCAACACATCAGCATCGGACAACTGACCGGCTTTTTTCTCGCCAATATCTTTGGGATGTTGATTGTATTGCTGAGCGTGCAATTTTATAAAGACGTCCTTCCCGTCTTCACGCAGGGAGATAGTTTCATGAAGAAGGATTATATCATCGCTACCAAAAAGATCAGTACCCTCGGCAGCATTACCGGACAAAGCAATACTTTCTCCAAGGACGAAATTAAGGAACTGGAAGCACAACCTTTCACACGCAGTGTAGGCGCTTTTACACCTACCCTTTTCAAAGTATCAGCAGGACTGGGAATGGAGCAAGCCGGTATCCGTATCTCTACGGATATGTTTTTTGAATCTGTTCCCGATGAGTTTGTAGATGTCAGCCTGGACAAATGGCACTTTGACGAAGGTACACAAACCATACCTATTATCATTCCCCGCAACTATCTGAACCTTTATAACTTTGGTTTTGCACAGAGCCGCAACCTGCCGAAGTTGTCGGAAGGCGTAATGGGACTGATACAAATGGACATTGTGATGCGTGGCAACGGACGTGTAGAGCAATACAAAGGAAATATCGTCGGTTTCTCCAACCGCCTGAACACTATCCTTGTTCCACAATCGTTTATGGAATGGGCCAATCAAGCTTTCGCATCCGAAAAAGAAGCACAGCCTTCCCGCCTGATCGTAGAAGTAAAGAATCCTACAGACACAGCCATCACCGACTATTTTCAACAGAAGAACTATGAGACCGAAGGAGACAATCTGGATGCCGGAAAGACCACCTATTTCCTCCGCCTTATCACAGGTATTGTTTCCGGCGTGGGACTGTTCATCAGTATTCTCTCCTTCTATATCCTGATGTTAAGCGTATTCCTACTGCTTCAAAAGAATACGGCAAAGTTGGAGAACCTGTTATTAATAGGTTACAGTCCTTCTAAAGTCGCATTACCTTATCACGTATTGACCGTAGGATTGAATTTGCTGGTACTGATCCTTGCCATAGGCGGTGTGGCCTGGTTAAGATCTTACTATACAGGCGTCTTGCAAACTCTCATTCCACAATTGGAAACCGGGTCTCTCCTACCCTGTATTTTGGCTGGAAGCATCTTATTTATAGCAGTATCTGCCTTGAATATTCTTCTGATACGAAGGAAAGTACTCGCTATCTGGAAAGGAAAGGGGGATTAATTCTTCATTCATCATTCTTCATTAGCTCCCCCCTGATGTGCCAACATATACTCCTTAGGCGACATGCCATGCACTTCCTTGAAAGAACTGGAGAAATGCGACAAATTCGTGTAGCCCGTAGCATACGCTACTTCGGATACTGTCAGTTTCTTCTCTTTCAACAAGGCAGCAGCCTGCTGTAAGCGGATATTCTTAATAAAGTCGCGTGCCGAAAGATTTGTCAGTTCTTTCAGTTTCCGGTGCACATGGACACGACTTAAGCCGACATTCGCCGCCAACATCTCCACATTGAGATCCGGATTGGACAGATTCTCATTGATCACCTTCATTATCTTACTCATCAATATCTCATCTGCTGATTTCATGCTCAGCTTCTGCACCTTATCTTCCTGCTGCTGCGCACCGCTGAACTTGCTCTTCAGCAGTTTACGGTTAGCAATCAGATTGGCAATCGTACTCTTCAGAAGTTCCGTATTGAAAGGCTTCACCATATAAGCATCCGCACCGGTTGCCATACCTTCCATAGTATCCTCGGGCTTCGATTTAGCCGTTAACAAGATTACAGGCACATGATTGACATTTGTATTCTGCTTAATCTTCCGACATAATGATAATCCATCCATTTCCGGCATCATGATATCGCTGATTACCAGGTCAGGAGTATCTGCAAGAATAGTATCATAAGCCTCTCTGCCATTCTTCCGCGTCATTATCCGATAGTCCCCTTCCAATTCTTCTTTCAGATAAGAAAGGATCTCCTCCTCATCTTCCACTATCAATATGCGCATGCGATTTTTTGCCTTAGCTGCCTTCTTGCTTTCTTCGTCCTCTTCTTCTTCAAAGGCTCCCTCCAAATCTGTCTTCTCCGGTTTAACCAACATAGCATGAGGAGTAATGATTGCTTCCACATCTTCCAATTCATCCGTACGCAGATGGGCTGAACCCAAAGGAATACGAATGACAAAACGACTGCCCGGAGCATCCTCACGGTTCTCTGCCAAGATAATGCCATGATGCAGCTCCACCAACGAACGGGACAAATGCAAGCCGATACCCGTACCGAAATTCGATTTCGTCACATCATTATCTATCTGATAGAAACGCTCAAATATACGTTCTATCTTCTCCCGGTCGAGTCCGATACCACTATCCGTGACCGTTATTTCAAAGTATTCCTTCAGAGGATCGCGACGGGTGGCATCGCGCCCGGTAGAAAGCGTAACCGTAATCTCACCCTGCTCCGGTGTGTACTTGAAGGCATTGGAGAAGATATTCATCAATATCTTGTCGAAGTTATTCATATCCACCCATACCTTCAACTGCGGCATAGCGTGTTCGAAACTGAAACGTATCTTCTTCTTCTTCTGCGCCATATAGCCGAAAGTAAGCATCACATCATCAATGAAACCAACCATGTCCGTTTCCCTGAACTTCATGAACATCTGTCCCTTATCCAGTTTACGGATGTCCATCAACTGATTTATCAGACGAAGAATACGTTGTGCATTCCGGTAAATCATCAGATAAGTCTTTTGCACTTCCCCTCCCTTCTTTTCAGCCAACAACTTCTCCAGAGGATTAATGATCAGCGTCATCGGAGTACGTATTTCATGCGAGATGTTGATAAAGAACTGTAGTTTTGCCTCATTCAGTTGTTCGGCATGTTCGCGCTTCATGATTTCACGACGGTGGCGCATACGCGACAGGATATAGTTCACAATACCCAATACGAGCAAGCCGAGCAGAAAAACATAAATGCAATATGCCCACCACATTTCATACCAGGGCGGAGTTATCAGAATCTTAACCGTACGTATCTCCGAAAGATTGCCGTGGCTCAGTGCCCGCACATGGAAAGTATATTTGCCCGGCGGAAGATTATTGTAAGTCACCCTGTTCACCCCCGGCTCGGTGCTGAGCCACTGGTTACTCAGTTCTTCAATCTTGTACTGATAGGATATCTGCTCCGGATTGTTATACTGCAATGTGGAGAAGATGATACTGAACGTATTATCGTAATGAGCCAGTTGAAACATATTCGCATCCATCACAGACGTATAGATAACGGTATGTCTTCCCGAACGCGTATTTTTCCGCACAGGCTGGTTAAAGATAAAGAAGTCCGTAATCCATACCTTGGTATCTTTCAGCACACTCCCTATGGATAAAGGTTGGAAATAGGTAATACCGTTTATACCACCGAAATAAACTTTTCCTGCCTGGTCTTTATAGAATGCACCGTGCGTGAACTCATTCCCCTGCAATCCGTCGCCCGCATAATAATTGATGTAACGATTGTTTTCAATATTATACTTACAAATACCCATATAGGTACTGATCCACATATTATGTTCCTCATCCTCGCAAATTCCACAGATTACATTATTAGGCAAACCATCCGCCACCGTAAAGCAGGTCAGTTCTTCAGTCTTCTTGTTGAAGCGATAGAGTCCGTCCGTCGTACCTGCCCAAATATTTCCGGCATGGTCTTCCTGCAAGACATATCCTACCCGGTCTTCAATCAGAGTATTCACATTACGGTAGTTAATGAAGCTCTCATTCACCGGATTGAAACAACTGATACCCTTATAATGCCCCAGCCAGATCATTCCCTCACTATCACAAAAGATGTAATTCACCCAATCATTTGCCAGTTCATTCCGGGTCAGGTCGCCCGACTCATCTTTAGATGACTCATAATGCTTCAACTCCTTTGTCACCAAATTATAGCGGTAAAAACCCGAACCGAAAGTAGCGATATAAAGGTTCTTATGTCGGTCTTCCGTAATTGAGAAAATCTTCTCATTGTCAACCGGCAACGGATATTCACACTCACCGGTCCCCCGGTTTAGTTTTGCCAGTCCCCGGGTGTACGTGCCGAGCCAGAAATCTCCGTCCGTATCCTCGTACATACACATAATAGTATTAGCCATCGAACGCGGGTTATTGCCGGGCTGATAATGCCGCAGCCTCTTTCCTTCCGCATCCAGTTCAAATATTCCTTCATTGTCCGCCCCTACCCACAGGTGACGATTATTATCCTGATAGATGGACATTACACATCCTTGTCCGATGGGATTATAATAAATGGACTTATTGCCATAATACTCAAACGGATTCTCCTGCTTCGGCATCAGCACAATACCTTTCTGAAACAACCCCACCCACAGATTCTTGTCCCGGTCTTCCATGATAGCGTGTATCTTTCCTTCCGAAAAATCCAGCGGCGCGGAATTGATACTATAATCCTCTATCTTCCCGGTCATCCGGTTGTAAGTCTTCAGTCCCTGACCGTCGGTGCCTATCAACAGACGGTCGTCCACCAGCGTCAGACAATAGATGGACAGCTCCTCGCTACCCGCATAGGGTACAGGAATAAAGCAATTCTGCTCACGATCATAACGGGACAAGCCATGCTTTTGAGTGCCGATAAACAGATTTCCGTACTTATCTTCACCAATAGCCGACACATAGTTATCATTAATCACCGGATATCTGAACACACGAACTTCCTGCGTAGCGGGCAGATAGCAAATCAGCCCATGCCCTTCCGTACCAATCCAAATATTATAATCAGAATCTTCGTATAAATTCGACTGGAAGTTATAATTCACTTGCCTCATGATGGCGTCAATGGACTCCGCCTGCTGCTTCTCTTCGTCCAAGCGGAAAATGCCCTGTCCGGTAGTTACCACCCAAATCTCACCATTATGCAATTTCTGCATCTGCGTGATGTGTGGAAAAACCCGCTTGCCCGCGCGTATCATCGGAATCTCCCGGAAAGTATCCGTTTCCGAATCATACTTCATCAACCCGTCAATGCAACCTACCAGCAAATTCTGCCGACTGTCTTCAAAAAGCGTGCGCACATAATTGTTTTTGATGGAGGCGGAGTCACCGGACACATGTTTATAGTTAGAAAAGCGAAGTCCGTCGAAGCGGTTCAGTCCGTACTCAGTAGCTATCCAGATAAATCCGCGCTTATCCTGAAAGATCTGATTGACAAGACTGCTGGACAATTCGTTATTAGTAGAATAGAACTTACCGGTTTGTGCCGCCAAAGGCAGGACAATTAAACACAGCAATAAGACTATAAGGAGGACTTTATTAAGAGCTGTTTTCATGGCATTTTATACTTAAAGGCAAGCAAAGATAAGAAAAACTTTCGAAATGGGCAGGGAAGTCATTGCATATATGCTCTTTATCTCTTCCGCATATTGCAAAAAATGCCGCCTTTAGTATCACTCCTTTTATTGATGTGCATGAAAAAAATAAAGGATATAGGTGAAAGGCATATGGGATTTATCATTTAATTATTTATCTTTCGGGTACAAATTAAGCCTGAACGTAACACCAGCAAATGATTTTGTAACACAGGGAAAAGTCATGTTACATTTAAATGTAACACAGGCTACAATAAAATGCCTACTTCTTCATATTATAGAATACCTTTGTCACAAACGAAAAGGAATGTTTAATCACTTAATCTAATTGAATACAAATATGGAAACTTGAAAATGAAAAACATGTCTTCACATCTTTAATAAAGAAAGAGAATATTATTGTTATCCAACTAAATTAATTTCAGTATGAAATGCACAAATTATTGTTTTAAGCCTTTGGGGCTTCTATTCTTATTATGCCTGATACCTCTATGGGCATTTTCACAGAATATCACTGTGAAAGGTGTGGTGAAGGACGCCACAGGAGAATCGGTTATCGGTGCGAGCGTAGTGCAGAAAGGCACCAGCAACGGTATTATTACCGACATCGACGGTAACTTTACACTGAATGTTCCATCCAACAGTACCATCGTAATTTCATTTGTGGGCTACAAGACACAAGAAATTCCTGTAGCCGGGAAGACACAAATCAATGTGACGATGAAGGAAGATACTGAGATGCTGGACGAAGTCGTTGTAGTGGGTTACGGACAGATGAAACGTTCGGACCTGACGGGTTCGGTGGTATCGGTAAATGACCAGGCCATCAAGAAGTCGGTTCCGACTTCTATCGATCAGGTGTTGCAAGGCCGTGCTGCCGGTGTGCAGATTCAGGCAAACTCCGGTACACCGGGCGCATCCACCTCTATCCGTATCCGTGGTGTCAACTCCTTGAATGCCACTAACCAGCCTATCTTCGTCATTGACGGCGTAGTAGTGGATTCTGCCACAGATGATGAAAACAGTAACCCGCTATCAAGTATCAATCCCTCGGACATTGTATCTATGGACGTGTTGAAAGATGCTTCGGCAACTGCCATCTATGGTTCGCGCGCATCTAATGGTGTTATCATGATCACTACCAAACGAGGGCAGGCAGGTACAGCTACAGTTACTTATGACGGTTATGTGGGATGGCAGGAAATGCCCACGCAACTCGACATGCTGAACCTGAGTGAGTATGCAACTCATCACAATAGTCGTGCAGCATTGGGACTTGTCGATCAAAGCAGCAGCTTCGTTCGTCCCGACTTACTTGGAGAAGGAACCAACTGGCAGGATGAATTATTCCGCAAAGCATTAATGACGAGCCACAACCTTTCTGTAAGCGGTGGTAATGATAAGACAACTTATGCTTTCAGTGGCGGTTTCCTTGACCAGAACGGTATTGCACTGGGTTCCAGCTTCCGCCGTCTTTCATTGCGTGCCAATGTCGACAGCCAGATTAAATCATGGTTACGTGGTGGCATCAACTTCTCATTTGCCGAGTCTAAACAGAGTGTGGGAACTGATAACAATACCATCATAAGCGCATTACTCCAACAACCCACCGTTGCCGTTACTTCTACCGACGGAAGCTTTGATGGTCCGGAAGACGTATGGATGCCCGAAAATCCAGTAGGTTTGGCTTCTATCCGCACCAACAACAACCGTAAAATGAACTTCCGTTTTAACACGTACCTGGAAGCTACCTTATTAAAAGGACTCACTTTGAAAACGGAACTCTCAACCGACTATAATTTCAATAATTACTATTATTATCAACCCGATTATCAGTTTGGCATCAAGACCAGCGACACCCGTACTTCCAAGTGGACTAAAACAAATACCAAATACTGGTCATGGCGCAATATCCTGACTTACAATACGCAGATAGCTCAAAAGCATGCTATCAACATCATGGTCGGCCAGGAAATGTCTCATTATAATTATGAAACTCAGGTAGGAACAGCCACAGGCTTCCTTACGAATACGACTCCCGACTTGAGTGCAGGTGATGTGACCTCATCCACCACTACCGGTTCACGCTTCGTCAATTCACTGGCATCCGCTTTCGGACGTGCATTCTATTCGTACGACGAACGTTACCTTTTAACGGCTACTATCCGCCGTGACGGTTCTTCCAAATTTGCAAAAGGCAATAAATGGGGCTGGTTCCCATCTGTGGCTCTGGCATGGCGTGCTTCCCAAGAATCATTCCTGCGTAATAATGAGGTTATCAACAACCTGAAACTCCGTGCAGGTTGGGGTGCCACCGGTAACCAGAACGTCAGCGATTATGCTTATATGTCACTTCTTTCTTATAAAACCACGCCTTGGGGAACAGGAGTACTGACGGGAAATACCGCCAATCCGGATCTGACTTGGGAAACCACCTATTCTTATAATATCGGTGTCGACCTTGGCTTATTTCAGAACCGCATCGAGTTTATAGCCGATATTTACTACAAGAAAACCAAAAACCTTCTTCTCCAACTTCCATTGCCGGCTTACCTGGGATCAAGCGGTCAGGGTGCAGCATCCAATCCGTGGGGTAACGTAGGTTCATTGGAAAATAAGGGTATCGAATTAACCCTGAATACCACCAACATTACAAACAAAGATTTCCAGTGGACTTCGAATCTTGTCTTCTCACTGAACCGCAATAAGGTCGTAGAGCTTGACACAGACAATTCTTCCATTGAGAAGACTTATCAACCCGGTTCCACCAACTTCATCGTAACGAAGACCACCGTAGGACAACCTATTGGACAATTCTGGGGATACAAAGTAATCGGCCGCTTCAACGAACCTACTGATTTCTATTACAAAGACGATCAAGGCAACGTGAAGCAAGTGGCAATACCCGAAGGTAATACCATTGCTAAGAACAGCACTTGGGTTGGCGACTATATCTTCGAAGACAGAAACGGTGACGGCAAAATCAACAACGAAGACTGTACCTTCATCGGCAATCCCGAACCTAAGTTCACTTATGGTATCGGTAATACGTTCTCTTATAAAGGCTTCGACCTGACGGTATTCTTCTCCGGTTCTTACGGAAACAAGGCTCTAAACCTGACCCGTTACCGCATTGAAGATCCTCGTTCCAATGCCAATATCCTAAGATCATCATTAAACTATGCCGTTGTCGATTTAATCGATCCCAATGGTCCGTCCGATGATTACCGTAACCTGCATGTAGTGGGAGGCTCTGCCATACTGCCAGCCCTGCAAGCATCCGATGCCAACAATAACTACTCACGCATAAGTGACCTGCTGATAGAAGATGCCTCTTACATCCGTTTGCAGAATATCTCTATCGGCTATACCTTCCCAAAAAAGTGGATAAACAAAGCGCACCTCAACAATGTGAGAATCTATGCCAATATACAGAACGTATATACCTGGAGTAAATACAAAGGCATGGACCCTGAAGTAGGCGCCATGTATGGTGACGCATTGATGACCGGCGTAGATTACGGACGTTATCCTTCGCCCCGCATCTACACATTCGGATTAAATGTATCCTTCTAATCTTTTAAAATGAACTATACAATGAAAAATAAGATATTGATCATAGCAGCAATGGCAGGCACACTGGTTCTCGGTTCTTGTGATGATTTCCTGGAACAAACCAATACCACAAACGCCAACCAAGAGACTTTCTTTGACAGCGATAAAGCCGTTGAAGCAGCTACTGCCCCACTTTACAACTATGTGTGGAACAGTTTCAATGACAAATTCTATTATGGAATGGGAGACGGACGCGCCAACAACATCACAGCCCGTTGGTCACCTTATATCTATCCTTATACCAATTTCACTGAAACAGCACTGAGCGAAGGCCTTGAAGAAGCATGGGGATCGTTATACTCGGTAGTGGCCCAATCCAACTATGCCATTAATAATATCAAGGATTACTCCGGTCCTAAAGTAACCGAAGCCGCCAAAAGACAGGCTTACGGCGAAGCCCGCTTTATGCGCGGACTTGCCTATTGGTACATCGGTTCTCTGTGGGGCAAGGGAATCATCTACGAGAATACAGCTGAAAAGGTGAACAACTCAGTCGCTCCCGCGCATCGTGGCGTAGATGTGATTGAATTCGCAATCCGCGACCTTGAATACGCAGCAGCCAACCTTTCTACTACCGCAGGTGATAAAGGACGTGTCACCAAGCATAGTGCTTACGGCATATTGTCACGCCTCTATCTCTCTATGGCAGGACTGACTACCGACGGACAGTATAACGGAAGCAACATTGCCACCGACTTTAACCGCGGCACCCGCAATACCTATTATCTGGATCTTGCCCGCCAAGCCGCACTAAAGGCTATCGAAGGTCCCTACTCTTTGCTGGACAATTATGGAGATCTTTTTGCTTACCAGACAGCCAACAACAACAGCGAGTCTCTGTTCCAGTTGCAATGGCTCACCGGTAGTACCGATGCCATAGGCTGGGGATGCAACAACGCCATGCAGGCATTCTTTGCCTGGTCTACAATGGTGGGGGAAACCAACTGGGGTAATGCCACTTACGCATCTTACGACCTTGTACGCGAGTATGATCCGCAAGACCGCATCCGTCGCCATAATACAATCTGTACCGTAGGTGAATACTATTCAGAGCTTAACTCCAAGAATGGCGGTTATACTTATAATGTAACTGAATCAGGATATGACAATAAATGTAACATCAAGAAGCATGTGATCGGTAAAATCGACGACAACGGACAAAGTTATCAGCAAAGCAGCGGTGTAAATACGTACATGATGCGCCTTGCCGAAGTTTACCTGAATCTTGCCGAAGCAATCCTCGGAAACAATGCCAGTACAACTGACGAGACTGCTCTCGATTATTTCAATAAAGTGCGTATACGTGCCGGAATGCCGGAATTGAAATCTATTACTTACGAGAACCTGCGGTATGAACGCCGCATAGAGTTTGCCCTTGAAGGACTGTATTGGTACGACTTGTTACGCCGTTCTTACTACCAACAACAGGAAGTAGTGAACTATCTCAATAATCAGGAGCGCAATGCCGGTTATGAATGGGATGAATCCGAAGCATGCCAGTATGCCAAGAGCAGCGACGGAACCGGCGTGGCTACCGCCACTGTAAACAACCTTACGTTACCGATCTCCGATGTTGACCGTGGACGTAACCCAGAATTGAACAATGCCCCTGTGGCCTACGAATTCGGTGAACGCGAAGTTACTGTTACTGATTTGTTTTAAAATTAACAAAGGAAAGAAGATATGAAAAGTTTAAAATATACCTGGCTACTATGCCTGGCATTTCTGTCGGCAGGTTTCATCTCATGCAACGATGATGATGAATACTTTGATGACAAGTATCAAGACGTCAAGATAGTTATTGACCAGATCTATCTGGAAGATTATGAATCTTCCGTACCCGACCGGCCGGTTACTTTTGCACGCCTCGGTCAACTGATCCGTGTGGAAGGTAGTGGATTATATGGCATGAAGAAAGTCTATATCAATGGATATGAAACTTATTTCAACCGTGCCTATGTGACGGATAAGTCCATGCTCATCCAGATAAACAGCAATACTCCTGTTGTAGATGCCGAGCCCGAAGACCGCGATGTTATTCTGTTTGTGAAAGATAAGACCCAAACAACTTATGATTTCATAATACGCGCAGCATCTCCTACTGTTACCAGCATAAGCAACACATTGCCCAAAGCTAAAGAAACAGTCACCGTTTATGGTACAGGTCTTGACGAAACCACTAAAGTTACCCTTCCCGGAGGCATAGAAGTCACCGACATCACCAACTCTGAAGATGGCGACTGGTATTCATTTACAATGCCGAGTGGTGTTACAGAAGGTGGTTATATTCTCTCAGAAGGAGCCAACGGACAAGCACAATCTCCGTCTTATTTCAATTATAGTTCCTGCATGATTCTGGATTTCGACGGAAACGGAACGCAAGGTTCCTGGAGTTGGAGCGAAACGGGTTCTATGACTAATACAGACGACCTGGCAGATGATCCCGCCGGTTCCGGACGCGGCAAGTGCCTTCCGATTGTTCCAAAGCGTCTGCTCACTGCCGGTATCAGTTCAGGAAAGCCGCGTGCATCCGAATGCTGGACTGCCGGTAATGATGACGAACTGGATGACTGGACCCGCATGACTAAATATATCCCCGCTACTACTCCGCTCACGGAAGTGGCATTGCAGTTCGACATTTACGTTGCAAACCCATGGTCGGGTACAGGACATATTCAGATCTGTTTAATCAATAACTTCAACTATGCAGGCATAGGTTCTGATGACGATGGCGCTAATAATGTGGTAGCTTTCTATGTGCCCTGGATCACCAGCGAAGGTATTGTCCCCTTCTCTACCAAAGGCTGGCAAACGGTTACTATTCCTTTCAGCCAATTCAATAAATACGCAACTCTCATCGCGGATAAAGAAGCGACTCAGCCTACATTCCAGACTGTAATCGACGACCGTAACGCCGCTACTTACCGCAATTTCGGTATGGGATTTGTGAATACGGACTTCTCTTATCTGGATGTAGAGGTTACTTCAACCCCATTCACCGGACCGGAAATCTACATTGACAACTGGCGCGTAGTGCCTTGCAAAAGTGTAGTAATCTCTGATTATCCAGAAGATGAAGAGACCGCAGAATAAACATAGTAAGAACATTTAAAGAATACAGAAAATGAAACTAAATAGAATCATTCTTCCGATAATGGCCTGTACACTGACTCTTGGCAGTTGCGACGACCAGATAATGGAGTGGAAGGAGTCTGATAAAAGCATCACGATTTCAGATATTCCCCTCGCACTGAAGGAAAAATTAGCGAACTATGATTATATAAAAGCGTATGCACAGCAATATACGCCGAATATGATCATCGGTCTGGGATTGGGCGCCGACCAATATATCAGCGACGCACAATACAAACAAGTAGCTGACGAGAACTTCCAGATGTTTACGACCGGCAATGCAATGAAACACCAGGCTGTAGTGAAGTCTGACGGTAGCCTTGACTTCACTACTATAGATGCATTTCTGCAAGCTGTACCCACCGATATAAAAATCTATGGACATAACTTCCTATGGCATACCCAGCAGAATCAGAATTATCTGAAGTCGCTCATTGCTCCCACCATGAAGGTGGAAAGCAGCGGAGGTGTCGCCAACATACTCAGCGGTGACGCAACGGACTTTAACGGCGGAACTACCGGAGGCTGGGGAAGCTGGGGAAGCAATAAAGACAGCCAAACCGTTGAAGCAGGTGCGGGTTCGGACGGCACCGCCTGCATGGTATTGAAAAACAAAGGAGACGGAAATGCCTGGGAAGCGCAATGTGCCTATACTTTCGATGATTTTCTGCAAGCCGGTAAAACATATATGATTAAATTCAAGGCTAAATCCACTTCAGGTGCCGGACATCTACAATTCCAATACCAGAACGGAACAACTTACGGTAGCCAAGGCGGATACAACGATTTTAATATCGGTACCGACTGGAATGACTTTGAATATGAATTCACCACTGATCTTGAAGATGTAAACCGCATCATATTAAACTTCGGAAAGGTAGGTGCTACATATTACATCGATGATATTCAGTTCGGTCTTAAAGTAGAAGACCCGATGACCAATGTCCTGTCCGGTGACAACAGTGACTTTGAAGGTGGTACAAAAGGTAGTTGGGGTAGCTGGGGAAACGGTTCGACCACCTCGGTATCGGCAAGCGGAGAAGGCTACAACAGCGACTATTGCGTTGTGTTAACCAACCCCGCAGACGGAAGTGACTACTATGTGGCCCAGTTTGCCTATACTTTCGATGATCCATTGAAAGTAGGTGAAACCTATGTCATCCAGTTCTATGCCAAAACATCTCTGGAAGGAGCCGGTGTGCAGTTTGCTACTCAAAACAGCAATGACTATTCCGGTGAAGGATATCATAATATCCCTTTAAGCAACGAATGGGTACTATGTGAGCACGAATATACATGCTCCAAAGAAGGCATAAACCGTATCCTTATAAACTTTGGCAAGGATGCAGCCATTTTCTACTTAGACAATATTAAATTTGGTGTAAAGAAAACAACTACACGTGCCCTAACCCGTGGAACTTCCATCACTTATATTCCTAAATCAGCAGAAGAAAAGAAAGCTGCTTTGCTCTCTGCTATGGAAGCTTGGATTAAGGATATGGCTCAACATCCCGGAATGGAACGCGTCACCGAATGGGATGTTATCAACGAACCTATCGGAGATAACAGCAAATGGCGTGGATTCGATAATACCTTCATGGATGGAGATACCGCACCTGTAGAAAATGAAGAAAGTGGTTTAACCCTGAATTGGAGTAATGAAGCCGGTAACGGACATTTCTACTGGGGTTACTACATTGGCAAAGAGTATGCAGCAAAAGCATTTGAATATGCCCGCAAGTACTGTACTACAGGAACCAGGCTGTATGTAAACGATTACAATCTGGAAAGCAACCCCAGCAAGCTGGCGGCTTTAGTTGAATTCGTGAAATACATCGATGAAAACAATGCCACAGGACAACCTATCGTAGACGGCATCGGTACCCAGATGCACGTATCAACCAGCATCACAAGAGACCAGATAGACGCTATGTTTCAGACTATGGCAACAACCGGCAAGTTAATCCGCGTAACGGAACTGGACGTACAAGTAGGCACCGCCACTCCTGACGCCAGCCAATTGGCCACACAGGCTGACGTTTATCAAATGATCTTTGAATCTTACAAGGAGAACATCCCAACAGCTCAGCAATCAGGCATCACTATCTGGACGCTAACCGACAGTAAGAAAGAACATGAATATTGGTTATCAGACGATGCACCCAATCTCTTCGATGCAAACTATGGTCGCAAACATGCCTATAAAGGTGTATGCGATGGTATTGCCGGAAAAGATATCAGTGAAGATTTCAGCGGTGACGACTGGAAGAATGCATATGAAACAGAAGGAGAAGAAAATCCGGCTGAATAAAGTGTGAAGACAGGAAATCCGGTAAGGCTCCGGCCTTACCGGATTCCATTCATCAAACCATTTACCAAACTATTCCCGAATACGGTAAAAACACCTATTTTACCCCTTGAAATAGGGAAATGTACGATAAACAAAAAATTATGTAACATCATTGAGGAATGATGTAACCGAAATGAAGTTTTTTGCAACACTGCGAAAAGCTTTCTAAATTATAGCTCACTATCTTTGTTGCAATGGAAAACATCTCAAATCAATACCAGAGACAAACGATGAAGAATTGGATTTTAACTTTAGTTTTGAGTGTGATGACAGTTGGGTATGTAAATGCTCAAAAAAGTACATTACAAAAACAAGGTACCGCTACTCAATTAGTAGTAGACGGTAAACCATTTCTTGTTTTAGGCGGTGAATTAGGAAATTCATCGGCAGCATGCACAGAAGATATCGAAAGTATCTTCCCGAAGCTGCAACGAATGGGACTGAATACAGTACTCGTTCCCGCATACTGGGATTTGATAGAACCGCAAGAAGGACAATTCGACTTCACCCTCACAGATAAAGTTATCCGTCAAGCCCGGCAGAACGATCTGAAAGTTATCTTTCTTTGGTTCGGTGCTTGGAAAAACTCCATGAGTTGTTATGCTCCCTTCTGGTTCAAAGAAAACTATAAGAAATATCCGCGTGCTTATACACAAAAAGGAAAACCACTCGAAATAGCCAGCGCATTCTCTGAAAATGTATTCCAAGCCGACAACCATGCTTTTTCCAAGTGGTTGGAACACGTCGCAGCCATTGATAAAGAGGAAGGTACCGTCATCATGATACAGATAGAAAATGAGATAGGTATGCTGGAAGATGCAAGAGACTATTCTAAAGAAGCCAACGCACTGTTCAATGCATCGGTGCCTGCGGAATTAATGAGCTACTTGCAGAAAAATAAGAAAACACTCCATCCCCGGATGCTTGAAAAATGGGAAAGCCAAGGTAGCAAGAAGCAAGGTACCTGGCAAGAAGTATTCGGAGCCGATATCTACACCGATGAATTATTTATGGCCTGGCACTACGCCCGCTATGTGGAAAGAATGGCACAAAGCGCCCGGTCCATCTACAATATTCCACTATATGTGAACGCTGCCATGAACAGCCGTAACCGGAAGCCGGGAGAATATCCTTCTGCCGGTCCGCTGGCACACCTTATTGATATATGGCATTGCGGAGCGCCCAGCATCGACCTTCTTGCTCCCGACCTGTACGACAATGGCTTTACAGACTGGGTAGCCCAATATAAATTGCACAACAACCCGCTGTTTATCCCCGAAATCAAACTAACAGACAATAATGGCGTAAGAGCTTTCTACATCTTTGGTGAACATGATGCCATCGGTATCAGTCCGTTCTCTATCGAAGGTGGTTCCAACTCTCCTAACTCTCCGTTGGTAAAAAGCTATCGTACGCTAAAGGAGTTCATGCCGCTGCTGGCTAAGCATCAAGGTAAAGGGACAATGAAAGGATTACTTTTCGATCAGGAAAATAAGGAACGTATCATTTATCAGGATGATCTGAAGATAACTTGCCGCCATTTCTTTACCCTTCCATGGGATGCGCGCGCCACCGATGGCAGTGTATGGCCCGAAGGCGGAGGTATATTACTGAAACTGGCACCTAACGAATATATAGTAGCTGGTAGTGGCATCGTTATCGAGTTTGAAAAAGCTACAGAAAATCAAATTAAATCCCAGGCATTGGGCGAAGACGGATTTGCTCAGGCAGGAGGAAAGGGTGATAAAGTGATAAGTGATAAGGTGATGTGGAAAGGAGCACGTTGTGGCATCGGTTCCGTAGATGAAGTGAAGGTGGACGAGGACGGTACGTTCTCTTATATCCGCCGTCTGAATGGTGATCAGGATCACCAAGGGCGACATGTACGCATCTCAGTGGGAGAATTCCAGATACTTCATGTGAAATTGTACGAGTATAAGTAGGTAGTAATTAAGTTGTGGGTAAAAGATAAAATTAGATATGAATAAGGTTAGGTTTAATAAAGTTAGGTTGAGTCTGGCAGTGCTGCTTTGCCTTTGCGCTACTTCCATGGTGGACGCAAAGGTAAAGTTGCCTGCTTTGATTTCTGACGGAATGGTATTGCAACGCGAGCAACCCATCAAAGTATGGGGCACGGCAGATGCCGGAGAAAATGTACAGGTGAAGTTCCTAAAGAATGCCACCCCTACAGGTGTAAAAGGTGGTAAACTGAAAGTAGCTTACACGGTTACAGCAGATGCAAACGGTAGGTGGACCCTCACCCTGCCTGCAATGAAACCGGGCGGACCTTACATTCTGCAAGTTAATGACATCGAACTGAAAGATATTCTGGTAGGAGATGTATGGTTGTGCTCCGGCCAATCCAATATGGAACTACCTGTCAGCCGGGTAACAGATATGTTCCGTGATGAAATTGCCGCTTATGAGAACACAAATATACGGCAGTTGAAAGTACCTAATATCTTCAACTTCCATGCACCGCAAGCGGACTTGCCGGATTACGTTGCCTGGAAACCGCTGACGCAGGAAAACGTAATGAACTTTTCCGCCTTGGCCTACTTCTTTGCCAAAGCCATGTATGAAAAGAACAGTATACCCATCGGACTGATAAACTCCAGTTGGGGGGGGACTCCCGTTGAGGCATGGATAAGCGAAGAAGGACTGAAAGAATTTCCAAAGTATATTAATGAGAAACGGCAATATGAAGATGATGCGTATCTGAAAAGCATTAAGCAGACAGAAGGTTTGAACTTCTATCGCTGGAACACTTCCCTATACCGGGGAGATGCAGGGCTGCACGAAACAACACCTTGGTATGCCGCCAACTACAACGATAAGGACTGGCAGACCGTCGATTTATTCTCCACCGACTGGGGAAGCAACGGTTTGAATCCGATAAACGGTTCGCACTGGTTCCGCAAGAAAGTGGAAGTACCGCAGGAGTGGAACGGAAAAGAAGCGACCTTGCGCTTAGGTTGCATTGTAGATGCAGACTCGGTCTATGTGAACGGTACATTCGTAGGTACTGTTTCCTACCAGTATCCTCCACGCATCTATACCATTCCGGCAGGTGTACTGAAAGCGGGAAAAAACACAGTAACTATACGGCTCATCAGCAATAACGGTTATCCGCACTTTGTAAAAGAGAAGCCTTATAAGATTATTTGCGGAAATGAAGAAGTAAGCCTGCAAGGAGAATGGAAATACAGATTAGGTGCTTCCATGCCTCCGGCTCCGGGAATGATGTTCTTCTGTTACAAACCGGTATGCCTGTACAATGCCATGATTGCCCCGTTACAAAACTATGGCATCCGTGGTGTCCTCTGGTATCAGGGAGAGTCCAATGTGGACCGCCGCAATGAATACGCCGCACTGTTGACAGCTATGATTGCTGATTGGCGCAGCACATTCGACAAGCCGGAATTACCTTTCTACATTGTAGAATTGGCGGACTTCCTGTCCAAAGACGACATCGGCGGTAGGCAAGCATGGGCTGAGATGCGCAAGGAACAAGCCAAAGTAGCCGAAACCAACCGGAATACTCGTCTCATCCGCAACAGCGACCTAGGCGAATGGAACGATATACATCCATTGGATAAGAAAACCCTGGGACAACGTGCGGCAGAAAGTGCGTTGGAGACAGATAACAAATGACAGATAACTAATAACTGAATAATACAGCACTATGAACGCACTAAGTCAAAAAGTGTCTATGGCCGAGAAAATCGGCTATAGTTTAGGAGATTGCTCTGCGAACCTCGTGTTCCAGATGATGATGATTTACCAAACCAAGTTTTATACCGATGTCTTCGGTCTGGAAGGCGCCATTGCCGGATCAGTGATGCTGATTGCCCGCATTGTGGACGCTTTTGTAGACCCTACCGTAGGTATATTGTCCGACCGTACACAAACCAAATGGGGCAAATACCGCCCATGGGTACTTTGGACCGCATTGCCGTTCATGATGTTCTATGTGCTGGCATTCTACAACCCCGGCATTGAGGATAAAGGTTTGGTAGCAGTATACGCTACAATCTCTTATACCTTGTTGATGACGCTTTACTCGTTCAACAATACCCCGTATGCATCGTTGGGTGGTGTAATGTCAAGTGACATCAAGGAACGTACGAGTATTACGTCTATCCGGTTCGTAGCCGCTACTATTGCGCAGTTTGTGGTACAAGGCTTGACGCTCCCGCTGGTAAGCAAGTTTGCTGGTGAAAGCGGTGATAAGGGGCACGGTTGGCTGTGCACTATTTCCTTATTTGCAGTCATCGGTTTCGTGTTCCTGGTTATTACCTTCTTCTCCAGCCGCGAACGTATCACACCGCCGGCAAATCAGAAAACTGATACCCGGAAAGACATCAAGGATGTATTCAAGAATATTCCTTGGCGGGCCATGTTCATCCTGACACTCTTCCTTTTCACTACCCTCGCCATGTGGGGAAGCGCTATGAACTACTACTTTGAAAATTATGTGGATTCGGGCGCACTGTTTGCCTTCCTCGATAAACTGGGATTAGTGGCTACACAAGCCAGTGACTCAGTGGGTTATACGATACTGAATGCTTTCGGCCTTATTGTCAGCAGTCCTGAAAAGGCTTATGAAGTGGGCTTTGGTGTGTTCAACATGCTGGGAGCAGTGGTACAGTTCTTCGGCGTTATCTTCCTGTCCGGTTTCCTGGCCAACCGTTTCGGAAAGAAGTCGGTGTTTATTGTTTGTCTGGCGCTGACGGCACTGTTTACCGCCTTCTTCTATTTCCCGAATGAAACGGATGTAGAAACAATGTTCGTCCTGAACTTCCTCAAGAGTTTGGCATACGCTCCCACCGTTCCATTGCTTTGGGCTATGATTGCCGACGTAGCGGATCATTCGGAATATGTCAATCACCGCCGTGCAACGGGTTTCGTGTTTGCAGGTGTGGTGTTTGCACTGAAAGCCGGATTGGGTATCGGTGGCGCAATTTTGGGTTTCCTGCTCTCCGGTTTCGGTTATATATCAGGCGCAGGGATTGCACAAAGCGAATCGGCTATTCATGGTATCGTGCTTTCATCCAGTATTATTCCGGCAATTACGTTCCTTATCGGTGTTATAGCACTGTACTTCTACCCTATTACAAAGAAGTATAATGAAAAGATGCAGGCCGAGTTGACGGAACGCAGAAGTAAAGAAGATTATTAATCATAACCCATTGGCGGAATTAGATACCGTTCAGCATCCTGTCAGAGCCGTATCAAAGAGGGTTCAAATCCCTATTTGCTCCGTACCATATCCGGATAGAGGTACCTCTAACCGAATTTGCTACGGAGTTGGTACGGACCGGATACTGCACAAACCCGGTCTTGGTCTTTATCCGGGCACGGGGAGGAGACCATTAATTCCTCTAACGGATTAATCATACTAAAGTAGCATGAAATTAAAGTATTTAGCATTATCAGTTTGCGCTGCCGCATTAATGTCTTGTAATAGTGACAAACCTGTCGCGGCAGACCCGACTCTAAAAGATATTCTCGGTAATAAATTCCTCGTTGGTGTCGCCATTAATTCCGAACAGGCTGCGGGGCGCGACACCAGCGCAGTCGATATAGTGCGCCGCCACTTCAACTCCATTGTGGCCGAAAACTGCATGAAGAGTGAAGTGATACACCCGGAAGAAGACAGATATGACTTTAGCCTGGCAGACAAATTCGTTAAGTTCGGCGAGGATAACGGAATGTTCATCATCGGGCATTGCCTGGTGTGGCATTCCCAGCTCTCACCTTGGTTCTGCGTAGATGCCGAAGGGAAGAATGTTTCACCCGAAATCCTGAAAGAGCGGCTGAAAAGCCATATCCATACCATCGTGGGCCGGTACAAAGGTCGCATTAAAGGCTGGGATGTAGTAAACGAAGCCATCGAAGGAGACGGAAGCTACCGCCGGAGCAAGTTCTACGAGATACTGGGAGAAGAATATATCTCGCTGGCTTTCCAATATGCACATGAGGCAGACCCGGAAGCAGAACTCTACTATAACGACTACGGCATGCACGAACCGGGACGCCGCGATGCAGTGGTGCGCATGGTCAATTCACTTAAAGAAAAAGGACTGCGCGTAGATGCCATAGGTATGCAGGGACACATGGGATTGGATTACCCAAGCATAGGTGAATATGAAACCAGCCTTCTCGCCTTTGCCTCCACAGGTGCAAAAGTGATGATAACGGAATGGGACATGAGTGCTTTGCCAACCGTAAACCGCGGAGCAAATATTGCCGACAAAGTCGCCTTTGAGAAAGCCCTGAACCCCTATCCCGAAGCTCTGCCGGATAGTGTTTCCAATCTGTGGAATGCACGCATGAAATCGTTCATGGAACTCTTCATTAAGCACGCGGACGTCATTACGCGCGTAACTGCCTGGGGAGTATCGGACAGCGACTCCTGGAAGAACGACTGGCCCGTACCGGGAAGACGGGAATATCCCCTACTCTTCGACCGTAATTATCGGCCCAAACCCTTCCTGAAAGAAATTCTGGAACCTAAAAAGGCCGTGTTCGATGAATTTACGTATACGGTAGCCCCCAGGGATACCGATAAAGCAACTGATCAGGTTACCACACCGGGCACATTGAATCCCGTGTTACCGGGGTGTTATCCCGACCCGAGCATCTGCCGCGTAGGAAACGACTATTACATGGTCAACTCCTCTTTCGCCTTCTTCCCCGGAGTACCCATCTGGCATAGCACAGACTTGATGAACTGGGAACAACTGGGCTATGTCCTCAACCGTCCCTCACAGTTGCCCATGTACGACGGCCTGCGTATCAGCGGCGGTATCTATGCTCCGGACATCAAATACAATCCTCACAACGGACTGTTCTATCTGATCACCACAGCCGTAGACGGTGGCGGCAACTTCTTCGTCACCACGGATGATCCGAAGAAAGGAAACTGGAGTGATCCCACTTTCCTGCCTGAAGTGGGCGGCATCGACCCCGGATTTCTCTTCGACGAAGACGGGAAAGCATATATTGTGAACAATGACGCTCCGGCAGGAAAACCCGAATATGATGGGCACCGCGCTATCTGGATACGCGAATTCGACTGGAAAAGCGGTTGTACCGTAGGAAAACAAAAGATGATTATTGACGGGGGCATAGACAAAACCAAACATCCCGTTTGGATAGAAGGTCCACACCTCTACCACATCAACGGCACATACTATCTGATGGCTGCCGAAGGTGGAACGGGTCCCAACCACTCGGAAGTGATCTTCACCTCTGCGTCTCCGTTCGGTCCTTTCAAGCCTTGTGCCATCAATCCGATATTGACGCAACGCGGCTTACCGGGCGACCGCCCTAATCCGGTTACCTGTGTCGGTCATGCCGACCTGGTGGAAACTCCCGATGGTGACTGGTACGCCGTCTTCCTTGGCGTTCGCCCCTACCGCGACGGTCATGACGTGATGGGACGCGAAACTTTCATGCTCCCGGTGACCTGGAAAGATAATCAGCCCATTATCCTTCCTGAGGGTGACGTCATCACTTATACCGCCGACCGTTCCTATGGCCCTGCTCCACTATGGACAGCAAACGGACTGGCTAAAGAAGCATTTTTTATCCGCACTCCATTGGTGCCCTGCTACAATATAAACAGTAAAGGACAGTTAGAAATGACCGCCAGCAGTACCGATCTTAACCAAAAGCGTCAGCCCGCCGCCATCGGTCGCTGGATTAATAACTGGACATTTACAGCTCAGACTGGCTTGGACTTCGTGCCACAACAGCCGAAGGATTTCGCAGGTATTATCTGTTTCCATGATGATAATTGCTATATTCGCTTCGGGAAGACACTGGACAAAGACGGCAAACCCGTCATGCTTCTGGAAACATACAGCCATGGCAGACTGTGCAGCCAAGCCGGCAGCCCGCTACCCCGGACAGATGAAAAAGTATATCTGAAAGTAGAAGGAGATAATGCAGTAAACTATACCTTCAGCTACTCCACCAATCCTAAAGGTAACTGGACGCAAGTAGGCGAACCTGTCTCCGCCGACCTGATAAGCACGCAAACAGCCGGAGGTTTCACCGGAACCATGGTCGGCATTTATGCCACAGGAAACTATCAGAATTAACCACATTAAAATCATAAAATCATGAAGAAAGAAAAGAGATACTTAGTACCCGGAGATTATATGGCAGACCCTGCCGTTCATGTGTTCAACGATCGCCTTTACATCTACCCTTCCCACGACTGGGAAAGTGGTATTCCCGAAAATGACAACGGTGACCATTTCAATATGAAAGACTACCACATCTTCTCTACTGATGATCCCATGAAAGGAGAAATCACAGACCACGGTCTGGTACTTACCACTGAAGATATCCCCTGGGCAGGACGCCAACTTTGGGATTGCGACGTAGCTGAGAAAGACGGCAAGTATTATATGTATTTTCCATTGAAGGACCAGAACGATATCTTCCGTATCGGTGTTGCCATCAGCGACCGTCCCGAAGGTCCGTTCATCCCCCAACCTGACCCGATGCGTGGCAGTTACAGCATCGACCCTGCCGTTCTGAATGATGGAGACGGTAACTATTACATGTACTTCGGTGGCCTATGGGGCGGACAGTTGCAACGCTATCGCGACAACAAAGCCCTGGAAAGTGGAGCCACTTTCCCCGCAGACAACGAGCCATCCATCCCCGGACGCGTTGCCAAACTCAGCGTGGACATGCTGCAATTTGCCGAAGAACCTAAAGCCGTAGTGATCCTAGACGAAAACGGGCAACCGCTAACAGCCGGAGACAACGAACGCCGTTTCTTCGAAGCAAGCTGGATGCACAAGTATAACGGAAAATATTACTTCTCCTACTCTACCGGTGATACCCACCGCCTGTGCTATGCGATCGGCGACAATCCTTACGGTCCTTTCACCTATCAGGGAGTAATCCTGACACCGGTGGTAGGCTGGACTACCCACCACTCCATCGTGGAATACCGGGGCAAATGGTATCTGTTCCATCACGACAGCGTGCCTTCCGGCGGACGCACCTGGTTGCGCAGCCTGAAAGTATGCGAACTGGAATACGACGCCGACGGACGTATCATCACCATCGAAGGACTGGATTAACCGTTGCCCGATAGAGTATGAATACTGTAAAAATAGGTATTATAGGTACCGGGTGGATTGCCGAAAAGATGGCAATCACCCTCGAAGGAATGGAGGGAGTAGAAGCTTATGCAGTCGCTTCCCGCCAGTTGCAGACCGCCTGCGACTTTGCCGACCGGTGGGGTTTCACCCGTGCCTACGGTTCTTATGAAGAAATGCTGGATGATGAAGAGGTGGAGTTGGTATATATTGCCACTCCCCATTCCCACCATTTCGAACATGCACGTATGAGTCTGCTGAAAGGCAAGGCGGTTTTGTGCGAAAAGGCATTCACCGCCAATGCCCGCCAAGCGGAAGAACTGCTGAATCTTGCCAAAGAAAAAGAGCTCTTCATCACCGAAGCTATCTGGACACGTTACATGCCTCTATCGCATACTATCAATGACCTTGTAACCAGTGGAATCATCGGACGCCCCATGACGCTGTCTGCCAATCTGGGTTACCCAATCGGCAACCGTGAGCGCCTCCGCCAACCGGCACTGGCAGGCGGGGCTCTGCTCGACCTGGGAGTGTATGCACTGAACTTTGCTTCCATGGTTTTCGGAACGGACGTAGAGCGTGTCACCTCTACCTGCGTAAAGACCGATACCGGAGTCGATGCACAGAATAGCATCACCCTTACATTCAAGGATGGGAAAATCGCTGTACTGCACAGCAGTATGCTGAGTATGACCGACCGCCAAGGCATCATCTCCGGTGACAAAGGCCATCTGATCATTGAAAACATCAACAATCCGCAACGGATCAGGGTGGTAACGGAAGATTATAAGACGGCAGTTGTCTACAACTGTCCGCCACAAATCACCGGATACGAATACCAGGTATATGCATCCATGGAAGCTCTGAGGAACGGGTGGCTCGAATCTCCCTATATGCCTCACGCCGAAACCCTGCGCATCATGCGCATGATGGATGACTTACGCCGCGAATGGGGAGTACACTACCCCGCCGATGAATAAACCAACCAATACTTTTTGTTTATGAAAAAACTGCTCTCTTTATTCTTATTATTAGCTTGTTTACTCAAACCTGTATCCGCGGAAGACGGCAGCCGCTTGTGGCTCCGGCAATCGACAGATGCCCACGCACAGATTACAGCGCCCCGCCAGTCTCCGACACTAAACATAGCCGTCAATGAACTGAAGCAGGCATGGAAAGGACTCCCCGTTACACTTGTGCTGAAGAAAGACAAACAACTATCTTCTGAAGGCTTCCGTATACGACAGGTAAATGAAAAACTCACTGTTACTTCCCCCACCGAAACGGGTCTGCTTTATGCTGCCTATCACCTGATCCGCCTGCAAGAAATGCGGAACTTCGGAAAGCCTTCGGAAACAGACTTGGAAATAACGGAGAATCCTGCCTATGACCTGCGTATTCTCAACCATTGGGACAACCTCGACCGCAGTATCGAGCGCGGTTATGCCGGCAAATCTCTCTGGAACTGGGAAGAACTGCCCGGCACGCTCTCCGACAGATACGAAGCTTATGCCCGTGCCAATGCCTCCATCGGAATCAATGCAACGGTACTGAACAATGTAAATGCTTCTTCTAAAATCCTTTCCGCCGAATATTTGGAAAAGGTAAAGGCTCTGGCAGACGTATTCCGTCCTTACGGCATCAAGGTGTATCTCTCTATCAACTTTGCCTCCCCCATGCAACTGGGCGGGCTTTCCACAGCCGATCCTTTGGACAAAGATGTCATCGCCTGGTGGAAGCAGAAAGTCAAAGAGATCTACCGCACCATCCCTGACTTCGGCGGCTTCCTGGTGAAAGCCAATTCCGAAGGACAGCCCGGTCCGTGCGACTTCAACCGTACACATGCCGAAGGTGCCAATATGCTGGCAGATGCATTGAAGCCCTATAAAGGCATCGTCATGTGGCGTGCTTTCGTCTACAGCCCAACGGATGCAGACCGCGCAAAGCAAGCTTATCTGGAATTCCAGCCTTTGGATGGACAATTCCGCGACAATGTCATCGTACAGATAAAGAACGGTCCGGTCGACTTCCAGCCTCGCGAACCGTATAGTCCTTTATTCGGTGCTATGCCCCGGACTCCACAGATGGTTGAGTTCCAGATTACACAAGAATATCTGGGCTTCTCCAATCACCTTGCCTATCTAGCGCCGATGTGGGAAGAGTTCTTTGACTTTGTGAAGCCGTCTTCACTGAAAGCCATAGCAGGTGTCGCCAATATAGGTACGGATACAAACTGGTGCGGTCATCCTTTTGCCCAAGCCAACTGGTACGCTTTCGGACGCATGGCCTGGAATCCTTCCCTGACATCGGAAACAATCGCAGAAGAATGGCTGAAACAGACTTTCTTCGATGCAAGCAATCCCAAACATGCACCCATTGCCTATGAAATACATAACATGATGATGGAAAGCCGCGAGGCTGTGGTAGACTACATGATGCCACTCGGGCTGCATCACCTTTTTGCATGGGGACACCATTACGGTCCGGAACCTTGGTGCGATGTGCCCGGTGCACGTCCCGACTGGATGCCGTCTTACTATCATAAAGCAGACAAACAGGGGATAGGTTTCGACCGCAGTCATACGGGTAGCAATGCTACAGCCCAATATCCCGATTCACTCTGCCACCTTTACGATGACATCCGTACTTGTCCGGATGAGTATCTCTTGTGGTTCCATCATGCCCCTTGGCAACACACCATGCAAAGCGGACGTACTTTATGGGACGAGCTTTGCTATCGCTACGACCATGGTGTACAGCAGGTAAGAAGCTTTCAGAAAAAATGGGATCTAGCCGAGAACTACATCGATGCAGAACGTTTCAAAGATGTACAGTCACGCCTGAAGATACAGGCACGTGATGCCGTATGGTGGAAAGATGCCTGTCTGTTATATTTTCAGGAATTTTCGGGCTTGCGTGCCCCTTACGAAGTGGAAAGACCGATACATGAATTGGATGATTTGAAGCAAGTGAAACTTCCTATCGACAACCATGAATGCCCGACACCCAAAATGCTGAATGAAAGAAGATAAGCAACAGCCCTGTTTCAAATAGAAAATACAAAAAAGAACAGCTCTAATGATACATTGAACTGTTCTTTTTTGTATTTTTGTACCTTATGGATATTATAAAGGATATGAAATATGAATAAAGTAGCATTATTATTTATAAAATGGATACGGTTATCACTCTGTCTGATTACTCTCTCTTTCTTTGTGCTATCCTGCGAGAAAGATGAAATAGAACCTGTTGAAAACCAAAAGACTTTATTCATGTACCTACCTTGGTCCACCAATCTGACCAGCAATTTCTACACGAATATCTCGGATATGGAAAAGGCAATCAGCCAAAAAGGACTGAATGGTGAACGGGTAATCGTATTTATGTCTACTACTTCGGAAAAAGCAACTCTATTTGAAATAACCTGCAAGAAAGGTAAATGTGAACAGGTTACTCTAAAAGAATATAACAACCCGCCTTTCACCACCGCCGAAGGAATTACTTCCATTCTCAATGATGTAAAAAGTTTCGCCCCTGCACCCACTTACGCCATGACTATCGGATGTCACGGTATGGGATGGCTTCCAGTTCATAGTACAAAAGGACGGGCAAGGACTTCAATAAGAATGCACTGGGAAAACGAAGGCGTTCCACAAACCCGTTATTTCGGCGGTACGACAAGTCAATATCAGACAGATATCACTACCCTTGCAGAAGGTATAGCAGATGCCGGAATAAAAATGGAATATATCCTATTCGATGATTGCTACATGTCAACCATAGAAGTAGCCTATGACCTGAGAAACGTTACAGACTACCTTATTGGTTCCACCTGTGAAATCATGGCTTATGGTATGCCCTATTCTATCATTGGAAAAGATTTGATGGGCGAACCAAATTATCAAGCCATCTGTGACGGTTTCTATTCCTTCTATTCCACCTATGAAGAAATGCCTTGTGGAACATTAGGCATAACTAATTGTGCAGAATTGGATCATCTGGCCACTATCATGAAAGAAATAAATAACCGGTATACATTTGACCCTTCAAAGCGGAACCAGTTACAACCTTTAGACGGTTACTATCCAGTAATCTTCTACGATTACGGTGACTACGTAGCACATCTGTGTGATGACACATCCTTATTAAAAGAGTTTAAAGAACAGTTAGAACGAACCGTACCATATAAAACGCATACCGAAAGTTATTATTCCATGAATACGGGAACTACCACGCCAATTAAAACCTTCTCTGGCATTACCGTATCCGATCCGAGCATAAATTCTTTAGCAGCAGATAAGACAGAAACAAATTGGTATAAAGCAACGCACTAAATAGATTGTATACTGGTTTGGACAATTCCACAATCACACTAATTATCAACCACTCAATAAGGTCTAATTAGTTCACCTTTTAAAAGAATATATAGAGGATATTAAGTATATTTGTAGAATCTAAAAAAATATATATGAAAGCTATATCTATACTCTATTTATTATGCATGTGTTTATACCTTCCATGCCATGGGCAAGAAGGAAAAATATTCACAGTCGATAGAGAATTATCAAGCAGCATGCTCAATAAAATCTATCAGGATCGTGACGGAATCATCTGGATTGCAACAGAAGATGGTCTGAATCGATACGATGGAGCAAAATTTACAGTTTATAGAAATGAAAAAGATAATCCTAATTCCTTATTAAGTGACTATGTACGTACACTGTTCGAAGACAGTCAAGGTCACCTTTTTATAGGTTCTCTAAACGGGCTGCAAATATACGACCGCGCAACCGATAGTTTTACAACAATCCCAATGTACCTCTCCAGTGGAGTCCCAATAGCCCCTAATGTAGGAGTTATACTTGAACAAAATAACGGAGAAATATTAATAGGAACTTCCGGTCACAGTATATTTTTAGTCGAAACACAAGAAGATAGTATAAAAGCACAACAAATAGACCAATTTATAGCCAGTAACCTGATTACATATTCATATCGGGATAGAAAAGGAAATCTATGGATAGCAACAGGCGATAATGGAATATTCCGCCTCGATAATAACAATCAATTCAAACACTATTCCGGTGAAAAAAGCATAGCCTGGAATACAGTTTCCAGCATGTGCGAAGATAAACAAGGAAATCTTTATATGGGTAGTTTAAAAAAAGGACTATTCAGATATAATGATAAAACCGATACGTTTGTACCAATTACATACACTCCTAATCCCAACTTGCCTATCAAAATCCTATACCCTGAGGAGGAGAATCAAATTCTTATTGGTACAGATGGTTCGGGAATAAAAGCCTATGACATCCAAGAACAAAAAATTAAAGAAGCCAATTTTAATATCACAACATTTGACCTTACAAAAGCAAAGATACATTCTATTTTGAAAGACAGAATGGGAAATACATGGTTAGGGTTCTTTCAGAAAGGAGTTATGATTATACCTGCCATAACCAACGAGTTCAAGTATCTAGGTTATAAATCTTCCAGACACAATGTGATTGGTTCCAACTGTGTTATGTCTGTATACAAAGACCATACAGGAACTCTTTGGGTGGGAACTGACAATGACGGAATTTATGCAGTGACTCCAGATAAAACACCCAAAGTGCACTTTGCACCTACCGACAATGCTCATTCCGTTCCTGCAACCATAATGAGCATTTTCGAAGATTCCAACCACAATATGTGGATAGGTTCTTACCTGAATGGCATGGCTCAATTAGATATAAAAACCGGACGTTGCGAGTATCTGAAGTTAGTGGACGAGACATCCAATCTGATGGAAAATGTATATTGTTTTGCAGAAGATAACAATAAAACTTTATGGATAGGTACTATGGGAGGAGGACTATATCAGATGAATATAAATACCAAGGAAATAGTCCGTTGTCCAACCACCACCACCAGCAATACTGATTGGACCAAAGTAAATATGCTACATAACTCATGGATAAATTGCCTGTTACATACCGCTGAAGACAAACTGTACATAGGTACTTACGATGGTTTGGGCTGCCTGGATATAAAAACAATGGATTTCGTTTCTCCCTTAAAAAACAGGAGAATATTATATGGCGATGTAATCTATGCCTTGCATGAAAGTAAGGATGGCAGTATCTGGATAGGAACATCCAAAGGATTAAAACGACTAAACCCACGAACCGTTGAAGTGCAAGAATATACAACCAAAGATGGTTTACCCAGCAATTATATCTGTGCTATCAAAGAGGATGCGAATGGTTATCTTTGGATCAGTACGAATTATGGAATCAGCCGATTCAATCCTCAAAATCAAAGTTTCATCAATTTTTATGCAAGTGACGGATTACAAAGTAACGAGTTTAGTAAAGGAGCCGCTTTTGCCGACAAACACGGTGAACTTACCTTTGGAGGTACAAATGGAATCACTTATTTTAATCCCACAGAAATAACCACACCCGATAAGAAACCAGAAATTCGAATTACAGACTTCTATATCCATGATAAAAAGGTTAAAAAAGGTATGAAATCGGGGAATAGAGATATAGTCAACACTGCAATCATGGATGCCGCCCACTTTCAACTATCTTATAAAGATAATTCTTTCAGCATCGAATTTTCAGCTATGGAGTTCTTTAGTCCGGAACGAATTACTTATACATATAGCATTAATAATTCCAATTGGATTAGCTTACAACAAGGAATTAACCGGGTTTCATTCAGTAATTTAAATCCAGGTACCTATACCTTCCAGATAAAAGCAAAAGATAATGATTCTTATTCAGACATCAAAGAATTTAGTATCACAATCCATCCTGCATGGTATGCCTCCGGATGGGCTAAATTTATATATGGAGTACTATTGATAGTTATTATCTATGGTATAGTCATTCAGATACGTCATCGTTACCGTGCTCGTCAGGAGATATTAGAACATATCCATGCAGAACAGATCAATGAAGCCAAACTACAATTCTTTATTAATATTTCCCATGAGATACGAACTCCAATGTCTCTCATCATAAGCCCATTACAGAAGTTAATCGCCACTGACAAAGATAACGAGCGGCAGAAAAACTATCATACCATTTATCGAAATGCAGAACGTATACTTCGCCTGGTCAATCAACTGATGGATATTCGCAAAATAGATAAGGGGCAAATGTCCCTGAAATTCCAGGAAGTTGATATCGTAGGATTTATCCGTGATTTGTACTATACTTTCGAATATCAGGCAAATGCCAGGCATATCACGTTAAGTTTCAAACCGGAAACTGAAAAATTAAAAGTATGGATTGATCCGAAAAATTTCGATAAAATTATCCTGAATATAATTTCCAACGCATTCAAGTTTACACCGGAGAACGGAGAAATCAATATATACTTACGTGTAGGTGAGGATATGAATGCTCCTCAATCTCTAAAACACTATTTTGAAATAATAGTGGAAGACAGTGGCATCGGCATTAACCCGGAAGAAATGGGACGGATTTTTGAACGTTTCTATCAAATCCGTAATAGCCATAATAATTCAAATGTAGGTACCGGTATAGGATTACATCTAAGCCGTTCGCTGGTAGAATTACACCATGGTACCATAAAGGCTGAAAACAATGAGAACAAACCAGGATCCCGGTTTATCATACGGCTCCCTCTGAACAAGAAGCATCTGAATGTAGAAGAAATTGATGATAATCCGGTTGGAAATAATGCCCCTGTACATATCACGACTGCTCTGCCTACCCCCTCGCCAACTGACGAAGAAGATGAAAAAATACGTTCCAAAACCAAGTGTCATGTTCTGATAGTAGAAGATGATGAAGAAATACGTAAATATATCTGTCGTGAATTAGCCAGCGATTTCCACATGCATGAGTGTGCCAATGGAAAAGAAGCTCTCACCCTTATCCTAAAAAAGGAACCGGATCTGATTATCAGTGATATTATGATGCCTGAAATGGATGGATTGGCACTTTGTAAAAAAATAAAGCAGAATGTAACCATTAACCATATACCAATTATCCTCTTGACTGCTAAATCAAGAGAAGAAGATAATCTGGAGGGTTTAAACATGGGAGCAGACGCGTATATAGTGAAACCATTCAGTATCGAAATTTTGAGAAAAACGGCAATCAATCTTATTAAGAGCAGGGAAATACTACGCAACAGTTTCAGTGGCAGTCAGATGCAGGAACAGAAGTTGAAGAAACTAAAAGTCCAATCACCTGACGACAGACTGCTTGATAAAGTGATGAAAGTAATTAATGACAATCTAGGTAATCCTGACTTGAATGTTGAAATGATAGCAACTGAAGTAGGTATCAGTCGTGTGCATTTGCACCGTAAGCTAAAAGAACTGACTAACCAGTCAACCCGCGACTTAATACGTAATGTTCGCCTGAAACAAGCAGCATCCCTATTGGCAAACCAATATCATAACATTACTGAAGTTGCCACCCTTACGGGATTTACTAATGTTGCATATTTCTCTACCGCTTTTAAAGAATTATACGGGGTACCACCCAGCACCTATATGGAAGAACAACAAAAGTCTTCTTCTGACAATGAAGTTGACCAACAGAACTAGACAAAACAAAAAGAAAGCCAGCTAAAATCAGCCGGCTTTCTTTATTAATTCAACTCTTTATCTGCATAGACTAATATCATTACATGCTACGCTCCAGCGAATAGTCTTCTCCCGGCTGAGTAACAATGTCATATTCGTAAGTACGATAAAGAGCCGGTATCTGAGGATTTATCAGTTTCGAAACGACCGGTTCTTTTATAACTGCCGGTGCATAAAGAGGATTCGGACAAGCACCGTCTGCCACTTTCACTCCTTTTCCCTTTAAAGGAACATAAGAACGGATACGTAGTACCCCGCCCAAACGAGAATGTATTTTCGCTTTTTTCAGTTGAACGCCATCCCATTCCATATCCACCACAAAACCGCCACGGGATACAAGCCCTTTCACACTTCCTTTTTTCCATGCTTCGGGCAATGCGGGTAACAAGTGTACTGCACCGTCATGGCTTTGCAACAACATCTCTGCAACTCCTGCCGTATAACCGAAGTTACCATCGATCTGGAAAGGTGGATGAGCATCAAATAAATTAGGATAAGTACGTCCCTCAGGATATTCTTTCTGAACATTATCATTAGGCAAAAGATGAAGCATATTCTGTATAATCTTATAAGCATGATTACCATCCAGCATACGTGCCCAGAAATTAATCTTCCACCCAATACTCCAACCGGTAGCCATATCTCCACGCTGTATCAAAGTATTCCGTGCAGCCTGGAATAATTCCGGATTTGTAATTGGAGAAATCTGATTACTGGGATATAAACCATATAAGTGTGAAATATGCCGATGGTCATCCAACGGATTGTCAGCATCAATCAACCACTCTTGCAATTGATTATGTTTGCCAATCTGCATGGGTGGCAACTTGTCCAACATGGTCTGCAAAGAATCTTCATACTGTTTATCACCACCCAGAATACGGCTTGCCAGAAGTGTACTGTAAAGGGCATCAAAAGCAATCTGATTATCCATTGTACAACCTGCCGTAATCGTTGTTTGTGAACCCCGGTAACCGTGTTCCGGAGACATGGAAGGTACCGTAACCATCCATTTATACTTCGGATGTTCCACTAAATGACTTAAATAAAAATCGGCAGTTCCTTTCAATACCGGATAATACCTCTTTAGAAATTCCTTGTCACCGGTAAATAAATAGTGTTGCCACAGATGTTGTGCCACCCAAGCACCTCCATTAGGCCACATGCCGAAGTATGCAGCATCCACTGGTCCGCAAGCACGCCATATATCCGTATTATGATGTGCTACCCAACCTTTGGCGTCATAAAGAACTTTAGCTGTCTCACTGCCTGTAACCGCCAGGTCGGCCACCATGTCAAAGAAAGGTTCATGCGTTTCACTCAGGTTGGTTACTTCAGCAGGCCAGTAGTTCATTTCAGCATTGATATTAATCGTATATTTACTATCCCAGGGAGCATAAGGATTATGATTCCAAATACCCTGAAGATTAGCAGGCTGACCACCGGGTTGAGAAGAAGAAATCAACAAATAACGACCATATTGGAACATCAAAGCCGCCATCGCCATATCATTCCCTTCTATAAAACGCTGTACACGGACAGGTGTTTCCAAAGCAGAAACTTTAGTGCTTTCCAAAGTCAGGGCCACACGGTCATATTGTTTACGGTAAGAGGCGATATGGCTCTTCAAAGCCTGTTCGTAAGGAACACGGATGGCTTTCTGTAAATAAGCAGCCGTACGCTTTGATTCATTAGCACTAACATCATGGTAATTCACAAAATTGGTAGCTGCCGATATGTACAAAGTAGCTTCGGTAGCCCCATTCACGGCAAGTGCGCTTTCTGCCTTACTCACTTTACCATCTGTTTTTACCTGCACCTGGCATTCGGCACGCATAGCAGCAGGGATTCCTTCATGTTCAGCTCCCTGACAGGAGATAATCAGTTTGCCACCCTTTACTTGTACATTCGATTTCAGCGGACTGTTGTATGATATGGCGAAATTCAAAGCCTTTGCCTTATCAGCCTGAATGCGGACAATAATCACATCATCACTCAAAGAAACAAACGCGGTACGGACAAACTTCACTCCGTCCACTTCATAACGGGTGGTAGCAGTAGCATTCTCCAGATTCAGGTCCCTGTAATATTCAGAAGGATTCTCATGTCCGGGGAAATTCAAAAAAAGACTCCCCATCGTCAAGTAGCGCATGCCATGCTGAGGCGTCATATAATTCTCATCAATGAGTTTCTGTGCCTCCAGGGTTTTGCCTTCAAAAATAAGACGGCGTATTTCAGGCAATACCTGCAATCCTTTGGGATTATTATTATTGTAAGGTCCGCCAGCCCAGAAAGTCTCTTCATTGAGTTGCAGTTCTTCACGGGCAGTTCCGCCAAATACCATAGCTCCCAAACGGGAATTGCCCAATGGCAGAGCTTCCAGCCAGTCTTGTGCCGGACGAGCATACCATAATTTCATATTCTGGGCAGATGTCCAATCTCCATATCCCAAAATAGAAAGCATCTTAGCGGCATAACGTGCTCCCAATATCCGGTATCCTTCGGCTGTAAAATGAAGATTATCGAATGCAGCCGGACAACCAGCGGAGGATATGACATGTGCAGTAGGAATTACCTGGGGCAAACTGTCGATGATTGTATTCATACTGGCACAGATTCCATTCTGGTCCGCATGTACCACCTCACCCGCCAGTAAAGGCACATTAGCAGCAGATAATCCCAAATCTTTCAAAAGATTATCATACACTCCCTTTACTTTTGAAGGCCAGTCTTTATCATTTGTATTCGACTCTCCCTGATGCAGCAGAATACCTTTAATTACTCCATCCTTTTGAGCAAGCTTTGCCATCTCAACCAAACGTGCATAAGGATTGCCACCGTATTCTTTTACCATATTCTTCAGCCAATCCGGAGAAGTTTCTACGTATGACTGATAATTATCCTTATCAAACAATTCTATTTTGCAACCACCTACGGCAACATTGATAATTCCTACCCGCACATTGGATGGCAGGTTAGCCACCATAGCCCGTCCAAAATAATCACCCGGAGTCAGGCCCGTATAGCAACGTGCCAAAGGAGGAACCGCCTTATACCAATTCCCTTTGGTCCTCCCCAAATTAGGACAGTCGACAGCCGCTAATACCTGAAAACGGCTGTCAACTGCCACTGTGTCCTGCTCTTCTACCTTCGCATTTCCTTCCATGTTCGATTGTCCCAAACACAGATAGATATGAAAATTCGCATCTTGTGCATAACCGGATAGTGTATACATCATTACAGCCAACCATACAATTATCTTCTTCATCATATCTTTTATTTAAAGTTTATCAGACCATTCATATATATCTGCAAAAATAAGGCATGAATCCAATCACTGATTTGCAATTTTAGACATTTGAATATCAATATTAGATAAATATTACAGATTTGTATTCCTGCACACTCTTCACAGAGGATGCAGGAAAGATATTATAAAATGCACAAATTATATCAAACTCTCGGAAAGATGAGAGTTGATATGTCTTTTTAATTTGCTAAGGAGACATTAGCTATCACAATAGGTTTTCCACCTGTTGACCAAAAACCTGCAATATAAAGATGCGAAGGATCAATTTTTCCTCCGTTCTTATCTTTCATATTATCCAACTCCACTACAATCTTACGTGAAGATCCGAAATCATACACAGCAGGCTCACTCCAATAATTGTTTTTATCAAACAGACGGAACGAAACACCACTTTCATTATCGTTACCCAGCTCTACGGTCACAGTCTTATATCCCGACAAATCAAGTCCATTGTCATATTGCCAACCTCCGAAACCATACTGCCCCGTCACCAGTGTGCGGGTGTTCTCGTCGAATGTGCCTTCCTCCCATATAGAAGGATTGAAGACATCTGCCGTCAATGAGAAAGGAGAAATTACCGTAACCAGTAAAGTCAGTTGCTTACTGACTCCGGCAGCCGATTGATACGTAACGGTTACCGTAGCTTCACCGGGTGCCACAGCTACTAATTTGGCTGCCTGTTCTACTTTCAACACGTTTGTATCTGAGCTGTTGACAGTCGCTTCCGCAGTCACCATCCGTACCGTTCCATCAGAATAAACAGCTTTCACTTTGAGATAATTCGTACCACCCATTTGCAGACGAAGTTCTCCCTCTTGTCCCATCAACTCCAGTTTTTCCAGTTCCCCATTTACTACTATCCCTTCAGCATATTCTTTGAACCAATGGTACATCGCCCACGGACAGGCCTCGGGATCATTGAGAAAAGTGTAATTGCCCGGTTCACCCGGCACATCTTTAAACGCTGCCAACTCATGTGACCTCGTTGTAAAGAACAACCAGGAAACATTACCTGAATTATCAGCTATATATTTGAAGTTGGCACCAAAACCTTCACCACCTGCCGTTCCTGTAATACTTTTCCCCCAAGTGGCATCATATTTCTTCGGCGCCCAGTCTATTTCAGTCACCATGATAGGAGCGAAAGCCGCCACAGGACCTACTTGCGCATCCCAACCCCGCTGAAAAGCTTCATAACCTCCTCCTGTGGAAGAGCCGATTCCTTCACCGCTGTCTTCCTCGGCATCGCTACCATACCAACCGGGATAGCAGTGAACGGCAAAGCCTATGTTCTCCCCTTCGATACGGTGAATGGCATATCCGGCGTAAGATGACTGATAAGACAATCCCGGCACCCAAACAATATTGCGGCAGTTGGCACGTATTTTGTCTACTATAGCCTGAAAGTAGAGTTGGAGGTTCTTGAAATGACCGTCACCGCTACTGCCGTATGTTCCGTCAGTACCTTTTATTCTGACAGGTTCATTGGCAAGCTCGAACATGACATCCATATTATTTTTCAGCTTAGGATGTTGCGAAACAATATCCCACACTTTGAGCAAAAACTGCTGATAACTGTCTCCTATTTCCATACCTTGATAGGGAGCATCAGCCGGACAGACTCCGGGCGGACGCATCACCACATACATTCCTTTGGAAATAAAGTATTCTGCCATCGGCACAAACAACTCTTCAAGATACTTCCGAAAGCGAGTTTCGGAGAACCGTTCATGTCCTTCATACCTCACGGACTGCATGGAGGGGTCATCACTCCAATACGGATCAAGGTGCATCCGCACGAAATTGAACTTCCATCCGGCAGCCACAATTCCGTCTACCATACTCTTATTATACTTGAGGCATGCCTGCACGTCATAGTTACCCCAGGCATTGTTATTGAAGAAAGGGCTGTAAGTCTGCGTAAAACCATGCAGATTGACTATCTCTCCCTTTTCATTTTTAAGGTAGCGCCCGGCTACATTCAGGACTGGCAACTTGGCTTCAGCAGGAGGCTCGGGTTCCGGGTCCGGATTCGGTTCGACAGGTTGTTCCGGTTCCTGCTTTTCCGGCTGCTCAGGAATAGTCTCGTCCGAGCAAGCCGCTAAAGACACTCCTAAGAGCAATGTCAATAAATAAATTATTTTTCTCATATTGTTCTTCATTGTTTTAAGGACTTGAAAGTTGTAAGCTAAAGCAAGAGAGTGATAACAATCTACATTCTTTACAAATAATACAAACGAAGGATACAGTCGTATATCGAACCTAATTCAGTCGTATACTGAATGCCATTCACTCGTATACTGAATAGGGTTCAGTCGTATACTGAATGCAGCATATCCTATAAGCATTGATATTCAAGATATTACGAAGCACTCTCATCCTTTTGATAAATTACAACAAATATTCCAAATTACACCATTATCTGCTGACGTTACATACTAAATGGAAAGCCCCAACAGACCTGTTTATTATAATATCACCAATAGCGAACAAAACTATAGGTATAAATATCATCTCCTGTAGTAGTTCCTTCATATAGTTTATAGCCTTTTATATCACCATGATAATCAACTAACGGGGAACCATTATAATCCATTTCGTAAGTTCCTTTCGTTTCTCCTTTCGGAATAGTGATTGATGCATTGCCGTCATACTTTCCCCCATCATTGTATGCTTCGTATGGAATCCTACAGTTGATACCTCTTTTTACGGGATAAGTTGTGGTGGCAGTAAAGACAGGATGGTTTAGGTAAAGTTCTCTCATAGAAATCATTACACGATTATCAATTCCATTTTGAGTAATACCAACCGTTAATGTTTTATTAGATCCCGGCTGTTTCAATACAATTTTTCCACTTCTAGGGGAAGAAGTATTGTCTTGGGCTACTACCGATAGAACATATATATCATATTACTACAACCACACCAAATGACCAAACTCAAAATAAATAATATGTTTCTCATTATTATTCGATTTTTATTACAACAATAAAGGCAGCGGTTTCACATTATGCCCCGCTGCCTTTTCTCATAAAACTCTATTATTTTCCAGCCAAACCATCAGCAAAACCTGCATAGGTCGGCTTGCGATTATAGTTCAAGTCCCAAAGTCCCACAGGTTCACCACCTCTCCAACCAGAATCGGTGGGACTATCGGTGGCACACCATTGCGTGATACCATACTGTTGGGCAACAGGAATAATCTCGAAGTACTTGGAAATAATGAAGCGATAGAATTCCGCCATTTTGAGGTGTTGCTCAAAAGTAACCTCCTCCGTCTTCAAAGCTGTACCGAAAGCTTTATCCACAATACCCATATCCAGCTCAGAAATCTTAATCAACTTGCCACTTTCTGCCAATATTTGGAACATCTTGACAATAGCATCTTCTTGAGCTTTCTGGTCTTCTTCTTTCAGCATATAGCTGACGTGCATCTGTGTACCGATACCATCAATCTTAGTTACACCATCAGCTTCCCATTTCTTAATCCAATGTACCAAGCTCTGTGCTTTCTTGTTGCCATCCCACCATGATTCCAGATTGTAGTCATTGACAAAGAGTTTCAACGGAGCAGTACCACCATTTTCCGCATAATACTTGCGGGCGGCAGCTACAACAATGCGTACGTAATCCACATTACCCAAATAATCTTGCCAATAGAAATTGTTCTTAGTATCCTCAGCAGAAACGTTGCTGGCAGACTGTAAAGTATAGAAACCTTCATCGTTACCACCACCGGAAATAGCTTCATTCACTACATCCCATGCAGTTACATAACCACCGGTAGCTTTCATCATGCCTTCTACCCAATTGTTCATAGCCCAAGTTAGCGTGTCTTTCTTTTCTTCGGGAGTAAGTTCAATGCTTGTCTGATTAGAAGCATATCCCTCACCTTCAGCAGACAATGCATGATTGCAACCATTTCCCCTTGTCCACCCTTCAATTGACTGGTTTTCAAAATCAGTAGCATAAATATTCGACGTTCCATCTGAGAACACGACATTATCTATATAAATAGTTCCTACAAAATCACCAATATTAAAAGTAAACTTATCCACTTGTCCGTGCCCCGGCGTAAATGTCAAACTGACATCCGTCCATTCAGTACCAATATTAAAGCCACCAGGATACCCCTGAGCACCACCACTGGAAGACTGCGTAAATATGGTACAATTGTATGCTTCTGTTGCTTTGGCCTTGGCTGTAAAAGTATACGCCTTTCCTTCTGTCAACGGTACAGCAAATTGATACCACACTTGTGCCCCCCAATTATTGTCTTTCTTTTCCGTATTAGTCATAGTCAAGCAAAAGCCTGCATTATCGGTGCCTTCCTTACCTATTTCATAGGAATATGAACTCATCCAGCTCGGTCTTGTCCAACGAGATAAATCTTCAGTATCAAACGTACCGCCTTCAATAAGATTTTCGTCATCAGCAGAAGACAATGTCACATCGTCAAAACAAAGTTCTCCTTGAAACGTACCGAAACAGAAACGCAAACGATTGATAGGAATATTCGCTGTAAATGTTATAGAGGTTTCCTCCCATTTATTATCAGCTGAAAAAGAAGGCAAATATTGCGTATCACCATCAATAATACCAGGCCAAAAGTTATAATCCACGGCCGAAGTAGCCTTAGCCTTCATCGAAATCACATATTCCTTACCTACTACGAGAGGTTCAGCAAGATCATAATAAATTTCACGATCCCAAGGATTAGCCCCTGCTTCCGGCACTGCAATATGCAAAAACTTGTTGGACGCATTAGGATCAACAGGCAGAGGTATCGGAGCAATCAATCCGTTTAGATACTTGTTGTTCTGTTGTGCATGCCAAGCCAAAGTATGCCCATAAATGGTAAGACCATCGGCTTTAGCCGCAGAAACAAACTTCTCTACGGAACCAAAGTCCATCGACCCATCATTAGCCACGCACGAAGCGTATTTCATGGCATTGCCTGCCGTCATCTCATCGAAATTGGAGATGGCCATAGTACGCACCACTTCTCCTTTCAGAAAATCACTCGCCGACAGCGCAATTCCCAACTTAAAGTCGGGACTTGCACTTCGGTCTATATATGTTTTCAATGCATCGTAAGCATTGAGATATTCATATTGGGCTATACTTTCCGGCTTCTCAGTCTTGAAGTCAACGATTTGGTCATCGGCACAAGAGGCAAGCGACAGTAATAAGCCCAAGGATAATGAGTATTTTATTGTTTTCATTGTATAATCATTTATTAACATATTTCTTATTCTTTTCATCAATATGCAATCAAGGGTAACGATAAGTGGTAAATGTGAAACTCCTATCATTCACCACAGAAGACATAAAAATATAGATATTAAAATCTTTTTCATGATTGGATATTTTTAGTTATTATCCAACATTATGTCAATTGGTCGTTTAAACGTTTCCGTTCAATTGGCACGATACTTAGGGACAAAAGTTTCTATCTTGTTCGTTCCGCGCGTCTGCATCACCAAAGTATCTTTCGTGGCACACTTCCGAATGCCAAAGTCAACGGTATAGTCCAGATAAAGCGCATCGCGGTCTTTGTTTCCCCATGCTTTCTTTTCACCGTCCACCACGTATTTACCTGTCCCCGAAGCAGTCATTCCCGATGTCTCCGTAGTAATGGAACACTCACCCGCATCGTTGAATGTCAGCAACAAATCGCAGGCCAGCGTGGTTCCATCGGTCGATTTCGTGTTGACCGTGAAAACGGAGGTCGTGAGCGAACGGGTATCCAGCGAGCAAACCTCATCTTTCTCAATCGTCTCCGCATGACGCACCACAGTAGTTACAGAACCATTCTCGGTTATCTGATCCGTACCACGACGCAAATAGGAAGCCTGCCATGGATTCATGTACTTTACACAATAAAGCACATAGTCTTGAGGTAACACACTCCAATAATCCGAGTTGGGACGTGCCGGAGCATCACCTTCAATCAAAGGAGTACCTGTCAGGATGCGGTCGGCACCTGTCTGTTTCTTCATCACTACAGGAATCACATAATTATTGTTCAGTGCTTTTTCGTCAGCAAAGAAAGCATCGGTAAGCTGCACCTCCACATTTCCCCAGTGATCACCGTTGTATTTTATTTTATCACCCGCCAATGTATAATATGTAGAAGGCATGGGTAATACCGGTGAGCCGTCTTCAAAAAAGAGGTTATCACAAAGCGTATTGTCAACAGCAATGTCTATAGTGATATTTCTTCCACCGTATGCCCCTCCCATTGTGGCATAAATGGCACACTTATGTTGACGGTCAGCAGAATTATCTACCACCGGATCATTACCCAATACAATAGTACGCACCGGATATTGATAAGCAAAATAGACACTCACACCACCCTCATAATCGGGAAAAGAGTTGCTTGCATTCTCACATGAAGAGAAAGCAAATGACATGGCACTCCCCAATATTACAGATAATAATTTATAGATTTTCATTTCCATATTCTTTTTGCATTTTATGATTATATGATTACCATCCTTTGTTCTGTTGCAGATTACTCCACTTCAACATCTCACCATAAGGTATAGGTCCATAATTCATATACTCCTTATAGTTTCTATTTTCTACATCAATTACGGTATAGTTCAGACTTTCGCCCACTTTGTCAATCCGTATTCCTTTAGCTGTTTCTGCCAATGGCATCTGCCAACGACGAATATCCCAAAAACGCTTATTTTCGAAACAAAGCTCAATGCGACGTTCGTTACGAATAAGTTGAGTCATCTTCTCCTTATCTCCCTTGATGCTCTCCAGATAAGCGTCACCGTTATCGGTTCCTACACCACCACGAGCACGAATAGCCTTAACTACGTCATAAGCACTATAGGCGTTACTACCTTTGCCCATTGGTCCCCAAGCATCGTTGGCTGCTTCAGCATAAGCCAGGAATATTTCCGTATAGCGAATACGAACAGGAATATGAAACTTGGCATTAAGTGAATTCGGATTGGCACTACAGTCTTCACGCAACAGCTTACGTAGATAGTAACCCGTACGGGTAGAGGTGCTTAATTGATTCAAATTATTATCTTGCTTGTTTTCTGCATCAGGATAAGTACCTGTAATAATAGCTTTTTCCTTAAATGTAGCTCCATTGAATAAAATGTATTTCGCTAAACGCGGATCACGATTTTCATAAGGAGCATTTTCCGAATAACCGCCGTTAGCCTTGTCTGCAACAGGATAACCGTTAGCCATAGGGAAAGCATCCACTAGATTTTGCGTAGGATTAATACGTCCGCTACCATAGAGCGTAGGAGGAAAGTTATTTTTCTCCAGCTGAATACCTATATCCCAATCTGCCGTTCCATTACTCTTATTTCCTCTCCAAAGGATTTCAGCAGGCACTTCTCCTGAACCAAGATTATCAAGATCACTTGTATTCATATACCAAGTATTACCCGTCGGATCAAGACCAGCTACACCACCAATACGATTCAATACAGTAGCAGCATAGTTTGCGGCAGTTTCAGAAGTCACACCTGAACCTTCCCGGTAAGCCGGACTTGCAGCAAGCAAAGCTACCTGTGCCTTTATGGCTTCAGCTATTCTGGCAGTAATACGTCCGCGTTGATAAGTTCCAAAAACAAGATTATAGTTACCCATCTTTGCACCGATTTCCTTATATCTTGCAGGTACTTCAGCATCACTTTTTATATTTTCATAATCAACAGGCAATAAATCAACTGCTTTATTTAAGTCAGTAAATACCTGCTCTACACATGCACTGAAAGAAGCACGGGGCTGATTGAAGTCAGAATTGTTATCTTCCGGTTCCAGAAGTATCGGCACACCCAGTAACTGCCCGTCTGCCGTCCAGCCTCCATGAGCCATCAAAAGATAGTAATAATTCAAAGCACGCAAGGCATATGCTTCTCCGCTGAGTTTGTCAATGAACATCCTGTTCGTCACCTCATTCTCAGCCCAACTTACCTGGTCTGCGATACCTAAAAATGTATTGAGGTATTGTATTGCCGCTTTACGGGCTTGCCACTGTTCCATAGGATTATTATTCGACGCCCATGAACCAAGAGCCATTTTTGAATAGCCACTCTCTTTATCATTGGTCACAGCATCGTCTGTAGCTACATCACTTACACTAGAATTGTCGTACGGCAGCATAGCGTATCCGTACCCCAAAAGTCCCACAGCATAATTAGGATCTGAAAGCATTTCCTCAACACCGCGATTATTCTCCTTAGCAGGTTCGAACATATCCTCGCAAGCAGAGAAAGTCGCCAGTAATACTGTAGTTAATATAATATTTCTTAGTTTCATTTTTATCATAATTTTAGATTAGAATACAGCTTTCACACCAATATTATAGAATCTGCTTTGTGGAGCACTACCCACATTCATCTCCATGTGTTTACGTTCTTTCGAGATTGTCAGCAGATTTGCACCGCTTACGTAAGCAGATAATTCATTGATGAAAGTGTTACGCAAAATACGTTTCGGCAGATCATAAGTAATCTGTACTTTCGCCAGATCGAAGCGGTCAGTCTTGTACAACCAATAATCTGACGCACGGAAGTTATTACTTGAACTTCTAGCAGATAAACGGGGATAAGTAGCAGTAGCTGCTGTTTCTGGAGTCCAACGATTGCGGACTATGGCTGAGTATTTATCATCGCCATCCACCCAATAATATGAACTGTTTTTCAATCCATAAGCACCGAAGTTACCGGTACCCAACACAAAGAGAGTCAAATTCTTCCATTTGGCAGTAAAATTGATACCGAGTGTAAAGGGCGCACCATACCAACCGCCTTTACCCAAGAAGACTTCATCTTTGTCATCAATTACATTATCTCCATTCTGATCTACATACTTGATGTCACCGGGTTGGACCGTACTACCCAGTTTCTGTTCAGGACTACTCTCGATTTCTTCCTTATTCTGGAATAATCCAGCACTCTGAAGTCCCCAAATACCATCAACAGCTTTTCCCTCACGATAACGATAGGCATCATCATAGATTTCATCACGCTTAGTAACCTTAGTATCGTAATATGTGCCTGCCACACCCAAAGACAAGTCTACATCTCCAAAACGCTTATTAGCATTTATATTGAAATCAAAGCCTACACGCTTGTTATTGTTATAGTTCATCACAGCCATAAAAGATGCTGCCGGATATCCTGTATTCAAATGTGACGGATAAAAAGTAGGTTGATTGATCAAATATCCCTCCATAGAGTTGATAAAGAATGAAGCATCGGCCGTAATCAGTCTATTCCAAAGCGAAGTTTTCAGGTTTACAGAGAACTCTTTGCGCTTGATAAACGAAAGATCATTGTTCTGGCCTCTGGTAGAAATAGTATATTTACCGGCCGGACCGTCATACCATGCATAACCATCGTTTTGAGTCCATACTGATTCATAGAGATAAAACTCATTATCACCCATTACCAAATCAATGTCTTGATTGAGGATACTACCCGATACGCTCAACAATAAATCATCTACCACAGGAGAATCCTTCAGAAAGTTTTCACCGCTTAAACGCCAGCCCAACGTCACCGAAGGAGAGAGAGCCTGACGATGTCCTTTAGCCAACTTAGCCGAATGGATCAATGCAGCACCAAAATCTGCATAATAGCGTTGCTGATAGTTATAGCCCGCCTGTAATGCCAAATTAGCATTGCTGATACGATGATATTGTGCAGAAACCGTCTGCTGGTAACCATTAGCTATAAGCATAGCTGATACATTATGATACTTATTGAAAGTATTTTGATAATTGAACTGTCCAGAAAATGCAATCGTTTGCTTATCCGCACTTCCACCCACATTCTGGGTGCCCGGCTTTTCATCATTTCCCTCCTTGCTGAGCGCTACTATAACATCTTTACCGCCATAGTTAGCCCAAGTAGGAACAAATACCGCATATTTATTATCAAAAGAAGTGGAGTAAGAAGTGGCATAATCTACAGCAAACATAGCATTGAATGAGAGTCCTTTCAGAACTTGATTAAGATCGACATTCACACCAGCATCAAACTGAAACTGACGACTCGTCCACTTACTGCTCCCGGCAGCATAACTGTCAGCAAAAGCATTAGTAGGATTAGCCTGTGTACCAGCCAAGAAATACTTTCCATCAATAATATTGGAAGTAGTGCTCAGCAGTTCCCAAGCGGCTGTAGCATTGGGATCAATCATATCCAATGGAATAAGCGGAGCCGCATATTCCGGAAAATTCGGACGTGCAGTCGATGCTATGTTCCAATAATCACCTTTCGCCGTTTTTGAATTGTAAAATGTAGCATTGGCATTAATGTAGGCATTAATAAAGCTATTGATATTTACGTCTACATTACCACGTACGTTAAAACGGTCCGTCATATTATTCTTGGCTTCGCCAAAATCAAGAAAATCTCCATTACGATAATAACTCACATTACTATAAAAACGCGCACGCTTACCGCCACCAGTAATCTCAGCAGTTACTTCCGAACGATTATATGCCTTTTTTACATAATCAGAAGAATAGTAATTTATATTTGTATAACGATATGGATTCAGTCCTGAACCATGATTGTAAATATCTTCGGCCGTATAACGGAGTTTCGCAGTAGGATCATCATTCAAGAGGGCTTCATTATAAAGTGTCATGTACTCAGCCGAACCTAAGTACTCAGGAAAAGCCTTCGCTACATGAAATCCGGTATTAGCTCTGACACTAACGTTCAGCCCCTCTACATTACCGCGTTTTGTAGTGATTACCACCGCACCTTTAGCGGCTTTACTACCATAAAGGACCACAGCCTGGGCACCTTTCAAAAATGAAATCTGTGCGATTTCAGACGGCATAACATTGTTTGCATCACGAGGCACACCATCTACCAAAACCAAATAACCGGCATTGTCACCGTCCATTCCCCACAATGAGTTACCATTCCAACCACCTACATAGCCCTGCATGTTATCCAGGCTGTAAGTATTATAATTCTTCTTCGTAAGTTCTTCCACATTGACTACAGAAACACCACCCAAAAGGTCTTTTTGAGCTACCTTACGAAAAGCGACCTGTACCATCGGGTCTTTTTCGTTTGCCAATGAATCGGTCTCATTCCAGTCTGTGGTCTGCGCACTGACAAACATCGGAGAAACAGCCAGCATAGCACAAAGAATGAATTTTGTTTGTATATATTTCATTGTTTATTCATTTATTATTAAACATACTTTTTAGTCCTCCACGATTACCAGCCGGGATTCTGTCCGAACTCAGGATAAAGATAAACATCGTTATCGGGCAAGGGGAACCAATAATGCTTCGTACCGTATATGCGTTTCAAAATCAGCTCGTGACGGTAGTTAGCCACTTCAGCTTCCGCAGGGTCATTATTTCTATAGAAATCCGCACTCTCCACCCGATCGAATTCTACAGAATACTTCTCGGTATAAGGTGCCTCGGTCAGCAACAGCCAACGCTGCAGGTCGTTGAAGCGGAAACCTTCCATAGAAAGTTCAACTGCACGTTCACGACGGATCTCGTCCATAAACTTCCTGTTATCTGCAAGATAGGATGAATGTACGCCCTCAGCACCACAACGGGTACGAATCTTATTGATTGCATCAAGTGAAGTAAGCATACAATTATCAGACTTGGCAGATGCGCCACCAAAAGCAGCACAACTCTCAGCATACATCAAGTATATATCCGCCAAACGCATATAAGGCAAGTAGGTATGCAAGTTACTACCCCAGTCATATTCCCTATCGCCTTCATTACAAGTATGGGGAACAAACTTCTGGAAAAAATAACCGGTACGGCTGCCAAGATCTGCCGAACGCATATCTGCACCTGTAGAAAGGTCACAATAAGCATAAGGTTTTTGTACATCGGACAATTTATCCTCTGCCAATACAAAATGGAAACCGTCAAATATGATATCGTGATAAAAGCGCGGATCTCTGTTCTTAAAAGGATGTCTCTCATCAAAACCGGATTGCGGATCGTCGAGAGGAAGCCCATTAGCCATACCATACATTTTTACAAGATTGGCTGTAGGCAAGTGTATAATCTTGTCATGATCAACAATCCCTGCAACCTTCGGTCCCCATATTTTCGACATATTCCAGTTACTGTTATTAGCATTACCATCACTATTGCCAGAAGGTCCACGGAATATAGCCTCGACCGAACCGGGCATTAACCAACCCTGACGACGGGTATAGAAAATATCGGAGTAACTATTCTGGGCACCTTTTGCCTTCTCATGATCATAAACATTACTATAATTGAACTCTGCAAGCGCATATTGAGTCTGCCCGCTCTCTACCATAGCCAGCAGTTCACCAAATGCCTGTGCAGCTTTCTTACAATAAGCTTCATCATAGTTATAAGTCTGGGTTCCTCCCAACTGTGCACCGTTCTTCATCAGGGGACTTCCTGCCCATAGATAATTCTTGCCTAAATAGCCCAGTGCCATAATTTTATTAATACGTAGCTGATTCTTACCATCTGTAGCCTTACCCGCATTGGTCTTATCCCAATCCACCGGTAATAGATCGGCTGCACGACGGAAATCCTCCGCAGCTTTATCAGCACACTCCTGATAAGTCAATCGCGGCAAATTCAACTCTTGCGTAGCATCAAAGACCTGGTCAATATAAGGCAATCCTCCCCAATAAGTCATCAGTTCAAAATGCCACCATGCACGAAAGAAATAAAGTTGACCGGCAATCATATCTTTTTCCTCCTGTGTACCTACCATTTTATCCAAATTAGCAAGACCTACATTAGCTTTACGGATACAATACCAAGAGTGTGGCCACAAAGAATGGTCAAATGTATTCATAGAAGTAGGATTACTGGAACTTCTGTATAACCAAGACTGATCATTGCTTTGCCAAGCACGAAAATTGCCCAAATCGGCCTGATGTGTCATGTGCCCATCTCCCATGGAATTGAAGAGCTCATCATCACCCCAGTTCCAAGAAGTACAATAGTTACACTTCTCCTTATCGGGAATACAATTATATATTTCTTCTATGAATCCCTGAAAATTACGGAAATTCTTGAACGCATCTTCTTCGGAAACAGTCGATTCAGGACTCTTATCCAAATAGTCCTCGCAGGACGTCATGCCCAATCCTACTGCCAGCGACAACAGACCTAAACATAAAAGAGTCTTATATGTATATTTCATCTTATTCATTATTATAATGTAAATTTAATACCTAAGTTATAACGTTTCACTGTAGGGTAAGCTCCCAGATAACCGGCTCCGGAAAGGTTAGCTTCACGGTCGTCCGGCATACGAGTCCATAACCATAGGTTATTACCATTGACATAAATCTTCAGGTTACTTAATCCAATTCTCTTGATCCAGCCTTTATTCCAAGTATAAGCCAGTTCAACGTTCTTCAAACGAATGTAAGAACCGTCATAAAGAGATTGGGTTCCGCCGTTATAGCTCGGAGTAGAATTCCAGCGAGGTACTACCACATCGGCATTAGGAGTATTTTTTGACCACCATGTACCAGTGTCAAACACTGTGTTCAGTTTACTGCCAAAACTAGTAAGGCCCACATCACGGGTGACATTGGTCACACCATAGAATTGTGCAAATGCACTGAATCCTTTCCATTCGAAACCTATGGTAGCATTAAATGTATTTTCGGGCTGGCTAGTGTAACCATAAGGAGCCTGATCTTTGTTATCCACCACACCGTCGCCATTAAAATCGACAATGTAGTAGTCGCCCACCAGTTTTTGAGAATCATTAGCATCATGAGCAGGGCTACCATACAATTGGTCATAGTTTTGAATGTATCCTGCATCAATATAAGAAGTATATTGACCTACCCCGAAACCGGCTGCTTTCTGATAGGCAGGACGCATAGCCTGGTCATCTTTCACCAATACCTTGTTCTTAGCATGCGTCATACTGAAGTTACCCCAAACACGCCAGTCATTACCAAATGTCTTATTTACACGTAATTCCAATTCATATCCATTCGTACGGATCTTACCTTTATTAATAGAAGGTGGAGTTCCTCCGAAATAAGAGGGAATGGAACGGTCTCCACCATAAACAAATATATTAGAACGTTCGTCACGGAAGAATTCCAAACTACCAGCCAGCATTCCTTCAAAAAGCGAATAGTCAACGCCAATATTCAACTTTTTCACAACTTCCCATTGAATATCTTTATTACCAATAGCAGCCTCACGATACCATGTATAAATACTTTGCGTCTGATTAAGGTCTATCCGAGAGTTTCCGCCATAAGCCCACTGATTCATGTACAACCATCGACGACTTGAATCAAACGGATCAGGTCCTAACTGGTCGGAACCAATTTCACCATAAGAGGCACGGACTTTCAACATATCGATAATCTTCTTTTCACGAAAAAACTTCATAAAAGGTTCTTCACTGATCATCCAACCGATAGCACCTGAATTAAAAAATGCGAAACGATTTTCCGGACTGAACTTTTCAGAACCATTGTAAGCACCGTTGTATTCGATGAAATAACGGTCGGCATAGTTATAAGTAACACGGAAAGCCCAGTCTTCGCGATAGGTAGGCATCACACTGCCTCGCGCATTTTCCTGACGGCTGAATAATCCCATAGCTGTAGCATTGTGCTTGCCAAAACTACGTACCCAGTTCAATTGCGCCTGATAATAAAGATTACGTACCGTTTGACTATTATCCACTGCACCGGGAGAAGTACTCCAATTAACCCCTTGCGTCCAGTCAAAACCATTATTTGTGTCGTATGACTCTTTATATCTCACCTGACCGGTATCCGGATCAATCCATTTACGCTGCGCACTATTATTCAAGTCATTGATACCACGATTGTTTTCAACAAATATATTATCCCATGAAACAGTGGCCCGGGCAGAAAGCCCTTTGGTTATAAACTTCAAATCTTGCTCCAGTGTAAAGTCGGTATTGATACGGGTTGTTGTGAGCTGCATCGTACCACCCAAAGAAATATTCTCTGCTGAGTTCGTGGTATTTGAAACAAGTGGATACATTCCCCAGCTACCATCAGAATACTGCGGTAAAAATACGTCTGGTGCAATATTGTATGCACCCGACCACTGCTGCCCAATCTGCCATTCCGAATTACCCGTATTACTCCATGGAGCCTTACGAATAGAATTAGATCCCGCAAGATTCATCTTCAGTACAGTAGTTTTCGTTATATTGAAGTCCAGATTACTACGCACATTGATACGATCGTATCCATAACCGGAGTTATAGTCACGACCATTGTCATAAATTCTAAAGAGGTCACCCTCATGTACATAATCGGCTGAAGCAAAGTACTTCACAAATTTGGTACCACCGCTAATATTAAGGTTAGCATTGTAAGACATCGTGTTATCTTTAAACAGAGCTTTCTGCCAATCCACATTAGGATAACGTTCTCGCTGCTCAAGGGTGGTCTGATTGCGATAATTATTGATGAACGATTGAGAACGAATATATTCCCATGAATCGGGCCTCAGAGCCAATTCATGTTCAATGGCTGTATTACGAAACATCAAAGCATCGTAAGAATCATACTTGTTGGGAAGTTTAGAGGGAGCTTTTAGAGTTGCATTGAAGCCTACATCAATCTTCGCACTACCCTCAGCACCACGTTTTGTGGTTACAAGAATTACACCATTGGCACCCTTCACACCGTAAACGGCAGTTGCGGATGCATCTTTCAAGACTGAAATAGATTGTACAGAACTGATATCCACTGAACTCATAGGGCGTTCAATACCATCAACCAATACAAGCGGATCTTCATTATTATTCCAAGAACTTGCACCGCGAATCGTTATTTTAGGTTCTTCTGCACCTGGCATACCTGTACCTGTGGTAGTAACCACACCCGGCAAATTACCTGTCAGCGCCGCACCAATATCACTGATACCAGCTGCCCGCTCCAGTACTTTACCTGTAGTTTGGGTGATAGCACCTACTACACTGGCTTTCTTCTGCTGGCCATATCCTACCACAACGACCTCTTCCAGCTGTTGTGAGTCATCTTCCAGAGTGACCTTTAAAATCTTTTGACTTGCAATTTTGACTTCCTGCGATTTCATTCCTATGAATGAGACCACAAGAGTTACTTTGTCATTAGGAACAGCCAACGTGAAATTTCCATCTATATCTGATATCGTACCTATTGAAGTATTGTTTTTTACAACGATGGAAGCCCCAATCACCGTTTCGCCATTTCCATCGACGACTGTTCCTCTCACTGTTACTCCATTCTGTGCTAAAGTCGGCAAACAACTCAATAGCAACAAAAGAATCAAGTAAGGAATCTTTTGAATTTGTTTTGTTACATTTTTCATTACCATTAGTTTAAGATATTAATAACTACATTCTCTCCATTACATTAGCTATTTAGAAATAGCATTAACTGTCATCATACATGCATTTCATAATTACATTGGTCTTTTAAGATTAATAATTCCAGCGATTAGTATTTGTAATATTTTACATCTATTCACATTTTTAATTATATAATAAGTTAGAAATATATCATTATCAACCACCTCGGTTATCAAAACCTCTCTCTTCTTGGCAGCAAATGTATCCAACAAAAACGAAACAATTTACACATTCATGCTACACGTTTTTTTGACGGTATTACATCTTTCTTTTCAATGTTACATTTTTCTTTGAAAGCATTACAGAATATTCAATAAAACATTTATTATCAAACAATTAAACACAAAGTAAAATCTTATAGGCACAGAGGATATTTTCCTAAAAATTCAGCCTTTCAGAATACTTTGAAACAGGTAAAAAAGAGTTCAAAAAACAGAAGAAAAAACGATTTGTAACGCACCGCAAAAGATATGTAACCCATCTGTTAGAAGCGAAAAAACTCTCTTGCCCGATTCATTTAGCAAAAGAGCAATTAACACATTTAAAGAAATGGATAAAAAAACACGGTTATCTAATATAGATAACCGTGCACCTTTACTGTAAATTACAGATTAAAACCGGGCGATTAGTAAACCCATAAAATCCCTATCTACTTTACTATATTCATTTGAAACGGCGAAGCCGGAAGCCCTGCCTTATTCTTCAGGTTAGCCTCCTGTGGATTATCATCCCAAGCGTAACGAACCTTTATAGGGTAATCATACTATTTTCCGCCACGACAATTTTATCGGCTGTCTTTCAGCCGAT
>NZ_QRKI01000040.1:0-537 GCF_003471885.1 Bacteroides sp. AM16-24
TTTTGCGTCCGGCTTCCGGCTGCTTTTTGTATTTGGTATCAAAAGGTCGTTCTACAGGGTGTGCCAGGAATGATAATTCGGTATCAATTTCTTTCCCTACAGTATATCAAAAAAGCATAGGGACAAAAACCCAACTTTTTAAAATATGTTTTTTTTAGATAGGGACAAAAACCCAACTTTTGATTGATTATTTGTATCATATAGTGTCTTTTTTTGTTAATAGATGTTCTTTTCCCTAAAGTTTGTGTTAAGATTATGAGAAAAGTTCCTTTTTTATGGGTTTATGTAATAAGAAAAGTTCCTTTTTTGTGTGTTGGTATGATTATCAGGTTTTTTTTTATCAGCTAGTGATGGTAGTACCCTTAAAAATGAAAGGGTAACTATCTGAAAAACAACAGATAATGGTAAAAAATCAGGGACAAAAAACCAACTTCTTAGGGACAAAAAACCAACTTCTTAGGGACAAAAAACCAACTTCTTAGGGACAAAAAACCAATTTTTAGACCCCTCCTAGGGACAAAAACCCAACTTTTATTC
>NZ_QRKI01000040.1:547-5040 GCF_003471885.1 Bacteroides sp. AM16-24
TTTTTAGACCCCTCCTAGGGACAAAAACCCAACTTTTATTCATCTTCTTTTTCTTCTCCAATCATTCCGGGGAGTATTTCTACTTCTTTTAATAATACGGATAAACAATATTCTGCTTTATTTGAAATTTTATTCCAGTTATCTCTAACATATTCGCCTAGATAAAGCATCTTAGTTACTACTGCTTTATAGTTGCTTAATGTAATCTGTGGAATAAACTGCTGCAAATGCTCGTCCTTCATTGCAAAGTGCAAAGAACAAAAATTCGTTATCATCTTCTTTTGTCCTTTTAATAGTTCTTCTTCCTTCTTTGATAATGCAGACTTAATAACTTTGAAATTAAGTTTATAAGGCTGTGTATCGCCTGAATTACGATAAACTTCTGCCATTTCAAACCAGCAATCAGCCTGTTCAAACAAATCATCGTAAACAGGGCGTATTACACGTTTATACAAATCTTTAAATTCGGGGTATTTATCTTCTAATTTTAAGAATTTCCGAAATCTATCCACATAGATAGAAAAACCACCTTTTTCTTTCCATGAGCTAATCAGCATATACATTCTTATTGTATATCTACTTTGCGCTCTTAAAGCTATCTCTTTTATATAGCGTGTAAAACCTCTATCAACATTAATGAAAACTTTAGCAACCTCTCTATCCATTTCTAAAGAAAAACCTCTTGAATAAGGAGTTTTGGGTATATTTGCCTTAGTGAATAAACCAGTAATAGACCAACTATCCTCACCTGTTATTGGGTCTTTAACATCAAGCTCTACAGGAATACTGATTAATTTACGAACCATGCTTTTTACTTCCTTGTATTGGTCTGGATTAACGCCCAAATCCCGATATGCGATATCTACTCTTATACGGTCTGAATATTCTTGAAATAAAGATAATTGCTCGCATGGAATAGATGTACCATATTTATCTAGATGCTGAATACTTAATTCTATGACATCCTGTAATTTCTCTATAACAGCAATTAAGATTCTAATCTGTACTGTCTTAAAATCACCAGCCATTAATGTAACTACATTAGGTTGTTTCAGCCATGTGGGATTTTCTGGGAGTTTCACAGGAAGATTTGTACGAGGATGCCCTTTCCTAATTCTAACAATCTCACCGTCTATTTCTTCTTTTTCTTCTTTCACCGCACGTTTTCGGGCTTTTATTTCTCTATTTACCATCGCTTATTATTTTGACTGATTAATACTCCAAAAAAAAGTAGAATAAAGAACACAAACATAAACTTGGCTATATAAAATAGCCCTATGAAAATCATTCTAAAAATAGCAATGATAATTTCTAATAGATTTCTTATTATGTTCCTCCAGTCCATTTTCTTTGTTTTATAATTCCTGTCGCCAAAGCTCCGGCTGCACTATTGTATAACCAGCACTTTGCAAATATACTCTTTTAAATTCATCGGGCAACGTTCCTTCAAGGAATTGCTTTTTATGCCTTGATGCAGTTCGGCGGTCATATGGACTATTTTTAGACCAACCTCTTTTAAGAATTAGTTCCTTAAAGCATTCATCTAATGTTTTTGCTTTATCTATCATAATCTTTTCGTAAAGAAATTATAGGGTTTTTCATCCCTTTATACGTTTCACAAGGATTTCCTAACAGTTCGCACATAACAAAATGTACAATTTTTCCTTCATCCAATGATAAATTCGATTTATTTGCTAATTCTACAACTAATGTATATTGATAACTATAGTTCTCAACAACAATTTCTTTTTCATTGGAAACTTCATTGTAAATCTTTCTATACTTATGCCATAAAGACGTATTAAAAAGCTCTACCGTAAGAAAATTGTTTACCTGCTCTGTTGTATAGTCTTCTGGCAAACGTTTCCCTGTAAGTCTATAAACAGCCTCCATTTTTGCTTTTTTTCCTACAAACTTTTTTTTCCCAATCATCTGACAAGAAGGAAGTTCATCCCTAGATATAAAAGGCTTCAAATCTGACACCCTACGATATACCTTATATTCAATAAACATTCTATCTATATTTTGATTATATGACATCTATTCCCTTTCACACTATTCGAAAAATTATGGTCATTTATCCCAATCATAATTATCGTAATCTATTTCCTTTCCTGTAGCATGGCATTCAGCCACATAATCAGCCCATTTTTTTCGCTTCGTCACATCAAAAGGCATACGTAGAAACTCATCCTTCCAAGGCTGTATAAAGTAACCAAAATCGTGTTTGTTCGTTACATACTGAACAGCATCTCTAATGGCGTTATACTCATATCCTTCTTTCAACAATGGTTCGTCACCCAGTTTAGAGTATATGTTTGCCACTTCCCGAAGCATCTTTGCAAATTCTTTGTATGTGGCAAAATTCTTTTCTTTTTTATCCATAATCATTCTTTTTTGTTTTGAGTATTAATTTTTTTCGATGAAAGTATTGGTTGTATTCAACACCCCGGCTGAATCTCGACTTTTGCCATCTCTTATGAAGATTCCTTCTTCTTTCAACCGTTCATAATCAAATTCATTCATCATGATAATGACAATATTTTCATTTGTATATAGCTTACACTTCATAAATTGAGTACCTTCTATTTTTCCAATTACGTCTATTTGGATTGTTCTTTCATTCATAATTCGTTTATTTATATATCGATTTGAGGATTATTCTTGTTTTTTTACTTCATATCCCTTTTCTCTGAGATACGCTGCTATATACTCATCATCTCCGACATCATTAAGGACATCGAAAAGATAACCTTTTACATAACTGGCTACTGCAACCGCATTTGCATACTCGATGTTCTGCGAAATGAATCTCACTTTCTCTGTTCTTCCTAAGCCTCTGAAGGCTTCTTCAATTTTGCTCATATTTATACTGTTTTACGCTAATTCTGTTTCAATAAACTTCATCATCTGATTGTGAAAAGAACCACTCCTTTTTTGCGCAGCCTTACAATCATCAATGGAAAGATTCGATTCCTTAATTATCCCTATTGCGATTGCTGGCATATCTCTGACTACTACAATATGCTGAACAGCAAACCAAATACCATCAATAAATTCATTATTCATATCTTCATTTTATTGGTTAAAACTCATATTCACTTTCATTGAAATTTTCGATTGAATAAATTAAACCACCGAAGTCACCTGCTGAGAAGCCTCCAGTAATATTACTTCGATGTGTTCCCTTATACTTACCAAAGGTTAATGTTCTTTCTTGATTCATTACTATTCTGTTATGCGTTATTTGGTATGATAATCCCATTTTATCTTGACTTATATATCTGGAAAAGAGACCTGTGAACTAAAGACTACTCTTTCTTTTCCTTACGCCTCGATTTGAGAAATTCTTTAGCCGCTTCTTTGTCCTCATGTACTTCATCTGATACATAATATATTATAGCCTTTGAATTGTGAGGATTGTTTTTCCACTTTCTTCCTATTGCATCCGGATTTACAACATATCCTTCTTTTGCCCATTGCAGGGCTGTTAGGCTCTTTTGGTTCATTCTCTTATACCAAAGAACCTTACGATGCATTTTTGTCCGGGGAGTAATTACTCCGTCTGCACATACCAGTCCTTCACAGTTGTAACCGGGGCTTTCCAGAAATTCAATTTCTTTTTGAATTTCTTTTATGCTCATTTTCTCGATGCGTTCCATGTATTGTGCAATCGTTTCATCTGTCATATCCGCTGCCATATTTCATGAATTTATGTATTAAAATAAGGCTATTAACTAGTTTAATAGCCCATTTTTGATTTCAAATACTATCAAACGTATTTATCCAATTCTTTTTCTAGCTTTTCCCTATCAATCTCTGGAAATAGTTCAAGAACAAGACTTAGCGAATCGCAATAATTGTTTGCATAGTTTTCTGTATCCATCAATCGTAACACCATTGAACAAAAAATACTCTTTTCCTGCTTAAAAGTACGATTTAACACAGAACTAGATAATCTGAAAATTTTCTTCTCTACTCCAATCATAAATTAATCCTTTCACATTTCTAATAATTGACTATCAATCTGTAGTTTTCTTCAATGCTTCAAAAGAAGACAAGTAATCATCAACAGCTTTATTTAACGCTGCATATTTATCTTTCCACGTCCTTATTTGCCGTTGTGTTTCAATATACCTATCATTCAAAGTTGCATAATTCTGAATAGCAAATCTAATAGCTTTAGCATCTGTTTTTTCACCAGATAATTTTTTTAGATTTTCTAACTCTGCGCAGGCTGCATCGTCTAAGCGTAATGTAAACTCTTTTTTCATAAAAAAATGATTAATGAATTAATACTGAAAAATAGCACTAACAGTTGGCTACGAAATGGATTTAAGAAGCAATGTTTCATGATTTTGTTTGCTGTTCTTTATACTGGCAGCCAAACCAGCTTTAAAGGTTTGTTTATCTCTTTATTTTCAATACTCAAAGATAGTGATTTTCTATAAATGTCGCAAATAATAGGACAATTATTTTTGTTAAAAATGGTT
>NZ_QRKI01000041.1:0-4232 GCF_003471885.1 Bacteroides sp. AM16-24
AAAAAGTTCATTCTTCAACAGAAACCGTATAGCCGTTAAAAAACAAATGCACCCATATGCCCACTGGCAATGAGTGCAGATATGTACAAATAAATATTCAAGCAGTAACGCAGAAGTACTTATAAACAGAATGAAAGAAGCGAGTTCAGGAACAACTTACCAAGCAATACCTACCTGAGGTGCAATGCCTTAAAAACAGGTAGTAACCATCTTCGCAAAAAGCGTAACCGATACCACCATTCTGCCTTTTTCAGCCAACGGGCATCACGGCAATCCTGCGTTGTTCCGTCAGGACGGCAGATAGTCTGCAATACTCCGATGATATCCTTTCTTTTCACCCGCTCGATGCGAGCCACATTTCCATCACCCAGCATCAGACAGTCATCACCTTCACGGCCTATATACCGATGAATCATATACCGACCTTCCCACTGATAAAAAGGGCAGCACCAGGCAGGAAGTTCCCCATCGGGAGGACAAGGGACTACTTCCACCAGGTCTATTCCCCCTCTGATAAAAGGATACATACTTTGCCCGCCAATAAGCAGCTTTACCGTCTGCCCCTGTCGCAAAGCTTCGGCTGCTTCGGCAAAAAAATCATTGGATACCGTTATTTTTCGCATGTTTACAATATGGATCATATACCGACCTTCCCACTGATAAAAAGGGCAGCACCAGGCAGGAAGTTCCTCATCGGGAGGACAAGGGACTACTTCCACCAGGTCTATCCCCCCTCTGATAAAGGGATACATACTTTGCCCGCCAATAAGCAGCTTTACCGTCTGCCCCTGTCGCAAAGCTTCGGCTGCTTCGGCTAAAAAATCATTGGATACCGTTATTTTTCGCATGTTTACAATATGGTATCATGAGAAAGGTGTGCCGCAGCACATTATCCTCTTGGATTATAGTTGTAATTTTTTATAATTAATTTTCATTCCCAATCTTCCAAGACAATCCCAATAAGTCAGTTGGCGTTTTTCTGTTGGAGATGTATTTCTCTCTTATTTCCTTGTTTGTCGCATTATTATTCATCTATATACAAATGTATTTTTCAGTTTATCCAATACTTGCAAATGGATGGACATAAGAAAAAAGAATCTCCGACTGATACATATATTGTACAGACGGAGATTCGATTATAGAACTATTGGATTAGAAAATCCTTCTTAGCAAAGAATTAGTTGCTGGCACCACCGTTCCAAGTTGCAGTTACACCGTTTGCTTTAATCTTTCCGGTAGTAGCTTCAGAAGAACCACTGGCAGCTATATTAGCTAAAGTAAGATCATACGCTCCAAGAACAACTTTAACACCTGTAACCTTAGTTTGTACTGCGCTTGTACCTGTCCAGGTTGCAGCACCTAACAACTCTACTTTAAAGCCAGTCATATTATATGTGGCTACATCTTTTGTATCAATACCACCAGTAGTAATCTGGATACGTTTAATGGTATTGAATTTAGCAATGTCATCTGCCTTTAATGTCGTTTTACCATTTGCTTTAATGACATTGACAGATGGTATGGCAGCAGCAGCAGTAATTTGAGCTGTTTCTAAAGTGGTAGTACATACATAAATGACATCTTGTGTAGCAGCCGGTGCAATACTAATACCAAGGCTTGTTGTGGCTTCCGGTGTTGTTACTGTACCTGTTCCGGCAGTTACTGTAAATGAAGCAGCCCCTGCATTGGCAGCAATTGTACCATTATTGGTTAAGGAAAGTGTGCCAGAAGAAGCATCCAGAGTACCTGTTACAGTCATAGTTCCTTCGTTAACAATAGCATTGGCGGTGATACCAACAGCTGTCAATTCTCCATCATTGCGGATATTATCGGCTGTGATAGTAGTTAAGGCAGTAGTAACTGCTGAGCTAGCTGTACTTGCAATATGCAGTGACTTAACTCCAGGATCAGCTGTATCAACTGTCCATGTAGCACCGTCAACGATAACTACAGCACCTGCAATAGCAGCGGATTGTGTTTGATTTCCTTTCACTATAACATATTTATCTGCAGCTGCGGCATTCTGAGCTACTGCATCAGGCAAACCAATAGTGTAGCTCTTACCACTTACACTTTCTAATGTTACAGAAGTGGCAGTAGTAGCTGTTACTTTCACATCATTTGCGATAGGAACAACAGTTTTGATAGATAATGCGCCACCAGTGTTTTGATTGTAGTTAGCCAAACAGTCTATCAAAGCGCTATTGATCTCTATGGTATTTGTCGGAGCAATCGTGTATCCTTTTTGAGTTGCATCTGAAGTTGTACCTTCTACCCAATTCGTACCATTAGGAGCATCTTTCTTAATCATATCGATCAACTCATCTGTGCTCTTGATGCCTTCTTCAGCAGTTGCACTGGTGAGAAGAGCGATCTGAACTTCATCAGCTGAAGTAGAAGTTCCACCCTTTAGATCTATAGTAAATAAGTCTTCGCCTTTATCTTTCTTCTTATATGTATTTCCATCTACATACAGAGCCTCAGCAGGCAGTGATTGACCAGCCATGAAAGTTAAGCTTGTCAAACCGGCGTTTTTCCTAGCTGTAAAGGTGTATCCTTCTGTAGCATTAGCATTTAGAGCTGATCCAGTTTTTAATTTACCTTCACAAATTACATACTGAGCATCCTCTATAGTTACATAAATCTTTGCAGCCAACATGTCGTTAGTGTAGTTGAATGCATAGGCAGGCATTACAGCAAAAATATCCATGCTGGCACCTTGAGCAAGTTCTTTACCTACGACCAATGTTGTGATAACGCCATCCATATTGTGTATGCTACTGGTGTGTCTGCCAGTCGTTACCTTATCTGCAGAGTTGTCTACGAATTCAGTTGTTTTTGCTCCCAGCATATAGTCGAGGTCATTCCAAGCACCATCAGTATTGAAACCGTTGTTTTCTTGATGGAGAGCGGCAATCACGCTGGCAGGAGTTGTTGATATATCATTACTTGCATCATTAGCAACCTTTGCAGAAGCACTGGAATGCTTCAACTTACCACCAATAACCATACCTGTTTTAGCAGTACCTTTTGCACTGATATTTACAAACTCAATAGAGTCAACTTTAATAGTTCCATTATAAGGCTTTGTTGGCACAGCGTTTGCAAGACCACTTTCAAACAAATAACCGTTGAAATCGTTCTTGATAGTGAACTTCGGATAAGCAAAGATATTGAACATTGGAACCACTGGTCTTTGCTTTTCAGTGCCAGTGATAAACTTATAACCTACTTGCACAATATTGTCACCATTATAGAATTCTCCCAAGGCAGTCTTTTCTCCGGAGGCATCTTGTATGCGGGGTACAGCTACTTCAAGCGGGCTACGGAAGTTCAAACCTACCTGATAAGGAGCGTAGAACAAGTAGTTACCTTCCACCATTGGCTGCTCTGCTGCCCAAGTCTTTCCACCGTCGGTGGTGGAAAATGCGTTGTTACAGCCGTAAGACTCTATAACATTATACAATGCGATTGCTTTACCACCAGCGCTTGCCAGCTTAGTTGCATAATCATTCTGTGATGTATATGCCGGCACATCAATAACAGCGGCACCCAGTTTGTCATTGGTTGACCACACAGGGCGTGCACCAGTTCCAAGGCCGAGTCGTGTATTCACTTCATCACCGGGCAATGTTATTTCCACATCCACAACTGGACGAATGGATAATTTAGCATCGGTGGCATTATTTTCTGCTATGTTGAAGTTGTCTTCAGACGTACAAGCAGCAAAGGTTGCACCGATTGCAACAGTAAATAATAAATGTTTTGCTTTCATTTTTTAAAATAATTTAATATTAAATCGTTTTATTTCAAGGTATAACCCATTTTACATAACCTCATTTCCACCACCGGATGGGAATTGCTCGCCTGGGCTTGCTTCGAATCCCTTTTCTACTTCCACCTCCAGAACTTCCACTTCCGGAGCTTCATACTTCATTTCCTTTTCTACTTTCATAATCATAAAATTTAAATTGTTAGTAATATTAAAATTGTCTCTTTATTATCAACCGGTAATACGATAATTACTGCTACCGCTGGCTGCCTATTATCCCATCGCGAAGACAGGCTGCTTATTATATAAAAACCTTAGCTACTCCTATATATAATAGGTATAGCAAACCCGCATTTTCAGCCTGCAAAGTAAAAAACAAATTTCCTAAATAAACGATGAGTGCATTTGGCTGATATACAAAGTGTTATTAGCTTTACAAAAGAGCTGAATATCCCAATGA
>NZ_QRKI01000042.1:0-3085 GCF_003471885.1 Bacteroides sp. AM16-24
ATGCGGGTTTGCTATACCTATTATATATAGGAATAGCTAAGGTTCTTATATAAGAGGTAGCCTGTCTTTGCGATAGGATAATAGGCAGCCAGCGGTAGCAGTAATTATCGCATTACCGAATAAAGAGACAATTTTAATATTACTAACAATTTAAATTTTGAGATTATGAAAGTAGAAAAGGAAATGAAGTATGAAGCTCCGGAGGTGGAAGTTCTGGAGGTGGAAGTGGAAAAAGGTTTTGGACAAAGTAGTACGGAACCTCCTGAGGAATTTTAAAAGTACAAAGGAAAATATTTATTTGAATTTAAAATAACATTAATTAAAAAGATGAGTATGAAGTCTAAATTTTTATTTGGTGCTTTGTTGGGAAGCATTGCTTTGGCATCCTGTACTGCAGATGAGGAGTTGAGTTCTCCGTCTGTTTCATAGGAATCACCCATTAAGTTCGCCGTATCATTAGAGGGTAGTGATGGTATGCCCATTTTGACTAGAGCTGACATGACATCCGATTTTGGGTTGAATTTTGAAGCAGGTGACTTGATGTCTCTGTTCCATGGTATAACTGATATAAGTTCTAATCTAACGGGTTATCAGAATGCCATTTATGAAGGCTCTGCAAAAGATGATAAGGCATTTGTCTTCACAACCAAATCAATGGTATTGGAAAAGGGAGCAATAATGGTTTATCCAGCCGACACAGCGTTTACTAATAATGGAAGTGCGGCTCCTGTTATTACAATTCCTGAAAACCAGAATGCAAAAACAAAAGAGCTAACCCCCTATATGTCTGAACTTTTGACTATTGCGCCATATGACAAAGATAAAGGAAATACAGCAGGCTATGGCAAAAAGTATGACATCGTCCTAAAACGGGTTGGTACTACATTGATTTTGACCACAGTTCCCAGTAATACTGATAAAATTGATGGTTTGGGTGTAAGTCCACTTAAGGTTTCAAGTATTGAAATGAATGCAAATGGTGCTTTCACGACATCTATTCCTGTTAAATATAATGCAGCCACCCCATACCGGAACTCCGAATTTTCACTTTGGACAAATGTATCTGATGTTGATCTAACCGCTGCTACAGTAGTAAATACTTTAACTACAACGGATATCACCGATAACTACAACGCAGTGTTTACATTGCTACCTCTCAAAAGCGGAGTAACAGCCAACAATGCTAATGTTGTTATCAAAACAAACTATGGTAAAGTAACATTAGATAACGCAAAAGGAAATATTTGGGGAAAGACCGCAACTACAGTAACTTATGATAAAACAGTCACTGAAGGTGTTCAGGAAGTACTCGACAATACATGGACTGATGCAACAAAAGGGTCTTTCATAGGTGAAAAGATCGGTAAGTATGGCAAACGTAGTATCCAAGCCGACATGTCCACTCTTGATATGGATGGATTGCATATTACAGATCAACAACATCTGATTGATGCCTTGAAAGTTTATGACGCAATAGCCAATAAGGCTACAGTTGATTTCTTCTTGGACGGCGATGAGAACAGTGAATTCGTAATGGATGCAGAAGCTACAGCTGCTTATGAAGCACGTGTAGCAGATGCTGGAAATAAGATAACTTTTAAACTTAGTACTGACCTAGCAACTCAATGCGATGCTGTTAAATTCGTAAGTACTACAGAAACAGAAGTTCCTGCAACTTTGAAGTTTGGTACTGCTACTCCTGTTAAGTTTGCAGGTTTGTGGAAATACTCAGATAGCAAAACATTTGACTATATTACTTCACTGGAAGTCGTTGAAGGTGCAACAATGACAATGACAAATATGGTAACAGCTACAGCTACTAATCCTACAACAACTGCAATTACCAATAATGGTACAGTAAATATTTCAGGTGCAACCACTCTGAAACTGAATATGACTAATAATGGTATAATTGATATCCCTGTAGGCGCAGAATTCCTTATGAATGGAGCAGAACTGACCAATGATGCCACTTCCTTGGAAGTATACGGAAGGATTGACAATGCCGGAAGTTTAGGTGTACAGAATAACACCAGTGGTAAAATCAACAATTATGGCTATATCACGCAAAAGAATGCTGATGCTTATACTTATGTAAGTACCAATGCTTTTACTGGAAAAAAATTTGCTGATGCTTTCGCTGCTGCTGATGCTAAGATTGGTACTATCGAATTGTTTGGTACCGGTAACGTAAATACCGTTGTAGCCTCTACAGGAACGCCTGGTTTTATCAAAGTTATTACAAACGCAACATCTGTAACCCAAGCAGAAGTTGGTGAATACGCTAACTATGTTGAGATCACCGGTGCTTGTACGGCTTGCGGCATCTTACCAAATACAGTGAAGTATGTTGAAGTGAAGAGTTCTGAACGCGTTGTTTGGACTACTACAGCATTTACTATCATAGGACTTATCGTTGATGAAGGTTACAGTCTGAATATTCCAAGAGGTAGTGCTGTAACAGCTACTACTACTTACCTGAAGGGTAGAATATACAACGCAGGAACATTCACTTGTAGCGATTTCGACGGTTATTTGGGTGGTGCTAGCACTGATGCAAATAACGTTATAGTTGGAGGATAAAGGAACAGAAATCCTTTCATAGGATAACCAAATCCAATAGAATAAACAGTTTAATCCCTACCTATACATTTACTATAGATGTGTAAGTAGGGATTATTCTTTTAGTATATGTTCCGGATTCAATAGTACAGAATACCCTCAACTTATTATATGACAATATACAAATGAATAGCAATACAACAAACAAGGAAAATGTGAAATCGCTTTCACAAGAGCAGGAAATCGACTTGTTGGCATTGTTCCGGAAGATAGGGATTGAAAATTGTTTCTAAAAATTGTGGCTATAGCCCAAAAGTATGATGCGTTGCGTTCTTCGTGTCCTCTTAACTTCGTTTACGGTGATGAACTGTATGATTATATTAGTAATTTTCTGGGTTTGCTTTCTGCTGTACTCGTTTATCACCTGGTCTGCCTGCCCGATGCCGCCGAGGCATGCCTTTCTCATGATACCATATTGTAAACATGCGAAAAATAACGGTATCCAATGATTTTTTTGCCGAAG
>NZ_QRKI01000042.1:3095-3362 GCF_003471885.1 Bacteroides sp. AM16-24
CCATATTGTAAACATGCGAAAAATAACGGTATCCAATGATTTTTTTGCCGAAGTGGCCAAGGCTTTAAGGCAAGGGCAGACGGTGAGGCTGCTTATTGGCGGGCAAAGCATGTATCCCTTTATCAGAGGGGGGATAGACCTCGTGGAAGTAGTTCCTTGTCCTCCGGATGGGGAACTTCCTGTCTGGTGCTGTCCTTTTTATCAGTGGGAAGGCCGGTATATGATTCATCGGTATATAGGCCGTGAAGGTGATGACTGTCTGATGCT
>NZ_QRKI01000043.1:0-2746 GCF_003471885.1 Bacteroides sp. AM16-24
GTAACCATTCTATTTTCCGCCTTGACATAAGTTGTTAGCTGCCATATCTTTGCGCCGTAACCTTTAACAAAAATGATTATGGCAAAAGAAAAAGTAAACTATCAGGAGGTATATGACCTCTACCAGTTATGCAGCGAGACCAAGGATCTTCGGGAGTTCTGTGCTGATTATGGGGTAAATTACGACAAGTTCATGAACTGGCAGCGTCACCAGCTGTGGAGTGAGAAGTTGGGCAAGACAGTCCAGGTTGAGCAGCCCAAGGTTGCCAAAGTCCAGATAAGCGGTAAACCATGCAATAGTCCAACTGTGAAGTTGGACGTGGAACAACCTGAAGGTGAGCTACCAATAAAATGGATTAAGTTACAGCTGGCGTCTGGCGCAACACTGTTCCTGAGAAACACCACCGTTCTTGATTTGAGCCTGTTGCTTAATAAAATGATAGGATGATATGCTTGGACTGAGTGCTAACCTGAACTATTACCTGTTTAACGGTAATGTTGATTTGCGGAAAGGCATTTTCCGTCTGTGTGAGAGTATAAGGGAAGAAATGTCACTTGACCCGAGCGATGCGTCCAATGTATATATGTTCATGTCCCGGAACCGAAAGGTCGTGAAGATACTTCATTACGAACGTGGTTTTTATGTGCTTTACGAAAAACGTCCTGTTATGGGCAAATTCAAGAAACCTATATTTGATGAAGTCTCCAGGTGCTACCGGATACAGTGGTCGGACATGGCTTATCTTACGGAAAGCATTGTAGTTGACAAGATGTACGTTAGTCCGAAAGGTTAATATTAGCACATTGATTATCAACAGAATAGTATAAAAATAAACGGTAAAAAGTTTGCGTAAGTGCCTGATTTTTCGTACCTTTATATCATGATTGATGAAAGAGCATACGAGTTACTTTGCTGTCAGCTGGGTCTGGCGAATGAGGAAAAGGCAGGGCTTCGCAAACAGGTAAACGAACTAATTGCGAGGCTTAAGTCTATTGAAGAATCCAACAGGGAGAACTCTAAAAATCTGATAGATACCATCAATGATCTCAAAGATACCATCGAAAAGCAGTCAACCACGGTTGAACATTACAGGAAAGAAATGGAACTTATGAGAAAGCAGCTTGAAGCAAAGGATGAGGTGAACAGGATGCTGGCAAACGAGATCTCCAATCTCAGGCTTCAGCTTGATGACAGCAGGAAACACCGTTTCGGCCGTACATCCGAGCAAAGAAGGCTGTTGAACAACCGTAATCTCGACAAGTCCGCTCTGGAACAATCCGAGTATGACGGTTCTGACAGGAAGGATGATAATAATAAGACCGATGATAACGAAACCGGCAGCAATACCTCTTCCGGCAACATACCTGAACAGAACAGCAAACCTTCAAGAAGAAAGGAAACTGCACCACGTGCAGAAAAGAGCAGGCTGAAGGTGGATAAGGTAGTTGTTCATGAAATAGAAGACTATTACCAACTCCCGGATGGTGCAAGGTTTATGAACCGTAACGGTATGCCTGATGTTTGGGAATACAGGGTCATAGAACATGTAAGGGCTCATAACGTGGAGCATGTTTACAAGGTGGCAAGGGTAAAGCTTGCGGACGGCACTTTCACAAGCACCATGGAACATCCGCTGAAAAACCTTGGAGGTATCTTCTCTCCTGAACTGCTTGCCCGTCTGCTTTGTCTGAAATATGACTTCAGCATGCCTGAGAACAGACAGATAAGACTGCTTGCAAGAGAAGGTATCCACATAAGCAATACCACGCTGAACAGCTATATCCATAACGGAATCGCCAAACTAAGGGAGTTCATAGAAGATGTCTTCAAGGAGTTTGTACAGAGAGCTAATTACCTTATGGTTGATGAGACTACTGAGCTTGTCGGAGTGGAAACAAAGGAAGGCAAGGCTTACAGGAGAAAGTACTTATGGGCTTTCTTTGCCAAGCATATTAAGATGGTCTATTATCACTATAATAACGGCAGCAGGTCATCCGATGCGGCAAAGTCATTCCTTGAATATTTTATGGGAACCATATCCACTGACGGATATACGGTTTACAGGATGTACGATGGTGAAGACTCAAAGGTGCTTCATATAGGATGCTGGACGCACTGCAGGAGGTTGTGGGTTGATGCCCTGCCTTCAGACAGGACAGCGATGGACATAATAGATCCTATCGGTGAGATGTTCAGAAATGAGGACCTGTTCCGTATGATGAAACTCAGCGGTGAGCAGATTAAGGAAAGAAGGCTTAAGCTTACAGGACCGATTCTTGAACGTATCCATCATAAGGTGGTCATTATGATGCAGGATGCGAAGATTATGGCTAACGAACTGATGAGAAAGGCCGTGAACTATACGATAAACCAGTGGAAATCCTTGAGAAATATCCTCAAGGACGGTTCAGCGGAAATCTCGAACAACCTCTGTGAGCAAAGGATGAAACCTGTAAAGCTGCTGCTCAAGAACTGTATGAACGTAGGCAGTGAGGATGCGGCAGAAAACTCTGCATTCACCTTCTCTCTGATAGAAAGCTGTAAGTTGAACGGCATAGACCCTCAGGATTACCTGAAACGCTTGTTTGAATGTATTCTTCATGGTAAGGAATGCGACAAGAAGGCTCTTCTGCCATGTTTCTATAAACCGGAATGTTAAAACAAAAATATTTTCTTACGGGCATTTTTATTTTATCGGCTGAAAGACAGCCGATAAAATTGTCGTGGCGGAAAATAGTATGATTAC
>NZ_QRKI01000044.1:0-405 GCF_003471885.1 Bacteroides sp. AM16-24
AGAGTCATATTCGTAGTTGGTCTTAGTGCCGTTGGGCATCACGAGCTGTTCCAGGTTCAGAGCGGAATCATAATAATAAGTCGTTATCCGGCTGCCCTCAAGCGAAGGGTTGTTCCTAAGCGCTTCTATGGCAGCCATATCAGCCGAAGAAGGAGAAACGGCGCTTGTCACCCTGTCTATCAACGTTTGTCCTAATGCGCTGAAAGAACCGCCTCTTATTTCAGCAACAACCCGTTGCCCCTTATACCCCCAGATATAGGAGACATCTTCAAATTCACCGTCTTTAGAGATACGGGTAGGATTGCCGTATTTGTCATAGCTTTGATATTTGATGCGGGGCTCGTAATAGTTAAGTTGCTTCACATTTTGCAAGGCGATAAAATCTCCCCAGTTTTTATACTCGTT
>NZ_QRKI01000044.1:415-2699 GCF_003471885.1 Bacteroides sp. AM16-24
AGGCGATAAAATCTCCCCAGTTTTTATACTCGTTTACAGTTTTATCCAGCAACATGGCGCCCTTGTACTCTTCCTTCTCAAGTACCGGACCGATCATATTCTCCCTGTACATGGCAGCATATACACTATTAGAAGGCGAGGTGCTCTGGGCATATTTATACCTGGTAATCAGCTTGTTGTTTTCAGAATCAATCATGGTTTCTTCCGTCACCTGTCCATATTCATTGTATTGGTATTGAATGGTTTTAGCCACTCCATTCACTCTTTCCTCAGATTCTTTGACGGCATAATCGCCACTACTGATGTAATAATGATAATAATCGTGAAGGGAGCCGTCAATGACGGATGAAAATGCGCTATAATTAGTGAAGCGTTCTTCTATAGACGAGCCTTCGCTACCGGTAATTTGAGCATAAGGCAATACTTTCAGATTCAAATACTCTTCACTATTTATTGCCTCGTAACTATTATGCAGTGAATATACGGTTTTCCCGCTACTGTCTTTTACTGTCTTACTAATCAACTTTCCACATTTCCATGCATTGGACCGCCGGGGCAACTCCGATGCATTTCCACGTATAGTCCCTACATATTCATCCGAATAATCCGTGTAGTAGTATTCAGTCTTTCCATAGGAGCCTGTAGACGAGCCTGTATATTCTGTAACATACGGATACACCACTGTACTTCCCAGGGTATAATAACTACGTTTAGGGAATGCATCGTATGCCTGGATGTAGGTGAGTGTGCCTACCGACGGGCCAGAACCGGAACTGCCCCCATAAATGGACTCAACCTGCAAAGAGGAAGCGACATAATCATTGGAATTTACAGGTTGTACGGCTCGTCCGTTACCATCTTCTTTCTGCCCGTACTTATACCACTTGGTCTCAAGCAAATTGTTGTTGCTGTCGTAATTCTTCACTTCTTTTATACGTAGCCCGCCGTAAAGTTTGTTATCAGCACGATGTCCTTCGTATGTGAACAAAGAATAACCTTGGGTAGGATAAACCACCTTCTTCAGGATACCTTTGGACATTCCTGTTTCATTGGGGCTTCGGTCCATTCCCGGAATCCTATAGTCGCTTCCCATCACGGATATAGAGAAGTTCGGTACATACAGTCCGGATGAAGTAGAGAATCCTGTGTAGTATCCCCAATAATCCACTATAGGCAAAGCATCCTCCGGTTTGCTGCCATTGTACTCAAATCGATACGAGTAAGCATTCTTATTATCTTTCCCCCGGAAATTCACGGCATTCAGATACGACTGGTTTGTTTTGTCGAGAGTGACAGATTGTACAATTACATTCTGTTGGTTTCTTATTTCTATTTTCTCCAGCGAACGTTTAGAAGTGGCTGAATATAAAAATGCCACTTTTCCACCTCTGTAATTTATCTCTTTCAGGATGGGAGTATTAAATTCCTTATAGAAAATACCCAACGTCCCTCCATACTGATAGGTTGCACTACCTGAATTGGTATCATATTTCACGATGTAGGTATTATCAATGACAGGGCGCTTCACTTTATCCGGTGACCCCAAAAGAATCTGGTCGTAGACAAAATTTATGGTATCTTTTCTATCAGCTGATACAATCCGGCTTAGGTAACTGGTAAAATTCCGGCCGTATGTATCCGTATCTTGTACTTCGAAAATATAGTCGTTTCCATATTCGTCACGGGCCACAGGGTTATAAGCCAGGTCAAGGCGAGCGGTAGTGGAGGGCACGGTGAAATATGTACCGTCAGACAATAGGTAATACTGGCCGCTATGCCCTGGGAAAGAGTAATTGTACATGTCATACTCTGAATCGCAGTAATAATCTGCATGATCATATTTGCTTTTGCTCCCATTCAAGGCATATTCCAAATGTAGTTGGTCAGAATCGGGAGCTCCCGTCTTATCATTTTTGACGATATCGGTCTCTCGTTTCATGAAGGGTGATCTGGAAATACCATTGGGGGGATAAAGCCCCGCTCCCCTCGCACTGTAGCTCACCGTCCCGCCCGCCATCAGCGTCCAGCCGTATCCTACCTCCATCGGCAGATCGTCATACTTCAGCCCCGAGGCATGATATTTAAACTCTATGGGAATCTTGATACCCTTCACCTCAATGGTATGAATGGGGATTGTGATATCCACCAGCCCCGTATACAGGTTGGTAGGATAATATCCGAAACGGTCTATCATAGTCGCCTTGGGCGAGGGAGTGACCAGTTGCGGCAGACTGGGCACACCGGACGACTGCCCGTGCATGCCCACGGCACACAATATGCCGAC
>NZ_QRKI01000045.1:0-2545 GCF_003471885.1 Bacteroides sp. AM16-24
AAGCGATTCTGCCCCCTTGTGCTAAAATAATCCTACCCCCTTGATTCCAATATAAAAATACCCCTGCTTGGCAATGCCCGGCAGGGGATTTTTCGTAGATTTGATTCCCGTCTTGACCGGTGGGATAAAATCATTTCTACTATGACAACAAAGATAGCAAACATCCTCCAATGTTACGCATTGGGGATGGGGATAAAGCAGATAAGCAGGAGCTTTGAGCTTTCCCGCAACACGGTGCGCAGATATGTGCGCCTGTTTCAAGAGTGTGGTATACCGATAAAGGAGTTGGCCGCCATGCCTTCCGCTCGCATCCAGGAAATGTTCTCTGAAGGTGTTGGCCGTAACAGGGAACCGTCACAACGCCAGCTTGAGCTTGAGGCGCTCCTTCCTGAGTATGCTGCCCGGCTTAGCCGCCGAGGCGTAACAGTGAAAACCCTGTACGAAGAGTACCGCGAGACCCATCCTGACGGATACAGACATGCCAGTTTCGGCAACTATCTCATGCGTTACCGTATGGTGACACATGTCGTAGGCCATGTCGAGCATTATGCCGGAGACCAGATGTATATCGACTTCGCCGGTGACAAACTGGAAGTCGTTGACAGTGAAAGCGGTGAATGTCGCAGCGTTGAAGTGTTCGTGGCCATACTTCCGTGCAGCCACTATACCTATTGTGAGGCGGTCTGGTCCCAGTCAAGGCAGGACTTGATTAAGGCGTGTGAGAACGCGCTTCATTTTTACGGCGGGGTTCCGATGGCGATCGTACCAGACAACCTCAAATCGGCGGTAACCCGCAGCGACCGTAACGAGCCGGTAATCAACGAGGAGTTTGCGGCATTTGCCGAACACTACGGATGTACCGTATACCCCACACGGGTACGTCATCCAAAGGACAAGGCCTTGGTGGAGAATGCCGTGAAGCTGCTTTACCGATCCGTCTACGCTGACATCGAGGGTCTTGTATTCCACTCGCTGGAGTCTCTGAATGCGGCCATATCCGAATCGCTCTCGGCCTTCAACGGACGCAGGATGAGCGGGCGTCCCCAGTCCAGACGGGAACAGTTCGAGCAGATTGAGTCCGACTGCCTCCGCCCGCTTCCCGCCATACGCCATCAGATGAAAGAGCGACGCTCCGCAACAGTAATGCGTAACGGCTATGTCACCTTCAGGCTTCACCATTACAGCGTACCGAAAGAGTATATAGGCAAACGTGTCGAGATTGTCTATGATGCGGACACGCTGGAAATATATCATGGCCTGCGTCTGGTGACCACACACCAGCGCGATGACACGCCATACTCCTATACGACCAAGGATGCCCACGGACTGCCCGGACGTCATGGAAGTTATGAAAAGGATCTGGAACAGATTTACGAACGGGCCGGCCAGACAGATAACGTCCTGCTGCTGTATCTGCGCAAGGTGGCGGAACTCAAGAAGTATCCTCCCGCGGCGTTCCGTTCATGCAGAGGCATCATGGCGTTGGAGAAGACCTTCGGGCTGGAACGGTTGGTGGCGGCAAGCGCATGCGCCACGCAACTGCGCCTATACGGATATCAGGAGATAAGGCGGATCCTTGAACGCGGGGATGATGCAGACTTCCTGTCAAAAGACGACATCGACGATGAGGTCCCCGTAACATCTATCCACAAAAACATCCGCGGAGCAGCCTACTTCGCACAATTAAAACATTTAAATAGAGACAACAATGGAAACAAATAATCTTACCGCACCGATAGCTGTCGAAAAAGACCGCAACACGTTGACAATCGAACTGATGAACCGTATGAAGCTGCACGGCATGGCCGCCGCCTTCACTGAAAGCCTGACCTCCACTATGGCAGAAACAATGACAATCGACTCTTTCCTGCACATGTTACTTGCCAGAGAATGGGACTACCGTGCCAATGCAGCCATCCAACGCCTTATACGCGGGGCGGCGTTCCGCTACAAGGCCTGCCTCGAGCAGATAGACTATGCAATCCCGCGTGGCCTTGACCGCAATCAGATGGAGCGGCTTGCATCGCTGGAGTTCATCCGCAAGGGACAGAACCTCTTCATCACAGGGTCATCCGGTACCGGGAAGAGCTTCCTTGCCACAGCAATGGGGTATGAAGCCTGCAAGAAGGGCATACGGACATATTATGCGAATGCTCCGAAACTTATGGGTACGCTTAAGGTGGCAAAAGTAAAAGGCACACTGGAATCGGAACTCAAGAGAATCGAACGGAGCACGCTGCTCATATTGGATGACCTCTTCCTTGTGAACCTTGATGCCAAGGAACGACCCATCCTGCTCGATATAATAGAGGACCGACATGGGCGCAAGTCCATCATCATCACCTCGCAACTGCCAACGGACAATTGGTATGATGCAATCGGAGACCCTACAGTAGCAGATGCCATTATGGATCGTATTATACATACGGCGCACCGGATTGAGCTGACAGGAGAAAGTGTCCGTAAAATGGATGCATACAGAGGGAAATAAACTAAAATAATAATAACCCCATCGGTCAAGACTTTTTAAGGGGGCATTGTTGAA
>NZ_QRKI01000046.1:0-2484 GCF_003471885.1 Bacteroides sp. AM16-24
CCACAGGCTAAGCGCAAAGCGCCTTGCCGTCCTTTCGGACGGTAGGTTTCTAAACGCTCGCCACCGAACCGTACGTACACGTCTCCATGTATACGGCTCTCCATGGTTATTTTCAGTCTATTTCTTTTCATGAATCTTACGATAACAATTTTCACATACTGCTATTGTTTTTCTCTGTCTGGCAATCATGAAGCGTTCCCACTCCTGTTTGCCTTTCAGGTCTTTTAGCTTGCGGACATGCACCATTCTAAGGTTGTCCTCCGCTCCGCAATATTCACATTCACGGGCTTTCAACCGAGCCATAAGGCTGGTACTTTCAGTCCCGCGATAACTGGGCATGATATGCGCATTGTCAATACGCGCGTCTTTTCTCTGCTTGAACCCTCCATGATAAATAGTACGTTCCAACATTTCGCCCTTGTTGTTTTCATACCTTACTGTAAAGACTTTATTCCGGCAATATTTACGGATTATTTTCCTTACGGTTGATTCATACTTGGATGATAATGTTTTATACATACTCTCTTTCATGTAGTAATAGAAACTATTGAGAATGTTGACATTGTTTGCAATACAGTAGTAGTTATAGATTCCCCGAATTTCCGAATTGTATCGGTTGAGTATTTCAAGGTCATCATTACTACGGAGATACGGGCGTGAGGTCGATTCCCATGCTTCCTTGCCATTCTTGATTATTATGCGCATCGCATTATAGTCAAGCAGTTTCTTTCTCATAACCTCATAAGGCAGGAGAAGAACCACTTTATGGTCAAGTGAGCGTATGGGGATTCCTCTGAAATCCTTTCTCGTCTTGTCCGTACTGCGGACTGTAACATCAAAGCCGAGAAATTTGGCTGCGTCGTGTGAGTTGGTGATTAACGTCTTTTCATCCGAAAGTTCGAGTTTCAACGTATCTTGCAGAAAGGTCTTAATGTCCCCCTTTGCTTTTACACAGTCCTCTTTACTTCCGATTACGCAAATCAGAAAATCATCGGCATAGCGTACATACCTCATGCGTTTGAAGTTTTCGTCCATGTCAAGAGTTGCAGGAAGTTGTTGCATCTCACGGTGGAGAATGGCTATCTCCCTGCGCAATGCTTCTTTCTTCTGCTCGTCTGTTTCATTCTTCAGTTTCTTTACACGTTTGTCCTTACGATTTGCAACCCTTTTATATTCGGGGTTGCGTACACGTGCTTTACCTTTATTGAAGACGTTTATGTAGTTCCGCATAAATTTATCGAGTTTGTCAAGATAAATATTCGCCAAAATCGGACTTATTATGCCTCCCTGCGGTGTTCCGATATAGGAATTTTTGTACTCCCATTGTTCCATGTAGCCTGCTTTGAGGAATTTACGTATCAGTCGCAGGAAACGCTCGTCATTGATTCTTTCAGCAAGGATTCCGATTAAAACATCATGGTTGATGTTGTCAAAGAAACCCTTGATGTCTCCCTCGATGAACCAACGTGCTCCCGTACCTCCCTTTTGTAAGGAAGCCATAGCCGTATGACAGCCACGGTGTGGTCTGAATCCATGCGAGCAGTCTTCAAAATGACCTTCGTAGATGGATTCAAGAATCATCCTTACAACTTCCTGTACAAGTTTGTCCTTAAAGGCTGGTATGCCTAAAGGACGTTGCTTGCCATTCTTTTTGGGAATGTAAATTCTCCGTGCAGGGCACGGACGGTAACTTTCGTCTTTCAACTGTCCAATGATAGAGTGAATGTGCTTTATGCTCATTCCGTCTATGGTCTGCCCGTCTGTGCCTTTCGTATAGTTGCCCGCATTCTGCGACAACTTTTGATAGGCAAGTGCGTACAGATTTTCATTGAACAGCAGTCGGTAAAGCCGTTCAAACTTGTAATTAGGGTCTTGGCTGTGCCCAGCCAGACTGTTTAATACATTTGCTGAATCTCTCATAATGTCTCACACATCATTCGTTAAACATATTAAATAATAACTCACTGTCTCCCTTCGCCATGTACAAGGCTTTCCCTTGCTCGGACTACTACGGAGACTCTGTTGTCATATAGGATATTCAGAGGGCAAACCCCATAGCCTTTCGGCATTCCTACTTAGACAATCCCCATTTAGACATATAGTAACATAGCTCAATAGATTGTCGGATGCGATTTTCGTCCTTTTCCGCTTATTGCGGCTGTTCTGCAATCGGTTTTCGGCTCTCGTACTTGAGGTAGGAAAGTAGAAGTATTGCAGCCCGACGTTTGTAACTATCTTCCGTCGGGGTTTACCAACTAACAACTCGGACTGTCGTTCAAACAGTATAGTCTTCATCCTCATATCTATCATTTCATTTAGACATTCAGTAGCAGCATGATAGTTAGCTGACTTATGCCGTTTCCAACATGCGACACTCCCCACCGCCTTTCGGCTAAGTGGATAAGTTGGCTAATGACCGGCGTTGAAAACCCTTGCCGGGTAGGTTGCTAAGCCTACATTTACTATATGCCCTTATGGGCGCAG
>NZ_QRKI01000047.1:0-1933 GCF_003471885.1 Bacteroides sp. AM16-24
TAAGCTTGGAATTTAAGGACAAGCAGGGGCATCTGCTCCTTACCCGCCGGAAGAATGGTGCGAGTTATCATGACACCTATTATGTCTATGACTCTTACGGTAACCTGCGTGCCGTGCTTCCTCCTCTGGCGGCCGACGCTACGGCAATGTCCGGTATATGGAGGCTTACCACGGACGGTACGGGTGCGCTGGCGCAATATGCCTATCTGTATAAGTATGATGACCGTAACCGCTGCATCTGGAAGAAGTTACCCGGTGCCGACGGGATCAGATACGGGTACGACCGTGGCGACCGCATGATTGCCAGTCAGGATGGGGAACAGGCAGCCAAAAGTCCCGCGCTCTGCACCTTCTACCTGTATGACATTGACAACCGTCCGGTGATTCAGGGGATTTGTGAGTTCAGGGGTTCCATCGCTTCTTTGGGCCCTACGGCGATGCTGACTTCCTTAAAACGGTCGTATGATGGCAAAATCATAGCTTCAGGTCTGGAAAACAGTGGCTACAATCCTAATATGACGCTTTATTCTCCTGTAGTGCATACCATCAACTACTATGACGATTATGGTTTCCGCAGCCTGGCAGGTTTCGACAATGAGTCATATTTCCCCAAGGAAAGCCATCCGGCGGGCGGTCTGCTGACAGGTACGGTAACTACGTTGCTCGACGGCAGCGGCAAGAAACTCTATACGGTTTATTATTACGATGAGAAAGGGCGTCCGGAGAAGACTGTCTCCTCCAACCATTTGGGCGGTTATGATATTACCACTACCGTTTATACGTTTACGGGCAAACCCAAGACAGTGACGCATGTACATACTGCTACGGGCAAGGCCCAACAAACACAAGTATATACTTATACCTACGACCATGCCGACCGTGTGAAAACCGTTACCCATAAACTGAATTCTCTCACTGCTGTAACTTTGGTGGACAACACGTATGACGATTTGGGACGTCTGAAGAAGAACAGCCGTAACGGTGTTTCTTCTTTGTCCGATACTTATGAGTATAATGTCCGTTCGTGGCTTATCGGGATTTCCGGTGCTCAACACACGGAGAATCTGACTTATGATTATAACGGCAATATCTCTTCCATGCAGTGGCGTCTTGACGGTACCACCCGTAAATACGTTTACAGCTATGATCCTTTGTCCCGTCTTGTTTCCGCCACTTTTTCGGGTGGTAAGGATGCTGAACGGTATAGCACTTCTTATTCTTACGATAAGCATGGCAATATCCTTTCCTTGCAGCGTTATGGCAAGACTGCCAATAGTGATCTGGGTGTTTACGGTCTTGCGGACAACCTGACAATGACTTACAACGGTAACCAACTGACCAACGTTTCGGATGCCGCCGTAACTGTGACGTTGCCCGAATCCAATGACTTCAAGAAAGGCTCTGCAGCCAATCCCGGCTATGCATACGATAAAAATGGCAACCTTACGAAAGATTTGAATAAAAAGATAACCGCCATATCTTATAATTCATTATATTTGCCTGAGTTGCTGACCATTGACGGTGTAACGCATAAATACACTTATGCCGCCGATGGAAGAAAACTTAAGGTAGTGCAAGGCAGTACCAATCGTGACTATGTTGGGAACATAATCTACGAGAATGGTTCTTTGAAAAGGATTCTGGTTGAAGGTGGCTATATTGAAGGCGGCACGTATTATTTCTACTTCAATGATCATCTTGGCAATGTCCGTGCTGTGATTGATGGTGGCAACCATAATATTCAGTTTAACCACTACTATCCCTACGGTCTTCCCATGGCGGAGACTAGCGACGGAAAGCAGAATGAACAGCCTTACAAGTATAACGGCAAGGAGTTTGAACGTAAGAACGGGCTGAACTGGATGGATTACGGTGCACGGCATTATGATGCTGCGTTGGGAAGGTTTACGACGATGGATCCGTTGGCGGAGAA
>NZ_QRKI01000048.1:0-775 GCF_003471885.1 Bacteroides sp. AM16-24
AAACAAGCAATGCCGTGGCGTGAAACATAGCTTGTTCCACGCCACAACATTGCCTGTTGACAGCCCAAGTGCGGGATGTATTATCTAAGACGCCCCACCCGCTCAGGGCGCATCCAGATACTTCACCAGTATCGCCACCTGACGCCGGCTGAAGAGCTGGTCGTTCTTCCCCTCGGGACCGCCGTAAAGCTCGCGGTGCAGGGACGGATTGAAGTTTATCCAACGGCGGAGCTTCCTCAAAGCAGCTTCGGACGAAAGACAGGGAAAGTAAAGCAGTGCCAGATCGGACTTCAGATATGCCTTGATCTCAAACCGGGCAGCTTCGAAATCGGGCTCTTCGGAAAAGGCTGTTTCGGGATTTGTGTACTTTTTCATAATCATGATGTTTTCTGTTATAGTTCATATTTTATTCAGGAAAAATCGGAACACCGGAAAGGCTTCGGAAAGCACTTCCGGTGCTTGGACAGGGGTCAATTTAGGGTCAGGGTCACTTATAACCCCGTCCAGACCCCGTTTTACGTTTCTTCCGATAGCCATTCTCCTCTTTTACAAGATATTGAAGCTTCAAGGCTTTGCGTAAAAGTCGTTTGCCCGTAGATTCGGACATACCGGTATTCTCTACCGTTTGAACAAACTCCGTATAGGTAAACTTCCTGGACAGAGACGATAATATTCCATCTAAACGATGGAAACAGTGCATACTGGCAGGGGGCTGATTGGTATCAGGAAGCGAGGTACTGCGCTTTCGGCTGCATGGGATCCAGCAAAGCAGCCG
>NZ_QRKI01000048.1:785-1706 GCF_003471885.1 Bacteroides sp. AM16-24
AAGCAGGAGGCTATGCTCCACCAGCGTACGGATGATATCCATTGCCGTATGGAAATCTTCATCCGTACACCCATATTCCTTGGCATAACGGTAATCTTCCCACTTGCGGAAAACAGTAAAGACAGCAGCCAGGCGCATGCCCAACAATCCGGCACGGCGGATAAGACTGCCCGAAGAGTCACGCCCCTCCACCAATGCACGGCGCAGCATCTCACTGAAAAGTTCCGTATGGAGTTTCCACTGCGAAAGGCTGAAAGTGACCTGCGTAGGCGACTCCAAAAGTACCTTGTGCATCTCAAGCAACTCCTTCCCCAAACTCTGAAAGTAGCGGCGAAGGTCCACCTGTTCATCACCCGGCGCACACGATTCCCATTGTTGGTTTTGCTGACGGGTGTAGAATGCAAAACGGGAAAAAAGTCCCACTTCAAGTGAACGGAAAAAAACGCAGAACTGCTCTTGCGTACCGGCGATATTGAGAGCCAGGTGCGGATGCTGCACCACTATCGGTTCGCCATCTATCTTGTACGATGAAGAGACTTCCTCGTGATGGGCGGCCTTACACAGGATATCTTCATACTTGCCGCAATCTTGCCCCAGTGAGGAAATCATCGTATTGATTTCTGTAGTAGTCATGCAGCAGCCCACCTCACCGGCAGCTGCCAGATGTTCGATAAGACGGCTCTTACTCGTGGTAGCCGATATTTTAAGGTACTGCGCCTTCGGCTCTTCCGGTTTCAGGTTGATGTCCGGCAGCCGCTTCTCGCGTCGTGCCTGCTGCTGCTCCGCTTCCCATCCCAACAAAGCTTGCTCATAAGCTTTCTTGTTCGTGCGGCGTATCTGGTCGTAATACTCCTGTGTGGGATCCAGTAAAGCAGCCGTAAATCCCAGAATGCCTTTACCCGCACCGGCAGGAGCCACACT
>NZ_QRKI01000049.1:0-1691 GCF_003471885.1 Bacteroides sp. AM16-24
CCTACATTATTCATAGTGGATTCATTTCAGGTTATCAAAACAGATATGGGGACAATCTGAAGCCTCCAACTAATGTCTATCATCGAATGACCGCTTGATGTAGAGTTATAATCCTGTCCGAAGCCTTGATTTCGGCATGCTCAGGTCTGATTATCACGTCCATTTTTATGGAGCGGATATGACTTATAAGTCCGATTACAGAATCGGACTCAGGTTGATTTCAGATTATTCCACTTGTCAGGCAGAGAGTCTCGTCAAGGCTTGCGACAAAGCTTCAAGGTGTCGATGGTGTGGGGAAAAGCTGAACCTTATAAAAGTCTTTTTTTCGACTATGAAGACGGCACTCAGCATAATCCGCTTCATGAAGCTGTCCATCGTGAAGGCGCCGACCTCTGTATTGGAGAAAGCCTTCGACCTGAGACGGTATGCGGTCACATATGCCGCGCCATATAGAAACAGCCGGAACATATTGGCTCTGAAAGAACTGCACGACATCCTGTCGGCTCGAAAATACTTCAGGTCTTTTATCCATAGCTCCATTGTGCCGCGCTTACAGTAACGTCGATATACTGTCTCGGGCTTGTTGTTACGGTTGCTTGTGACTATGAAGCGGACGTTTACACCCTTGTCGGAGACTTCGATTTTTGCAATCACCCTCTGTCTGTATTTCCATGATTTGGCTTTGTACTCAAAGCTGTAGTAACGGCGTACATCCTCATGGTGAAGTTCGAAATCCCCCTTGGCACGGCGCAATTGCTTGTCGATTTTCTTCATAAGCGCAGGATTGCCCGACAGCCCTGTGATAAATCTCACATAAAGATGTGTCTTGACCCAGTCCATAAACTCATGGCTGCAGAAATGACTGTCCCCGCGGAGTTCTATTATTGTGTGAGGCCATTCCTTATGGATGTATTCAATGACTCTGCGCAGTATACCGAAGATGTTCAGCGACTTGTTGCGTCGTCCCGGTCTCAGTAGAGGAAGTATCAGCTTGCCGTTCATACCGTCGAAAATAACCATCGGCATGTAGCAGTATTCGTCATAGTAATCATTGAACAGCGACAGCTGCTGCGCCCCGTATGTGTTGGCATTTGTATCGTCAACGTCAAGAATAATCTTACGCGGAGCTTTGTCGAAGGATGAGATGTAGTCCTTGACAAACAGTTCTGCTATTTTCCATAAGGTCCTTTTGTCAATATGATTCTCAAGCCGTGTCATCGTCGGTTGTGAGCACAGGCCGGGATCCGATGCCTTGCGGCCCACGCTCATCTTAAGGGCACTGTCGTGGCGCAGGCGGTCGCAGTCGTTGGCATCCTCGTAGCCGCACATTATCTGTCCGACACGCTGGCAGACCATCTCTTCGTAGGAATGCTGTACGAAAAGTTGATTTCGATAATCCGGAATTAGGCGCGCTATCTTTCGCGCTATGCTGTCTTTCATTAGACCGACAAGCACCAGTCCTCCATTGGACGAGATGTCCGGGGCATTGAAATCGACCTGAATTTTCCTGTCAGGAAGCACGTCTTGAAAAGAAAAAAGATTTTTCTCTTGACTGACTCCGTTATTTGTTGTATCTTTGCACATGAGAACGCCGGTATTAAGTTTATTTTTAACACCTTAAAGTTAATGCTTTTCTTGCAAATATACAAGAAGGGCGTTCTCTTTTTTGTGGAGACTATGAATTATTCAGG
>NZ_QRKI01000005.1:0-215455 GCF_003471885.1 Bacteroides sp. AM16-24
AAAGATATGGCAGCTAACAACTTATGTCAAGGCGGAAAATAGAATGGTTACATCAAGAATGCAGATAACATCATAGTATTGGAGGAAGGGCGCATTGCCGAACAAAGTAAGCATCAGGAACTACTCGATAACAAGGGGCTATACGCCAAGCTATGGAATATACAGGAAAAGACATTGGGGTGGAAGTTGTAAATCTAAAATAACGAACGGCACATATCCCTCAGTCACCCTACAGGATATATGCCGTTCTCATCTAAAAACCGGTCTTAATTTTATTGAGTTTTTATCAAGAGTTCGTTATTCTTCTCTCCGTTATACCAATCTGTTTTATCCTGACCGCCACTCATCGCCCAAGCTGCAAAGTCTTTGTAAGCATCGAGGAAATTACCCTTTTCAACGACATGGGCTATCGGAGCCGGAACACTCAAGCCCCAAATCAAGCCTTTTTTGTCATAATAATAATCCTTTCCCAAACCTGAATTATCACTGGGATATGTATCGTATACCGGATTGTATCCTCCCAGATGGATTTCAGTACCCTGATTGGCTTTTGCCAGATAAAAGTCGAAACTTTCAAAGTCAGCTGAATTTACATCTACCTCGTTATTCATGTATATATTGATATTCAAATGCGGAAGTTCCGTAACAAGATATTCTTTTTCTGTATTAAAGAAGGTACTACCGGAAGGCTTTGAAACTACCGTAACCAATTTACGGAAGTCCATAATTACTTCGCCACTAGGACCGGCGAACCAATCTATAGTTGTAATGGATGTATCAAAACCCTGATATACTTCAATTTCGCCAATATCTTTTGCTTTAATATTCTTCAATCTTACGCACGGAGCATAAGGATAAGAGCCTCCCATAGCCCTCAACTCAATACCAAACTGTATGGCATCAATCGCACTCTCAACTTCTTCACCGTGATAGAATGGAATTTGTACCTTATAGCCAAGGACAAAATCATTAAAATCGTAATCCCCTAAACTCGGAAACATATCTTCGAACATGACAGTACCCCATCCATCATTAGGATACCAGATTTGACCTTCTCCTCCATTTCTGTTTCCCGCCCTTGTCTCAGGACTCGGTTTACTGTCCTTGGGGAGCGTGAAATGAACGATATTGTCCTTGTCGGCAGTAGCTGCCAGAACTGTTTTCTTACCATTTACCGTTTCGTATTGCAGGTAAGCTTCTTTAGAATTGGCAGGCAGGCTCAGAGGAATTGTTAAGATTCCGTCGTTTGTCTGTAGAGTTGCCAGCATTGCATTTTCGGTGCATTCGCGGTCGGAGTATACTAAAACATCCGATACACTTTGAGCCGTGATTTTGCATTGTGCATTTTTAGTCATTTTCCAGTCAAACCCGTTCGGGACGACCAGGTCGGCTACTGTTTTTTCTTTTTGCGGTTGTTTGTCTGCATCATACGCACTTTTTTCGCATGATGTGAAGATTGACGTGCTTAGCAATAAGAACAAGGTGAAAATCGATTTTCTTTTCATGTTGCGTTCTTTCTTTAATAATGTTTTTAATATTTAATTTCGTTTGCCATTATCTTTCCTTTTTAAAGTTGGTTCATATACTTGAATTTATTGAGGCGGATTTATATCCCCTATTTATTACTCTCGGGAAGCACAAAATGCAAACCAGTAGTTTAATCTTTAGCTATAAAATTGAGGTTACTTACCAAGTTACGACGGTAACGACGTACAAAGATGCACTTATTTTCACATACGGGCAAACGAATCTTAAAAAAAGTAGAAATAAAGTCAGTACGATGAAGAAACTCTTTGGATGAGTTTCTTCATCTTGTTGTAATCGGTACGGGTATTGGGGTCAATCATTTGCTCAGGTGCTTTTCCTAAGTTCATATAGTTTCGCAAATAATGCGAATCAGGAGTTGAAACTGATTCATAACGGAGAAGAAAGGAGGAAAAGGAGTAATAAGGCGGTAAGGTGATAAAGTGGTTGCACTATATATCACAGAGCGTTCTCCCGCTATCACTTTATCACCCTACCACCTTATCACATTTTGTTCATATCCGCTCAAGAAGGAGTTAAATTCAACTACTGATTCGCATAAATAATAAAACACCATATCACAGTTGAACATCTTCGAATCACGCCCCAGACTTTCTTTAGCAAAACAATAGTTGCCATACCCACGGCTTCATTTCCGTAATCATCGCCTCAATGTCTCCCGTTAGTTACCTGGCATCCTTATAATATTGGAATATCTCCCGTACATCATTCTTGCCGAAGGAACAAAAGAAACCGAAGGAAAGTTGTTGTAACTAACGGATATAAAAAACTCCGGCATCGCTATCGCTACACCGGAGTTTTTTTTAACACTTATGATAACTGGAATATTTTCAAATCATCCTCCACATCACTGACGGTGCCCAACTGGAAAGTATCAATCAATACCTTCGCCACATTAGGCGACAGGAATGCCGGCAACGTAGGTCCTACATGAATCTTCTTCACGCCCAGGCTCAACAGTGCCAACAGCACAATGACCGCCTTTTGTTCGTACCAGGCAATGTTATATACAATAGGAAGTTCATTAATATCGTTCAGTTCGAACACCTCCTTCAATTTCATTGCGATGACTGCCAAAGAGTAACTGTCGTTACACTGTCCGGCATCCAGCACACGAGGAATGCCATTAATGTCGCCCAAAGGCAATTTATTATAACGATACTTGGCACAACCGGCGGTCAGAATAACCGTATCTTTGGGTAATGCCTTGGCAAACTCCGTATAATAGTCACGGCTCTTCATACGACCGTCACATCCAGCCATCACAACAAACTTACGGATAGCGCCACTCTTCACGGCATCCACCACTTTGTCCGCCAGTTGCAACACCTGATTGTGGGCAAAGCCACCGATAATCTCACCATGTTCTATTTCCGTGGGCGGCTGGCATCGCTTAGCTATTTCGATAATCTCAGAGAAGTCTTTTCTGCCTTCCGCATCTGCCTGAATGTATTTACAACCGGGATAACCGGTGGAATTCGTAGTGAACATACGTTCTTTATATTCAGCATTTGCCAACGGGGGAACAATACAGTTCGTAGTGAACAAGATAGGGCCATTAAAAGTAGTGAACTCTTCACGTTGTTTCCACCAGGCATTTCCATAGTTACCCACAAAGTGAGCGTATTTCTTGAAAGCTGGATAATAGTGGGCAGGAAGCATTTCGCTATGCGTATATACATCTACACCCGTTCCTTCGGTTTGTTTCAACAACTCTTCCATGTCTTTCAGGTCGTGTCCACTTATCAGGATGCCCGGACGCTTCCCTACTCCGATATTTACTTTAGTAATCTCTGGATTACCGTAACGGCTGGTGTTCGCCTTATCCAGCAGAGCCATGGTCTTCACGCCATATTCTCCGGTTTGTAGCACCATCTTCACCCATTCGTCTGCTGAGGGTGACTTTGCAGCGCTGGCTGCCAAAGCATGTTGCATAAAAGTGTGAATAGAGGCATCATCATAACCCAGGCGCATAGCATGTTCCAGATAAGCAGCCATACCTTTTAATCCATAAGTCATCAACTCTTTCAGAGAGCGTAGGTCTACGTCCGGCTCACGCAACACACCAACCATCTCTGCCTTAGAAGCATATTCTTCACGGTCACCCCGCCATTGCAGTTCGTCAATTGACGGTAGGGAAATCCCCTTAGTTCCAGCTTCTTCCATCAACCGATTGCGCAATTCCAACCCTTTATCAACCCTGCGGAGAATACTTTCATCATCGAAGTTCGCATTCGTAATAGTACAGAACAAAGAATCTACAACGAAACTATTCACCTCAGGAGATACAGCATGTCCGGCATTCCTCAGTTCGTCAGCAAGTACCGATACACCACGCACCACAAACATCAGCAAATCCATTGCCTTTGCCGTATGACTTTCTTTTCCACACACACCTTTCAGGATGCAACCAGTTCCTTTCATGGTTTCCTGACATTGGTAACAAAACATTTTAGCTTCCATCATCATATTCTTTTTATTTAGTTATAAAATAATCTCTAAAGAAGATAAGCGGCATCTCAGCATAACTTTTTCATGCAAGCATGAAAGTTCTGCATTCGATTTGCATTATCTTTGTGCAAAGATGGAGCGTTTGCGACAGATAAATTGTCACCTATGTTACATCCAATCACAAAAAACTTAAAAAGAATGGAACCACATGTATTATTGCAGATGCCATTGTTTCAAGGTACAACAGAGGAGACGTTATTACGGTTCGTCCTCTCTCACCAACATATTCTTAAATCTTATAAACCGGGAGATTTCATAGCCTTGCAAGGAGACATATACCGTTCACTCTACATCCTGTGCAACGGAACCGTCCGCACACAGATGGTCAGTGCCGAAGGAAAGCAACTGACCATAGAGACTTTACGGGCTCCCAAGCTCCTTGCCCCTGCATTCATTTTTGCATCCGAAAACCGTTTCCCGGTAAATATCGAAACCCTGGAAACGGCCGAAGTACTTATCCTGAACAAAGACGCATTCCTGGAATTCATGCACCAGCATCCGATAGTCATGCAAAACTTCCTGAAACTGATATCCGACCGCAGCCTCTTCCTCTCCAAGAAGCTGAATGAGTTTGCCTTGCAGAGCCTGAAATCACGCTTACTTAACTACATAAAGATGCACGGTACCCTCACTTCACAACAGGAAGTCGCGCACATACTCGCCGTAGCCCGCCCATCACTGGCACGTGCCTTATCCGAGTTAACCAACGAAGGGTGCATACTGATAGCAGGAAAAGAGATGAGAATTGACGAGGAAAATGCAAAGAAATACCTGTAAGCTCAAAAACTCTTATGTTCATTTCGCATGGCATTCGCATATAATTCTTATATTTGCACAACCAAGCATCTAAATATACATAATGAGAAAAATCACTCTGACCGATGAATATAAAGAGCAATTGTTCCTCATTCCCCTATTCCGGGATTTGCCGCTCAACATCAAGCATTCATTGCTTGACAGATTGGACATCTCAGTATATGAAGTCAACAAGAAAGACATAATAGCTACCCAGGGAACCCTTTGCAAAAAACTATACGTATTGCTGGAAGGAAAACTGCGGGTCGATATCATCGATGGACTAGGCAATGAAGTCATGATTGAGTATATCGTAGCCGCGCGCGCATTTGCCACTCCTCACTTGTTCAGTTCGGACGGGACACTACCGGCTACTTTTACAGCCATAGAAGATGGAATACTACTCACGGCCAGTAAAGAATCTATGTTCAAACTCATCAGTGAAGAACCAAAGATATTACACAATTTTCTATGTATCACCGGTAACTGCAATGTCTGTACGGTAACGCGCCTGAAAACACTTTCACGGAAAACTGTACGGGAACGCTTTGTAGTCTATCTGTTGGAACACAGGAAAAAGAATACTACGACGGTCAACATTATACATAACCAGGCCACACTTGCCGAATATCTGAACGTAACTCGTCCGGCACTGTCGAAGGAAATCAATAAAATGATAAAGGAAGGAATTATAGAAATGGAAGGAAAAACAGTACGGATTCTGGATGAAGCATTATTAGAAAAGTACGTATAAGATACCTCCTATACGTACTTTCTTTCCATATTATCTTACCACTTTACAAACAATACACGGGGATTGATATTTACTGAAACCCACCCCCAGTCTTGCCAGCTTTTGTGATTACCACCTTTCACCACGTCCATAGTCTCTGTTCCGCGCATGATGGAATATCCGGCAGAGAGTTTCACATCTTTCATCACCGACCAGTTGATCTGGTAATCCACTTCCGAACCTAATGCTTTCTTCAAGCCTGATAACTTTGCTGCTGTAGAGAAGTGATGGTAGTTCAGGTCCATATCCACCTTATCGGAAGCACGGAAACGAACGCCCAGACGCTTGTCAAACAAACCGGGAGCATACCCGGATACAAAGTCGGAAGCATAGAAATAATCCATGGCACCATAGAATTTATGGTGCGTACCATACAGGGGATTGAATGCTTTATACTTGTCGCCGCTGCCGTTACTACCGCTCAGATAATCTGCACTTGCCACTACTGTCCAAGTTTTATCAATGGCATAGGCGGCTTGCAAGCTTGCCATGAAAGCGGATACTTTCACTGCTTTCTGGTTTTTCCCTGTCTGATAATAGAAGGCACCGTCTACGTTCCAGTCACTGTTTTTATAAGTAAGGTAAGTTCCCATCGTTTGCAGATAGCGGGTATGGGACGTTTTAGTGGCTGCATCTCCTGTTTCCAAACCCAGATTCATGAACAATAATGAAGCCCCGAAAGGCACCTGATCGGGCGTATAGTGATACCAAAGTGTTTGCATGTTCTTGTAGGGCTGTGCTCCGGCTTGATAGTAGGTGCCGCCTATCTTAGTCTCATCATTCTGGTTGAAAGCAAGGATAAGGTGCAATTGGTTATTTTTGTTGGCATACCCCAGTTTCAATGCATCATGGTAGCGTCCGGCTATGTTCCAGTCCAATCCACCCAAAATACGTTCGTCATCATAAACAAGGCTTTGACGTCCCAATTGGGCAAAGAAACCTTCGCCGAAGTTCAGTTTGGCCCATGCCTCGTTCATAATGAAACGGCCGTTCTTGTCAATCTGAGGGTCTTGTCCCCATACACCGACGTGCTGTGCAGAGATTTTCATCTGCAAGTCGGAACGCTTATACTCCATAGAGAGACGTGCACGATTGTTGATGAAACCCGCAGGCTCCTCCCCTTCATTGCGGGGAACCAAAGCACCGTTACGATACTCCGCGCGGGGTCTGATTTGGATAGACATTGAAAATTCATTCTCTTTTTCTGTAGTTTGCGTATACGCCATGCTTGGTAAAAGCATGAGAAGCATTGCCCAATAAGTAGTTTTCATGATGATTATCAGTTTTAATTATAAGTATGAATACTTGCTCCCTGTGCGGAAGGCAGGTAGTTGATGCCATACCAGCACATTTGCAGTAATACAAATGATATCAGAAGTAGAATTAAAGCCTTGCGATGCAGTAGCGGTTTGCCAAGACGGAAATGTACATATATAAGGTAAGAGAACCAGGTAGCAGCCGCCCAGGTTTCTTTCGGATCCCACGACCAGTAATGTCCCCAAGCCTCCTTAGCCCACACAGCCCCCGAAAGCATGCCCAATGTCATAAATGCCAGACCTACGTAAGTCAGGTTATCGCACAAGTCCATTTCCCGGCTCTCAATCGGTTTCTTCTTGAACCATAGCAGATAGATGGCCATCACCGCGGCCGCTCCCAACATGGCATAAGCAAACATATACACAATGACATGCGGCGTAAACCACGGACTTTGCAAAGCAGGCATCAGGGTTTTGTTGTGTATCTCCGGTTTGAAGATATTGATGCAGATAAATACCAGCGACAGGATGAAGCTGAAACTAAGTATCCACTTATACCTCCAGCGAGTGTACGTGATAAGTCCGGCCAGCGGGAGGAAGAAAGAATACCACAGGCGGGTCTCCCCCATCGTCCGCATAGGTGGGCGTTCCAGTGAAATCCACATACCCACAATGAAGCAGAAGAAGATGGCAAGTCCTATCAGAGTAAGCCCGCCTACTATCGCCGGTTTCCTCCCCCGCCAGGCGGCAAAAGCGCCGAAGCCCCAGAAGTGCAGGGCAGCAATGGCAAACGGTACAAAATAATCCCACGTCATTCAGTGTCCTCCTCTTTTCTCTTTTGTGCGTTAATAAACAGACAGACAGCGCCAAGCATCATCATAACGATACCTGTGTAAACAGCCGGCAACCACGGGTCGCGAACCAACTCAAATACACTGATGTCACTCCAACGTCCCTTCGTGTCATCATAACTCAATTGGTAGATATTCCATCCCGCCACATTCAGGGGGTGGTTCACTGCAATCGTATCTTCCACTTGCTTGCCGTCTTCCGTATAGACTTTCACTGTCGATGCAAAGCGTTGCGGCTCACGCTCCGGCATGATAAGGCTTGTCAGTGAGTCGAGACGCAATGCTTTATAAGGGAAAATGAAACTGCCGCAACTCACCCAACCTTCTTTCGCAGCTTTCGTCTTCTTGTTCAGAGCTTGCAGGTAAACGGCATACGTGGCACCTACGGAATGGAATTCGGTAAATTTCAATGTATCTTCCGTAGCAACGGAGGCCGCCCACGGGATAGTCTGTCGGATGGATATCAACCAGTCAGCTAACTGCCCGTCCGTCACACCTTCTTCGAGCAACAAATGTTCAGGTGTTTTTTCGGGTAATGTGCGTCCTGTTTCGTTGTCAATCAACATCAGTTTCGGAGGATATTCGTCAATTGTGAAGTCTTTCAACTCGATGGCAAGCGGAAGTTCGATTAGCTTGCCGTGTTCGTCGATTGCCCGCCACTCGGCATTGTCTATACGGGTAGTCATCCGCAACCTGTGCATATCGGCGTTGCCTAACGTGGCCGTAACCAAAGCGATGAACAGCCCAGCATGATTCAGCAGAAAAGAAAGCTTCTTCCACCTGAAAGGAAATCCTGCACGGAGCGTAGTCAGTCCCAACACCGTCACCAACCATATATAGAGCAATACAAAAGGCCATGCCGAAAGCATCCGCGAGAAACCTAACACATCCGCCGGATGACCGGAAGGTGCTTGGCGAATGAGTCCCATCACCACCGTAATGCCTGCCACCCACAGGAGGGAAGACACTGCCGCCGTATAATGACTCATCCATCCAAAGAAATAAACACGCTTGCGCAGGCAATGCATAGCTACTATCCCGCCCAGATACACCATCAATACAATGATGTTCACCGGGTAAGCGAACAAACTCCAATCTATTTCACCGATTGTAATCTGTAGCAGCCATCCCGTCACCAACAATCCTGCGCCTATCAGGCATCCTTCTTTAAATCCCCACGGTCTGATCCACATATCTCTGTTTTATTTCTGGGCCAGACGACCGTTAGCTTTCGCTTTTTCCAGCCAAGCAGGTACAGTTGTTTTCAGAAATTTCTCTTTAGCAGCTCTTTCCGCATCCATGTCGAGACCAATGTATTGTTGTGCTTTCTCTTTGGTTGAAATGTCCGGCATCGGCACATCATCCGTAAAACCATGCTTAGCCAATACTTTGGATACAGCCAGACGAGCCTGCATAGCCTTGTCCAGTCCGTGCGAAAGGATACGCTGAATCTCTTGCGGAGCATGGAACGAACCGCCATGAGAAGCCACGCCGAAATCCCAACGCCACTGAGCCTGACGGATAAGGGCGAGTACATCCTTCATCTGGTCGTCCGTAGCGCCTTTATCCCATGCAAACTTAGCCTCGATGTGAGCTTTGGCAAGTTCCTGCTCCAAGCGATTACGGATTTCATTAGCCTTACGCTGACGCTCGTACACATTATTACGCAATGTCGCCTCACTCTCACGGTGGCAAGTCTGACAAGTGCGGTCAATCATCGCCAACGGGCTTTGTATGTGATGGTCGCTGAACTTCACGCCACCCTCACTTTTATAGGGCATGTGGCAATCGGCACAAGAAACGCCTCTCTGCCCATGAATACCCATCTGGGCAATTTCATAATCGGGATGCTGTGCTTTCAGTATCGGTGCGCGGCTCAGTTTATGAATATAATCGTAGAAGCCTTCATTATCATAATAAGCCTCCATATCTTCCACCGTAAAGCCCTTATCCCAAGGGAAAGTCAGATACTTGCCATCCCCCTTGAAATAATATTCCACATGGCACTGCGCACATACCAGTGAGCGCATCTCCTGCGGAGTAGCTTTCGTGATGTCCCTTCCCTGGCGTGCGAAAGCCTCGATCAAAGCCGGACGGCTGATATGCAGATTCATATTCTCCGGTTCGTGGCAATCGGCACATCCGATAGGATTCACTATTTCAGAACCCATAGCGCCCCACTTATTATTATAGAAAGCATCCACACCAACGGCTTCCATCATGCGGGGAACATCCGGACTCTTGCACGTCCAACAAGTAGAAGGTTGCGGACCGTCTTCCGCCGTGGCAGGCGCACCCGTACGGAGGCTTGCCGTGATGTCTTCAATCGCATGCATGTGTCCGCGGGGAGTGGAATAATCTTTAGAGAAAGCATATCCCGCCCACAAAACCACCATTTCGGGACGTTGCTCCAACACATCAACGGCGATGTTTCCGTTGAACTCGCTTTGGAAATCAGTCTTTGCCGTCTCCGTCCAGGTCTGATATTCACGAGGGAAATCATCCTTAAAGACTTCATTACGGGCTTCGATGCCTGTAATTACGGTCTTGCGGTTATTGAACACGCTTGCCAGTTCCGCCCGTCGCTCTGTCAGTGCGGAAACACATAATCCTAATACAAACACGACCACCATCGAACCGCCGAACAGCAGCCAGCCTTGCCATGATTTCAATTTCTTTTCCATACGTATATTGATTTTATTTCATTTTCATTATTTCTTCAGCATCTTTTGCAGCCACTCCGGCACGGGCGACTCAGGATAGGGAACCAACGCATTAGGCGTAGCCGACAATGAGTTCTTTCCACCATGCGGCACGTCACGGTGGCAGTCCCAGCAAGCCTTGCCCTCTCCCACCTGAGACATCATATAATCTATTTTCCCGGTCTTCACGAACTCCGTGTTCAGCTCCGTATGGCAGCGGATGCAGTTGTTCATGATTACCTCCGAACTGGCCGCATGAGCCTTGATAACCTGCGGCTCACTCTTGGTGAGAAAAGCCGCCACGTGCTTCATACCGTCCATCCCCTTGAACGTCCATTTCTTGACGGCATTCTCATGGGGAACGTGACAGTCATTACAAGTGGCATCACGACTATGCGAGCTGTGAAACCAAGTGGCATAATAAGGTGCCATGATGTGGCAGTTCACGCATGCCGACGGATCATCCCCCAGATAGGTATGCGCCCGCAGCAGATACATGAACAAGCCTCCCCCGCCCACAACAATGCCACAGATGACAATCGCAGCCACTTTCCATTTGTACGAAGGTAAAAACCTGTTTATAAATGACAATTTCTTCATAGGAAAAAGTATTTTTCACAAAAGTAGCGGCTTTATTTTATAAAAAGTGTAATAAAGATTACTATTTTATTAGTGTCTTGCGCTATCTTTACATAGTTCCATTGAGTAAAAGTTAAGTCTCATCCGTATATCTTCAATAAACACTTAATGTAATTATAGAATATGAGAGTAGTAAGTTTATTGATATGCCTTTTCATTTCAGGAATATTGCAGGCGCAGAAAGGCCATATCACCTTTCAACAACAGTTACCGGACAGCCACCCGCGCTATCTGACGGATGCCAAAGGCAAAAGCGAAACCCTCCATCTGATAAAGACGGAAGCCTGGGCAAAAGATGTATTTGAAAAGTTGAAAAGACGAACGGACATCTACGCCAACCTGACAGACGCCCAACCGGACTGGTTGCTCTCCCGCCTTGCCATGTACTGGCAATCGCATGCCACGGACGTATATATAAAAGGTGAAACCTTCGACCATGCCGGAGGGGAAAAAGCCCCGGCACCCACCGTAAGATATACAGGTACGCGCGGCACCTTCGCCACCCACGGACGCCCGCGACTGGAAGACGTCGTACCCTACGATGACACCGACGGCAACGTCACCTTCTGCAACAACGCCTTGCCCGGACGTCCGATGGAAAGCGTACACCCCTCCAAGACCGGACGGAACATAGAGAATCTGAACCGCGAAATCATGGGTATCGCCCGTGACGCCGCCTTCCTCTATTGGCTGACCGGAGAAGAAAGATATGCAAAACTCGCCGCCGGAGTATTCGATACCTATATGACCGGCATCTATTACCGGAATGTTCCCATCGACCTCAACCACGGCCACCAGCAGACGCTGGTAGGAATGAGTTCTTTCGAGGTTATTCACGAAGATATTCTTTATGATATCGTTCCCCTTTACGATTTCCTGTATGACTACCTGAATGCCCGGCATACTGACAAAATGGATATATACGCAGAAGCTTTCAAGAAATGGGCGGACAATATCATCGCAAACGGTGTTCCTCACAACAACTGGAACCTGATGCAGGCACGCTACATCATGAATATCGGCATGATATTGGAAGATAACAAACAATATCCCGACGGAAAAGGGCGTGAATATTACATCGACTACGTACTCAACCGTTCCAGCATCCGCCAGTGGAGCCTGGCACGGTTGGCCGATTATGGTTTCGACCCGCAGACCGGCATCTGGGCGGAATGTCCCGGATACTGCAACGTCGTTCTGAACGATTATACCAGCTTCGCCACCCTCTTCGACCGCAATCTGAACTTTGATTTAGTAAAGGCATTGCCCGTCATTTCCAAAGCCGTGTCCGCCACCCCGCAGTATCTCTTCCCCAACCGGATGTTATGTGGCTTCGGTGACACCCACCCGGGTTATTTGAACACCGCCCCCATCTCCCGCCTGATACAGAATGCGCAACATAATGGTAAGAAGGAGCAGGAAGACTACTTCACCGCCATGCTGAAATGCTTCAACCCCAATGCCGGACAGGAGACAGGGATGAAAAAGGATGTACGCGTCTCCGTCAACTCCTTCTTTGACGACAAACCGCTGGAGCTGAACCCCGCCATAGAAGCCGGAAAGATAGAAGATTACGTTTCTCCCCTCTTCTATGCCCCCAACGTCTCCTGGCTGGTGCAGCGCAACGGCATGAATCCCCGCTACAGCCTGATGATTTCTCTGAATGCAAGCGAAGGTAACCACATGCACGCCAACGGCATATCTATGGAACTGTACGGAAAAGGCTATGTCCTCGGCCCCGATGCAGGCATCGGCCTCTATCTTTATAGTGGACTGGATTATCTGGAATATTATTCCCAGTTCCCCAGCCACAACACCGTATGCGTGGACGGAATTTCCAGTTATCCGGTCATGAAGAGCAATCACTCTTTCGACCTGAAATCCAGCTTCCCCGCCCCCGCCAAACCGGGCAGCGCATTCACACCCATCACTTACAGTGATGTCTACTTCCGCGAACCCGAAAGCCGCGCCGACCAGACCCGCCTGATGGGTATCGTCACCACCGGCCCCGAAACCGGATATTACGTAGACATCTTCCGCAGCCGTAAAGAGCAAGGCGGTGACAAGATGCACGATTACTTCTACCATAACCTGGGACAGACATTAACCCTGACCGCCGCCGACGGCTCGGACCTGAACCTGCAACCCACGGAAGAGTTAGCCTTTGCCGGTGCCCACCTGTATGCCTATTCTTATATATATGATAAGAAATCGGCCGCCACCGATAAAGACATCAAAGCCACATTCACCATCGACATGCCCGACAACGATGACATCTCCATGAATCTCTGGATGAAGGGAGAGGCCGAACGGGAAGTCTTCACCGCCCTGTCGCCCATGACGGAAGGCTTGAGCCGCACTCCGGGTATGCCTTATAACATCAGAGAGCAACCCACACTGACCTTCGTAGCCCGACAGAAAGGAGAAGCCTGGAACCGTCCGTTCGTAGCCGTCTACGAGCCCTCGTCACAGAAAGAACCCGGCTGCATTTCCGAAGTCAGCTTCCCCGAAGTAAACAGCAAAAATAAGAATAGTGCCGTCAGCGTATGCGTCAGACAAAAAGACGGACGTACCGACTATATCCTTTCTTCTGACCGCCCGGAAGAAACATGCAGCAGCGGAAACATGAGCGCACAAGCCACTTATGCGTTATGGGGCAACAAACAAGGAAATGACTGCACGCTGTTCTTGGGCAACGGTACCTTGTTGAGTACTCCTAACATAATCATCAAGTCGGCAACTCCCGCCAATGTACTACTGGAATATAAAAACGGAACCTGGCACTATACAGCATCTGCCGACTGCACCGTCAGCCTAAACAAGAAAACATATAGGCTGAAAGCTGTTTCAGAAGCAACAAAGTTGAAATAGGCAATACATTTTCAGTCGTTTTGTTGAGATAAATTAACGCCACGGGTCATTTTACAACTATCTGATTATCAATAACGTAAAATGACCCATAATAAGGTAACGACTGAATAAGGATGAAGTAACGACTGAATGGGAATGAGGTAACGACTGAATAGGGTTAAAGTAACGGCTGTTTCTCAAGGAAACCTCCCTTGTAAACAACTTTATACAATGCTGAAAAATAGTCGTCAAATCATCATTTCCATCAACTCCAATGCTTTTTATTCTTTTTTGCGTATATTTGCTGTGCTGAAACGAATATATAAAAACAAATGTCCCATACAGTGAAAAACATTTTAAGATATATCCTCCTGTTATTCTTGCTGTTTGGCTTCTTGCCGGGCTATTCCCACTCCTACGTTTTCCGGGGATTATCCGTCACCGAAGGACTGTCCGACCTGGTGGTCAACGCATTGTATAAGGATTCCATCGGTTACGTTTGGATAGGCACCGGAAATTCCCTGGAACGTTTCGACGGCACTTACCTGAAACATTTCCTCATCACCGGAGCCAACGAAAAAATAAAGCGGGTGAATGCCATAGCCGAAACCGCAGGAAATCAGATATGGATGGGCAACGGTATGGGACTTTGGCGGGTGAACAATGAAAAAGACATACTGGAACCCATTGCCGCAGAAACTTTGCGATATGGTGTCCGCAGCCTGTTGCCCGACAGCCGGGGCGCCCTCTACATCGGCAGCGAAGCGGGCCTCTTCATCTACGAGAACGGAAATCTGGAACAAATACTGATAGACCCTAATGTCCTTTCCGCATCCAACATCATCACAGGCCTGAGTCTCGGCGAAGACAACACCTTGTGGATGGTCACCAACGAAGGACTCTATGCCCTGTCGCTGACCGACAGGAAAATCACCCCTTATCACTACATTGTAGAAGACAAGCATCTCTGTTCCTACAACAATGTCACCCGCATCGGCACCATGCTCTACCTGGGCACCATGGGGCAAGGCATCATCTGTTTCAATACCCGGACTCACCAATTCAGTCACTTCATCGACGTAGGGTGCAATGTCATATCTTCCCTGTCCAGCGACGGAGAAGATGTTTTGTATATAGGCACCGACGGAAACGGAGTACATTTCGTCTCCACCCGGAAGATGAAGTCTATACGCTCCTTCCGCCACGAACCGGGGCAGGATGAAAGTATCCGCTCAAATTCCGTATATTCCCTGTTGGTGGACCGCGACGGACTTATCTGGATAGGCTTCTATCAGTTTGGACTGGACTACAGCCTATATCAAAGCGGGCTTTTCTCCACTTACAGTTATCCGCCTCATTTCGACTCAAAAGATATGCCCGTCCGCAGCATAGCGATCACGGAGAGTGAAAAACTGATAGGCTCCCGCGACGGTTTATTCTATATCAATGAGGACAAAGGGATTTTCAAGAATTTCAAGACACCCGAACTGCGTTCCAGCATGATATTCTGCATCTATAAGTTCCAGGATAAATATTACATCGGGACTTATGGCGGCGGCATGTATATATTCAATCCTTCCGACCAGAGCATCCATGATTTTGAACCGGACGAGTCACAGCCCTTCATGCGTGGACAAATCTTCTGCATCAAGTCCGACAGCAAGGATAATCTATGGATAGGTACGTCCATGGGGCTATATTGCTATAAGGACGGAAAGCAAGTGAAGCACTACACCAGCTCCAACTCCAAACTGCCGGAAGGCAACGTCTACGAAATATACTTCGACTCTACCCGTAAAGGATGGATATGCACCGAAAACGGCATGTGCATCTGGGATCCTTCATCCGAAAGTCTGAAAACCGATGTTTTCCCGGAAGGCTTCATACATAAAGAGAAAATCAGAGTGATATACGAAGACTCCGGGCACGACCTCTACTTCTTGCCGGATAAAGGCAGCATGTTCATCTCCGACCTTTCCATGAGCCGTTTCAGGAGATTGCAGCCCCACACACTGCTGGAGGGCAAGGACGGCATGTTCATATTGGAAGATGAAGAACATTGGCTCTGGATAGGCACCAACAATGGGCTGTACCGATATGATAAGAAAGAAACCTTTATCCCTTACAACTTTATAGACGGCATCCCCAGTTCCATCTTCACCCTGTGCCCGCCCATACAGGACAAAAAAGGCATCCTCTGGATGGGAAATTCAAAAGGATTGATCTGCATGGACTTCAAACAAAACAACCGGATGAAAAGCTATAATTATCCACCGGTAATCACTGATGTCTATGTCAATGGCAAAAAGTCCGTCCGCCCCGTAACCGGAAACAACGGAATACCGGAAATAGAGCTTGAGTCCTCTCAAAACAACCTGACCTTTTATTTCTCGGGCTTCACTTATACCGAACCCGCATACATGACGTATGAATACAAACTGGAAGGAGAAGACGACGAATGGCAGATTCTCACCGGAAAATCGGATATCACTTACTACGACCTTCCGGCTGGAAAGTATGTATTCAAAATCCGCCATATAGGAAATCCCGACTCGATGGCGTGCATAGCCGTTCAAATCCCCTACCCGATAGAAACATGGAGCATCATAGCCATTGCTATAGCCGCCGCTTTCCTGGGCTATGTCTATTTCCAACGGAAGAGGAAAGAGAAACAGGCAAAAGCCGTTCAGCCCCAAGCTCTGGTACGCGAAGAGGCCAAGGAAATCGAGAAGCAGGAGAAAACCGCGGAAGCCAAATACAAGACCAATAAAATCAGTACCGAAGAGTGCAAGCACCTGACTGAGAAACTGGAAGCACTGATGCTCCGCGAGAAGCCTTACACCAATCCGGAACTTAAAATAGCCGACCTGGCAACCATGCTCGGCCGCTCGGCTCACACCCTGTCTTACCTGTTCAATCAACACCTGAACCGGAATTACTACGATTACATCAACGATTATCGTATTGAAGAATTCAAGCGCCTCATCAATGAAGACGAGTATTCCAAATATACTCTGAGTGCCCTTGCCGAATTATGCGGCTTCAGTTCACGCGCCTCCTTCTTCCGGTATTTCAAGAAAACTACAGGCATCACTCCCAATGAGTATATCCGAAGCATCGGAAAGAACAACGAATAAGCCACTAATTAAAGTACATTGAATGTTTTTTAGCAATTATCTTTCAATATATTGAAAGATAATTGCTATTTTTGTTGCAGTAAACTAAGGAATCATGGAAAAAAGAGTCATCAAAAGCTTGATAATAGAGAAGCAACATGAGATTCCGCAAATGGAACTCATGCCCAGAAAATTAGAACTGGAGGATACATGTAACTACGTATTCGTAGGGTTACGGCGTGCCGGAAAGTCCTATCTTATGTTCCAGCACATACAAAGTTTACTTGCAGAAGGAAAAGCGCAAATCGAGGACATCCTTTACATCAATTTCGAAGATGAGCGGATAGCCTCTATACGCTCAGAAGAGCTTAACCTGATATTGGAAGCCTATCATGAGATGTATGGCAACAAGCCTTTGATATATTTGGATGAAATTCAGAATGTGGTAGGTTGGGAGAAATTCGCCCGTCGGCTGGCAGACTCCCAATATAAAGTATTCATAACCGGTAGCAATGCTCAAATGTTAAGCAAGGAGATATATACAACGCTCGGGGGAAGATATATTGCCATGGAAATATTTCCTTTTTCCTTTCCCGAATATCTTCAATACCACCGGTTCGCTCTGCCACGTAATTGGGAATATGATATTTCAGTAAAGACAAATCTGGTAAAACTGTTTCAACCCTATTTCTATTTCGGCGGATTTGCCGAGACATTCCCACTCAGAGATAAGCGCTCCTGGCTGAACTCCCTGTTCCAAAAGATTCTTTTGGGAGATGTGATTTCCAGAAATGATATACGAAACGAAAATGCCATCCGCCTGATAGTGAAGAAGCTGGCAGAAAGCGTCATGCAGCCTTTGGCATTGGCACGCATCCTGGGAGTCATCAAGTCGGCAGGTTGTTCACTCTCACACAATACACTTGTGGATTATCTGCAATACCTGAATGACGCTTACCTGATTTTCAGCATTTCCAACTACTCCGATAAGCTGAGTGAAAAGGAAAGTATTAAAAAGAGATACTTTTTTGACAATGGTTTACTAAACACTTTTATTATCGAACCCGAAAGTAAATTACTGGAGAATCAAGTAGCTATCACCTTAAAGAAAAAATATGGTGACGGTTTATACTACTATAATAAGAATATAGAAGTAGACTTTTATGTTCCCGAGGCTAGAACAGCCATACAGGTTTCCTATGCGTTATCGCAAAGTGATACCCGTGAGCGTGAAATCAAAGCACTACTGAAACTATCGCAAGTATATCCACTCGACAAACTACAAATCATCACATGGGAAGAAGATTCCCTTATTGAAGAAGGCGGACTCTCCATTGAAATACTTCCCCTGTGGAAGTGGCTTCTTGATTAATTATACACCACCAAATATTCCCTCAGAGTCTCAAATTATTATTTGACACAGCCAGTCTCAAATTATTAAGTCACTATATATTAGCGACTTAATTTATTTTTAGTCCAATGTAATGAGATGAGATTTGTTAAGCCCTGCAAAAGATTGTTTTCCTGTTTTTACCTTTTATATTTGCAATCGTAAAGCTAACGTAAAACGTAACCAAAGTCTGAAACATGGAAAACAAAAAGATGAAATCCGTTCAATTAATAGCTGACTCTTATATGAGTTATCATCGTTCAGTCTGCTTCTATATATATTATAGAATCAACAGTAAGGACGATGCCGAAGACTTAGCCCAGGATGTATTTCTACGTCTCATGGATTATAAGCAAATGCTTCGCCCGGATACCGTGAAGTTTTTCATCTACACCATAGCCCGCAATCTGGTGAACGATTATCTGCGCCGTCACTATAAGAAGCAGGAAGTGACTTCTTATATATACGAGCACACCGTGACCTACACCAACGAAACGGAAAACCAGATTATCGCCAACGACCTGCTGGCTTGTGAAAAACAGAAGTTACACACCCTTCCGCTACAACGCAGGAAGATTTACGTCATGAGCCGCTATGAAAACAAGTCGGCATCAGAGATTTCCGCAAGTCTGCAACTCTCACGCCGCACGGTTGAAAACCATTTGTTCATCAGCCGCAAGGAAATACGTGAATACATCAAGCAGTGCATCTAATTAGATTATAATCGAAATAATAGTGTTAATTTTAAATTTATAAATTATGAGGAATGAATTTCTAAAATTCTCATCGAAAAGAATTCTGTTCTCAGCGGCAATGGTATCTGCACTCTGTGTAGGTAGCCCGCAGCAGGCTGTTGCCAATGTTAATGAAGTGCAGGCTGTTGCGCAGACTGGTACAGTAAGAGGTACCGTAGCAGATGCTGCCGGTGAACCCATTATCGGTGCTAATATCATGGTGAAAGGTACCACGAATGGTTGCATTACTGATATTGACGGTAACTTCAGTCTGAGTAATGCGAAAGGAACTTTAGTGGTTTCATTTATAGGCTATAAATCACAGGAGATTGTGGTAAAAGGAAATGAGACTAACCTGAAAGTGGTTCTGAAAGAAGATTCGGAAATGCTGGACGAAGTGGTGGTTGTGGGCTACGGTACACAAAAGAAAGCTACAATGACCGGTTCGGTAACAGTGGTGAACCAGAAGATGTTAGAGAATAAAGGAACCATGTCCAGTCCTGTACAAGCATTACAAGGCCAGGTTCCCGGTGTCATTATTACACGTAATTCTACGGCTCCGGGCGATGAAAGCTGGAACATGAGTCTGCGCGGTGCAGTCTCAAAAAATACGACCAGTCCGTTAGTCATTATCGACGGTGTGGAATATGAAAGCGTAAACGAATTGCGTCTGTTGAATCCTTCCGATATCGAATCAATCAACTTCCTGAAAGATGCTTCGGCTTCCATCTACGGTAGTAAGGCTGCCGGTGGTGTGGTATTGGTCACTACCAAGAAAGCACAGGCAGGGAAAGTGCAAGTGGACTACAGCGGTTCGGTGACAAGCAAGTTCATCGGTCTGTCTCCTCATCTGATGAGCCTGGAACAATGGGCTTCCTCTGTAATAGATGCACGTACCAACGACGGTTACGGTGACGATGATACCTGGATGCGTTATGCAAAACTGGCGTTGGCATATAAGAATCAGTACATCAATCTTGACCATAGCACGAACCCGTTTGGAAATGCTTTTACCGATGTAGCTGACTTTGTATTCTTCGATACCGACTGGCAGGACATCATGTGGGGAACGGCAGCTTCGACCCAACACGAACTTGCCATTTCCGGTGGTACGGATGCCTCGAAATACCGTTTATCTTTAGGTTACATGTATGATGACAGCAACTTGAAGTGGGGTAATAACAATAACAACCGTTACAACCTGCGTCTGACAAATACCTTTAAACTGTCTGACCGTGCTTCTATTGAATCGGTAATTGCCTATAACCGCCAGGATCAGGTGGCACCCACACAGATCGGTTCGGCACTGACCACCAACTCGCAGCAACCGGGATTCCCGTCGGCTACCGCCAACGGCAAACCATACGCATGGGGAACTTGGGGCGCTCCCAACTGGTATTGTGAATTGGGCGGCGACAACAAGTTGAAAGTATCTGCCATCAACATCAGCGAAACATTCAGATATTCCATCCTGAAGAACCTGACAGCTTCTGTTACGGCCGGTTACAATACATCGACGGCTATTCGTGATAAACAAAGCAAAGCCATTGACTGGTACAACTATGCAGGCGACCGTGTAGTTCGCAGCAATCCTACAGAGGACAAGAGCTCGTATTCCAAGTCCAATTCACGTACTGACTTTTACTCATTGTCCGGGCACCTCGACTGGTCTCACATCTTTGCCGATGTTCACGATGTAAAGGTGATGGTAGGTTCACAATATAACTTGAAAGAGTATGAAGGCACTTTCCTCTATACAGAAGGTATACTGCCTTCCCTGGAAATTCCCAACAGTACCAAAGACGTGGTTTACCTGAAGAACGGCGACGACAAATCAAACAAATGGCAAGAAGCCGTGATGTCTTATTTCGGTCGTATCAACTACAATTACCGTTCTAAATATATGTTGGAAGCACAAGGACGCTATGACGGCTCTTCCAAGTTCCAACCCGAAAACCGTTGGGTGTTCTACTGGGGTACCTCTGCCGGATGGAGAATTTCGGAAGAAGCATTCATGAAGAATCTGACGTTTGTAGACGAATTGAAGCTAAGAGCTTCTTACGGTAGCGTAGGTAATCAGAGTGGCGTTGACCGCTATGATGGTGCACAGTTATACAACTTCACCCCCAGCGGCGGTGCGTTGATAGGTAATGGAAAAATCTCTTATGTAGACACTAACGGTAAGTTGCCGAGTACCGACCGTACCTGGGAACGCATCCATAACTACAATCTTGGTCTTGATTTTGGATTCTTACGTAACCGCCTGACAGGTACGGCAGAAATCTTCTGGAAGAAGAGTGACAATATGTTGATTGACGTGATTTATCCGGGCATTCTGGGTGACAAAGCTCCTACGGCAAACTATGGTGCATTCAAGGCACATGGCTGGGAAGGTATGATTAACTGGTCCGATAAGATTGGCAAAGTAAACTATCACATCGGCGGTACATTTACCTACACCACCAATGAGTTAGTAGATAACGGTGGCAGTGGAGCCATCAAAGCAGGCGTACGCTCCGACCGTGAAGGATATCCCCTGAACTCTGTATTCGGCCTCCGTTACTGCGGTAAGATCCAGACGGAAGAGCAACTGAAAAAGTATGTGGATAAATACAAGAATACCAGCACCATCGGAACACTCAACAATCTGCGCCTCGGCGATAACATGTTTGAAGACGTGAACAAGGATGGTAAACTGACAGAAGAAGATTTTGTATATCTGGGTACAGACGATCCTAAAGTACAATTCTCCATCAATGCAGGTCTGGAGTGGAATGGTTTTGACCTTGCCATCGTTTTCCAGGGAGCAGGCAAACGTACTATCTGGCGTGAGGAAAGTACATGGAGAATTCCCATGCGTGCCGTTTATCTGAACACGAGCGACCAGCACATAGGCAACACATGGTCTCCGGATAATCCGGGCGCATTCTTCCCTGCACTGACCAACCAGTCTGAACTTAACAACTACAACTACCAATGTTCTTCATGGTCGGTAGAAGACGGAGCATATTTGCGTTTGAAGAATGTAACTCTGGGTTATTCACTTCCGGCTTCCCTGCTTGCCAAGACAAAAATACTGAGCAAGGCACGTGTATACGTTACGGGCAGCGACCTGTGGGAACACAGCAAAATTAACGATGGATGGGATCCGGAAGCGAACCGTAAAGTGGACAACTCCAAGCGATATCCTTTCCTGCGCACTGTAACTTTTGGATTGAATTTAACCTTTTAATTGAAGACAAATATGAAAAAATATACAATCAAATCTATCTTGATACTGGCAATAGGATGTATGCTACATTCCTGTCTCGACCTGGATCCGAAAGACCAGATTGCCGATGGTAACTATTGGCAGACTGCTACAGACTTCAAGTTGTTCTCCAATCAGTTCTATGGCTGGACACGCGATTTCAAAAACAGCGTCTACGATGCTCCCCACTCCGATAAGCGTTCCGACCTTATCATGGATAAAGGCAGTAAGAATGTATTTGCTAACGGAACCAACAGCATACCGGCTTCCGACGGCAACTACACCGATGCTTACAATCGCATTCGTCGTACAAATATCCTCTTACAGAAAGCAGAGAGTTTTGCAAATCAGAGTGACATCGCACAATATATCGGTGAAGCCAAGTTTTTCCGCGCTTACTGCTACTTTGACCTGTTGCAGCTTTTTGGAAATGTCATAGTAGTCACTACACCGATTGATGTTACTGCTCCCGAAATGCAAGCAGCACGCAACGACCGCAGCGAAGTAGCCGACCTCATCATTCAGGATTTAAAAGATGCCGCCGAATTACTTCCCGTCACTTCTACTGTTGAAAAAGGACGTGTAGGTCGCGAAGGCGCCTGGGCAATGCTTTCCCGTGTAGCACTCTACGAAGGAACATGGCAGAAGTTCCGTGGTAACACAGCTCGTGGTAAAGACTTGTTGGACATTGCGGCAAATGCAGCAAAGGAAGTGATCAACACTAAAAACTTCTCATTGTTTGCACCTGCCATTCTGGGTGACAGTGCACAGAAGTATATGTTTATCCTGGAAGATACAAAGTGTAACCCTGCCGGATTGCAGAAAAGCGCCAATACAGAATACATCTTCTCCCGCCGTCACGACGAAGCATTAGCTCCCATCGGTTCCAATATCACCAAAGAATGTTTGGCAAATGCACAAATGATCTCTCATAAGTTTGCGGCAATGTATCTCTGCCAGGACGGACTTCCCATCGAGAAATCCGAAGTATATAAAGGAGACCAAAAGATATTGGACGAATATCTGAACAGGGATAACCGTATGGTTTATACCCTCTGCAAACCTTATGAATATTTTTGGAGTAACCTGAACTCACGTGTCAACTGGACAGGCGATGCTGTCGACCGCGCTTCTGCTTCCATCAAAGGCTTGGTGCCTACCAGCGGAAGCGGTTACAACAACCAGAAATGGGCTTGTGAACGCTATGTGAATGACACCTACGAAAGCTACGACTACCCCATCATCCGCTACGCAGAAGTTCTGCTGAACTATGCCGAAGCCGTATTTGAACGGGATGAAAAGATCTCTGACGAAGACCTGAACCTCTCTCTCAACTTGGTCCGTTGCCGCATCAATACCAAAATGCCCAAGCTGACCAATGCATTTGCTACAACTCACGATCTGGATATGAGAACTGAAATTCGCCGTGAACGTACCATTGAATTGTTCAACGAAGGTTTCCGTATAGACGACCTGAAGCGTTGGAAGACAGCTGAAACAGAAATGCCACAGGACTTCCTGGGTATCAGATGGACAGGTACAGAGTTCCAGAACAAATGGCCGGGCGTTACCAATGAAAGGAACAGCAACGGTTTCATCATTCTGGAGTCAGGACGTAAATGGGAAGATAAACACTATCTTTACCCATTACCTACCGACCAGTTGCAGTTGAACCCGAACCTGAAACAGAACCCGGGTTGGGGAGAATAAATCAATGTTTTTCATTCATAAAAAGAAGATAACAACATGAAGAATAGAAATTCTATATATCAAGGCTTGAGCCGGGCATCCATCGGGATGCTGGCGGCCTGCATGGCTCTGACTGCATGTGATAAGGATCAAGAATTTACTCCTGCCATGCCCGAAGCCAAACTGATCAACGGCATCACATTCAAGGTAAGTGAGAACCTGCCGCTTGCCATTGGCATGGACTCTACCATTGTTTTTGCGATTGATGCTCCCGAAGAACTGGAAGATCGTTCCATTATCTGGAAGTCAACCGACGAAACTGTTGCCAAAGTTTCGCAGCAAGGTACTATTACCGGTATAGCCGAAGGTACAGCCATCATTAGTGTGACTCCCGCCATAGGTTTTGGTCCATCAGCCTCAGTAACGGTCAATGTAATACCCGAAATCATAAAGGCTACCGATATGACGTTGGTCAATCCGAAAGAGGGAGAAGACATTTATGAAACAGACCGGATTCAGTTGGAAGCATCCATCCTTCCGGCCAATCACACCTATTCTTATTTGACATGGGCAAGCAGTAACCCAAGCATCGCTACAGTATCAGAAAATGGCCTGGTAAACTGCCTGACACCGGGCAAGGCAATCATTACAGCTTACACACACGACCGTAGTGGTGTATCTGCTTCTTATGAGCTGAATATCAAAGAGTACATTCCGGTAGAAAGCGTCTCTATCTCTGCTTTGACAGAACCGCTTTGTATCTCTCGTGGCCCAGTTCAGCTGGATATTGCTTACACACCCGCCAACGCTACCACAGGTTCAGTAGACTGGACTTCAAGTGACGAAAACATTGCTACGGTAGATTTGGGTGTTGTAACACCGAAGGGCTTCGGAACCGCCACTATTACGGCTACTTGCAAGGCAACAGGTCAGACGGCTTCCGTATCTGTAACCGTTGACAGCGGTTGGGTGATCTGGGATGGTCAGAATGGGTTCGACGGTTGGAAAATTGGACAGGCTTATTCGAGCTATGTGATAGAAGACGGTAAAATGGTGGTTACAGCCGGTGCTCAAAACGCTACCATGAGACGTGCGGACTTGAGTTTCAGAAATGTCCCCATCAACCTTGATTTCTCCAACTATCCGGTACTTGCCATGCGTTCCACATTGCCAGTTGGCGGAAAAGGAATCGGACAAGGTGGTGCATACACACTGGACATGGTAACTAAGTCCGGAAATGCCGGTAGAGCCCATGTCGGAGAACTTCTGAGTGATGGTACGAATCTGATATATTATGATGTACCGTCTATCAATGCAGCATTAGGCAATGGTGTGGTAGAAGCCAATACTTTCCAAATCAAGGTTGCGGACATTTATAATGAGAACCTGCCTACCGGCCAATATACGGTTTACTGGATTCGTACATTCAAGAGCATAGCCGAAGCGAAAGCATTTGCAGAAGCGGAGATAGCAACCGGAAACTAAAATACAACTCTAAAGAATACTCACAATGAAAAAGAATTTGATATTTGCATTAGGTCTCTCACTGGTAACAGGCTTCACAGCCTGTTCCAGTGAAATCGAGGACGGAACAACAGACATCGACAGTTGGGAGATGCCTTATGAAGAAGTGGTTGCCAAATACACCTACACTCACCCTTGCGCCATGTTCAACGAGGCCGACTTTACACGTGTGAAGACGATGCTCGATAACGGAAGCGCACCGCAGGCAGTAAAGGATGAATTCAATCTGCTGAAGAGCAGCCAATTTACAAATGTTACCTATACTCCTACGCCTACCGAAAAGATAGTACGTGGTGATGCTACAGGAACGGGAACGAATGAGAACTACAGCAACGCAATGCGCGATGCCGCCGCTGCCTACCAACTATCATTGTTATGGAAGCTGACAGGCGATACGAAATATGCCGATGCTTCCATCAAAATTATGAATGCTTGGGCAAAGGTGTGCAAGGAAGTAACCTCAAACGATTCCAATCACATGCTTGCCGCAGGTGCACAAGGTTATACTTTCGCGAATGCAGGTGAAATCATGCAAACTTATGCAGGTTGGGCAGCCAACGATTTGACCACCTTCAAGAAATGGATGAAAGATGTTTTTGCTCCTAAAAACCTGGACTTCATGAAACGTCATCAAGGTACTTGCAGCGATCACTACTGGTCTAACTGGGATTTAGTGAATATGTGTTCGTACCTTGCCATCGGTATCCTGAATGAAGACGACGAAATGGTAAATTATATAGTAAACTACTTCTACAATGGAGCAGGCAACGGCTACATCGGCAAACTCATTCAAGGCACTTTCACCGATCCGTTGGGAAGTGGAGAAGAAATAGCCCAAAACCAGGAAAGCGGTCGCGACCAAGGACACGCCATGATGTCGGTAGCTGTAACAGCTAATCTGTGTCAAATGGCCTACACCCTCTTCCAGTGCAATCCAACAGTGACTCAACTCGACTTCTTTGCCGCAAAAAACAATGCAATAATGAAAATGGGTGAGTATACAGCTCTCTTCAATCTGCGCAACGGTTCAGACCAGCTGAACGCCGCCGGTTCCTGGTTGGCAACTAAAGAACAGATGCCGTTCAACCGCTATGAATATTGCATTGATTGCAGCTGCGCCGATAAGAATCACGGTACTATACATACCGCCGTAGCTGACGACAACGGTCGTGGTAACCTGCGTCCGGGATGGGAAATTCTCTACAATCACTATGCTAAGGTGAAGAAACTGGGCAGTGGCTATAAATACGCCAAGATGGCCGCCGACAAGATGCGCCCCGAAGGTGGTGTGGACGGTGGGAACCGTTACGGCACCAACAGTGGTGCTTTCGACCAACTAGGTTGGGGAACGCTGATGCTGTATCGTGAATAAAAGCAAAGGTTGACAGTTAAACAAAACCAATGAGATTCTATAAGAAATAAAGAATAAATTCTCTCAACTTACAGGATCTCATTTTACATTTTCATTCAAGTAATACTAAAAGACGACATTTTTTCCTAAATTTGCATAGTATAAAGAAAAAATGCTTATGTCTTTAGGAAAACACATATTAATTCTCATAATACTTTTTATCGGGGCATTTAATATCTTTGCTTCCGACAATGACTATATTATCTATTCAATAGGAAACGAAGAAGAGAATTGCAAATTCGAGGACAATCGTGTCAATTGCATTTATAAAGATTCTGACGGTTTTATCTGGGTAGGTACGGGAGGCAGTGTAGAACGAATAAATGGAAAATATACTTCAGTATACCACTTCACAGAGAAACAAGTAGGAATAACTCCTGCCTCTTTTCTAGTCAACACATTGATAGAATACCAAAAGCACGACTTCTGGGTAGGTAACATTCAAGGCCTTTTCCACATAAACCATGAAAAGCGTACATTGGAACGGGTATTTCCCGAAGAAATTAATTTTTCAGTCCAGGCTTTGGAAAAAGATGAAGAAAACAGACTTTATATCGGAACAGTAAACGGACTCTATATTTATGACGGAAAGCAGCTCCGGCATATCATCATCGATGAAAAAAATATTCTCTCTGTCAACAACCGTATTCTGGATATTGCAGTATATAACCACACTTCCGTCTGGCTGCTAACTCCCAATGGCGTTGTTATTTGTGACGCCAAATCCGGTGCACTCAAACAATATAAATGTACGCTACCTTCATGCGGAGCTTTGAAATGCCTTGTGAAAGTAAACGATACATTATATATCGGCACTGAAAAAGGAAATATAATAACTTTTGATTTGCTTCGGCAAAGTTTTGCCCCTTACTGGAATGAAGCAAACGTCCCTATCTCTGATCTGGTTCATGAAAAAGAGATTTTAGGAGTTGCCACCAACGGACAAGGTATTTATCTCCTATCATTACCCGAAGGAAAGACCATCTATTCTGCTACCTGCGGCACAGAAACCGGACAGGACCTTTTATCCAACAATATATCCTCCATCTTACTTTCACAAGGTAATGTATGGTGCGGAACAGGATATTATTTAGGAATGAATCTACTGAGAAAGAAGAATGAATCTTTCAAACGATATGATAAAGGAATTTTCAAGACCAAAGATATTGCTGTCCGTAGTTATCTCCCCACAAAAGAATATAGCTTCATCGGTACGCGAGAAGGATTTTATTATGTACACGAAGCAACCGGAAAAATACAATACATAAATGTTAGGAATGACAACACCGGGAATTTACGTTCCAACCTGATATTCTCTTTTTATGAATATGAAGGAGATATATTAATAGGGACCTGCGGAGGTGGTTTGGCTACTTTCTACCCCCGAACCGGTACTTTTAAAGAAACACCTCTGACTCATGCCTGTGTATCGAATGACATTTTTATGTTTTTAGAAGATGAAGAAAAAAAATTATGGTTAGCAACTTCCGACGGTCTTTATTCATACGATAAGCAGACTCAAACAATCCGGGAATACAATGCCTCAAACAGCAATATGCCAGGCAACATCGTATATGGCATCTATTTAGATTCGAGCAATCGCTTTTGGGTAGGCACCGACAAAGGTTTGGCTATTTTTGACAAACATACGGGAAAATGCAGTCAAGATATGTTACCGGATATATACTGTAAAGAGGTAATCCGATACATCCATGAAGGGAGAGATGGAACACTCTTCTTTTGTCTGCTAAGCTATCGTTTGCTGGTGTCCGATAAATCATTGAATAATTTTCATTACCTCCCACTTCTTTGCCCCAATCTTATACAAGACGATCAGGGATTTTATTGGTTAGGGCAATGGGACGGAGTGTTACGAAGTGATGAGAGACTGGAACACTATACATTCTTTCCTTCCATTAATGATTTGAACACCAACGCCGGTCCCCCCATTCTAAAAGATGAAAACGGTATGTTATGGATATGTGGCACGAAAGGATTGTTCAGAGTAAACCCTCAAGTAGAGTTTACTCCCTCGCCCATACAAATCACAGAAATGCAAGTGAATGGGAACCTGTATGCTGACGATTATAAACTAAAACAGGATTCTACTCTATATTTAAACTCGAATGAGAATACTATTACTTTCCGGTTCTCCTCTTTAGGATATGAAAAACCTGAATTACTTAAGTATGAATATATGCTTCAAGGCAAAGATTCCACATGGATAATATTAGCCAATGAAGATAAAGTTTCCTATTTTGACTTACCTGCCGGAAAATATGTCTTTCAGATTCGTAAGTTTTTGGACTCTGATTCAACTGCTCAGATTTCATTTGAAATTAAGGTTAATTATTTCTGGATGATTTATACTATCATTACAATAATAGTAGTAATCGTATCATTCATCTTGTTTTTTAACAGAAAGAAAACTGCATCAACAGAAGTGGTTCTTCCAAACGCATCACCGGAAGAAATTCAGCCGGAAGTAAAAGTCACCGTACAGCCTACGGAAAGCTATGTGAAGCTAAGTGAAGAAGAAGCCAGCGAAGTAATTGATGCACTAAAGAAATATATGCAGGAACAACAAGCCTACCTGAATGTAGACCTGAAACAATCAGAAGTGGCGGCTGCTATTGGTTACCCCACCTATCTCCTTTCCGCTATATTCACCCATTATCTCAAAATGGGATATTACGATTTTGTCAACAGCTACCGTGTTGAGCAATTCAAGCAGTCGGTCAGCGAAGGCAAACATAAAAAATATACTCTGGTTACATTGGCCGAAAAATGTGGTTTTAAATCAAAAGCATCATTTTTCCGAGCTTTCAAGAAGTTTACAGGCACTACCCCCAACGAATATATCCAGCAATTCGACAAAGAATAACCCATTTCCTACATTACCGGCGGTATCACTCATTTGTGACACCGCCTTATTCTTTTGATAATCAGAGCAGTTCAATATTAATAGTATCTTTCATAAGTTTGATACACCTTCCATGCTTTTTTCGTTTTCAGTCTGTTTCTTACTACTTATTTTTGCATTGAACTTCTTGACAAAGAAAGGTTCTATAAACAGCAAATTGTAAAACCAAAAATCGAAAGCATGGAAGACTTAAAAGCAACAACACCCTGCCTCATTAGCGATTCTTATAAAGAATACTACTCATCAGTATGTTCTTATATTAATTATAGAATTAATAATTGGGAAACAGCAAGGGACTTATCCCAGGATGTATTTCTACGTCTTATAGACTATAAACAAATGCTTCGTCCCGACACTGTGAAATATTTCATTTTCACCATCGCCCGTAATTTGCTGAACGATTATCTGCGCCGCTATTATAAGAAGCAGGAAATCACCTCTTATATATATGACCATTCTATAACTTATACAAATGAGACGGAAAGTCTCATTATAGCAAAAGAACTTTCTCTCTTAGAGAAACACAAATTAGAGATGCTATCCGACCAACGCAGAAAGGTTTATACCATGAACCGCTTCGAAGATAAGTCCATCTCCGAAATTTCCTCCGAACTCAGCATATCTCCTCGTACGGTCGAAAACCATCTGTTTGTCAGCCGTAAGGTAGTACGCGATTTCATCAGACAATGCATCTAATTAGATTTATAATAATAGTGTTAATTTTAAATTTACAGTTTATGAAGAAAGATTTGCTAAAGTTCCCGCTCAAGAGAGCCTGCTTCTCTGCGGTGATTTTGTGTTCTCTGTCTGTCATTTTCAACTCATGTAACGATGATGGAGAAGGACGAATAAAACTCAATGACAAGGCACCGGCCAAGGTAACGAATGTAACCACAGAATCCGGTCCCGGTGAAGTATATCTGACTTGGACTAACCCCACCGATGAAAGTTTCATGTACACCAAAATTGAATACACAAATACGAAAGGAGTAAAAAAGTATAAACTCATTTCTAAAGAAAAAGCGAATGACAGTGGAGTGGCACAAACCACTATCAGTGGTTTTGGCAATACCAATGCAGTTTCTTTCTCTCTATTTTCTTGTTCTGTAAGGGGCAACAATGAAGGAGCTGTCGAAGTATCTGCGTCCCCCAAAACACCTGCATTTGCAGATGTAGCTAAAACTATTACTTTAACTCCCGACCTTGGAGGAATATATGTAAATTGGAAAAACATCTATAATACTCCGGTTTATATTGTCCTCAATTATTACGCGGCAAGTGATTCTAAAAAAACAGGTACGTTCAAATTCCAAGTAAACGGAAATAGCGAAAGCAAGCAATTTGTCCAGCTTTCCTACGGAAAAGATGATTTCTTATCTGGCGAAGAATGTATTGTAAATGTAACTACCGAAGACACAGATGAAAATGCATCTGAACCGACAGAGTTTAAAATTACTCCTATAGCTGTAGTGAAAATATCCAAGGCTAACTGGTCATTCCCGGGTTATAACGACGGTTCAAACGCCGGTACTATCGGTTATAGCTCACAAGAAACAATCGGAGAAGGTGGTGGCAAATCACCGGCGGGACGTGTCATTGCAATGCTTGATGATAATTTAGAAACCTATTGGCACGCTTCTTGGAAACAATCCAGCAGTTATCCTCACTGGTTTATTGTTGATATGGGTAAGAACGTTACCATCAGCAGCATCGAACTGACACGGCGTCAAGGCGATGCTAGAGGACAGAAAGGTCAGATATTCTATACATGTTCTGACGAAGATGCAGCAAACAAAGATAATCCCGACAGTTGGGCATGGACCAACCACGGTGCCTTTACTTTCAACCCGGGTATTGATGATCCACAAGTATACCGTATAAATTCAAATCCGGTTGCCAGATACATAAAAGTGTATTTCGGAACAGAACATAAAGGTACAGGCGCTCAGGCAATGGTTTCCGAAATCAATGTTTATGGTGCTGAATAATAAATCCAATACTAAAACGTAAATATGTTTATATCATGAGAAAGAAATTTATATTTGCCGCAGCTTTATGCCTGACGACATTATCTCCTGTATATAATGTCAATGCAGCAGTACAAGTGACGCAGGAAATACAACAAGATGGACAAACCATACGCGGTAAAGTGATAGATAATACAGGTGAACCCGTTATTGGTGCAAACGTAACAATAAAAGGTACAACGAACGGTGTCATTACCGACATAGATGGCAATTTTGTCCTGAATAACGCAAAAGGTACATTAGTTATTTCCTTTGTAGGTTACAAAACCCAGGAAATCCCCATTGCAGGAAAGACTACGATTAATGTCAAATTGATGGAAGATTCAGAACTGTTGGATGAAGTTGTAGTCACCGGTTATGGGGCACAAAAGAAAGCATCTCTGACTTCCGCTATCAGCCAGATTAAAGGTGATGAAGCTTTCGCCAATAAAGGTATTGCCAATGCTACGGTAGCCTTGCAAGGTGAGATTCCGGGCTTAACCATTACCCGTAGTTCTTCTCGTCCGGGTAGCGAGGGAGCAGCCATGAAAATTCGTGGTGACATCTCCATCAACGGCAACTCTTCACCCCTTATTATCATTGATGGCATGTCCGGTTCAATGGATGAATTGAACTCAATGGATGCAAGTGACATCGAAAACATCTCTGTATTGAAGGATGCTTCCGCTGCTATTTATGGTGCCCGTTCTGCTTCGGGTGTTGTATTGGTGACCACTAAACGTGGCAAGAAAGGCAAAGCGCAAATTTCTTATAACGGTTCTGTCAGCAGAACTATCAATGGTATTCAGATGCCCCTTACTACCAATCGTGAGTGGTTAGATATGTTCTATGAGGCACAATACTATGATGCGGTTGCCAATAATCCAAGCCTGACTACTCCGGAGGAAATTCATAAGAATATCAACTGGTGGATTTTCAACTCTTTTGGTGGTCCCACACTGGACGAGACAGATATTGATCCGGCAACAGGACAACCGACTATTTATAAGGGAGAAAAATTATTCAATGCCCTTAGAAACGGAAATGTCCTCACACTTCAAAATGGTACTAAAGTAGAGCGTTGGGATCCCAACATATATATGCAAGACTATTTGTATGGTCAGGCTACCTCGCAAAAGCACTCGGTAAGTATTGCAGGTGCTGATGACAGATTCAGTTATCGAGCATCTTTAAGCTACTCTGAAAACAACTCACAATTGAAAGTTGCGGAAGATGGAGACAAGAAGTATGGCGCACGTCTGAATGTAGATTATAATGCTACTGATTTCCTGAAATTTGAGACAAGTATGTCTTATGACAAGCGCGATATCACCACCCCGACTACTGACGTAGGAGCAGGCTGGAAGGATCCTTGGTTTTGGACTGTTTATAATCAGAATGGAGATGCATATGACACCTTTAGCGGTAACCGCAACCCGGTAGGCGGACTTATTCAGGGAGGACAGAAGAAAAATTCACTGACTACTTTCCGTGGTAACATGAAAGCTACGTATGACTTTTCAAAATGGGTGAAAGGCTTCTCTCTCTCAGCTTCCGGTAATTATAAACTGGTGGAAAGAAGTATTCAGGAAGCCAAGAATCCTGTGTATTATTATGACTGGGTAGGCACTGCTACCGGTAATAAACAAGGCCCCGGCTCATTGGATGAGAATATTGAAAAATGGGAAAATGTCACTTTGGGAGCTTTTGCCAATTATGAGCGTACCTTTGCCAACGTCCATGCCGTATCTGCCATGATTGGTATGACCGCAGAGCAAGAAACATCTAAAAAGATAGGTGGAAAGCGCAACATGGGTCCTCTCTACCCAGGATCCGACCTTACCGACCTCGATGTATGGATCAGTGGTACCAATAATGAAGCTTATGGCGGACAAAGTTCCTGGGGATTCGTTTCCTATTTAGGGCGTGCAAACTATATTTACGATAACAAATATTCAATCGAAATATTAGGCCGTCGTGACGGTTCTTCCAAATTATCCAAGCAGCAACGTTGGAAAAACTTCTACTCAGTTTCCGGATTCTGGAGAATCTCACAAGAAAATTTCCTCAAAGAGTATTCCTGGTTGAGTGATCTGAAAGTGCGCTATAACTATGGTAAGACCGGTAGTGTAGAAGGAATAAGCAACTACGAACGCTATTCGGCAATTAAGACTGGAGGCACTCTTTTCGGAGAAGACCCATCAAGCCATACTTCTTTATGGATTGACGGTATGAGATCTGACCAACGTACCTGGGAAACAATCGACAGCCACAACTTCGGATTGGATTTTGCTTTCCTGAATAATCGTTTAAGAGGTTCGTTCGACTATTTTATCAAGACCAATAACGGCATGTTCATCGGGGTAGATTATCCTTCCGTTCTGGGTGCCGGTGCTCCGAAAACCAATAATGGTAAACTCCGTGCCAAAGGTTGGGAACTTGCTCTTAACTGGAACGACCAGGTGGGACAAGTGAGATACAACATAGGTGCTTCACTTTCTGATGCATCGTCTAAAGTACTTGAATTGACTAATAATAACAATGTACCTAATCCGGGAAAGAATACAAGCCGACTGATAAACAAGCCTATCAATGCTATTTATGTCTATCAGACAGACGGTATCTTCCAAAATCAAGAGGAAGTAGACGCTTTCTATGAAATGTATTATTATACAGCAAACGGAGGGGTTAAACCAAACAATATTCTTCCTGCACCGGGAGAGACAGGTCTCAACCGCCTTCGTCCGGGTGCTCGCAAACTCGTTGATCTTAATGGTGACGGTGCCATTACTACAGAAGACCTTTACTATGCAGGAGATGCCGCTCCCCGTTTAGCATTCAGCATCAAGGCAGGACTGGAATGGAAAGGCATAGATTTCTCCGCATTCTTCCAAGGAATTGGTAAACAGGTCACTTTAAGAACCGGAAATATATATGCACCGTTTGTGACGAACTATACCATGCAAAACAGTACGTTTATGGGTAAAACCTGGACTCCGGAAAATCCGGACGCACAGTACACCATCCTGTCACGCGATAATGGTTTCAACCGATTCAACTATGAGAACAAGGATATCAGTGTACAGAACAACAGATACATCCGCCTGAAATCATTGGTAGTAGGTTATTCGCTCCCCAAACAATGGATTGCCAAAGCAGGGCTTAATAAGCTCAGATTTTATTTCTCAGGTGATGATTTGTGGGAATGGACAAAAATCAAAGACGGTTACGACCCTGAGCATGGCGAAGGTGGCAATAATACATTCCCATTCAGCCGCCTGATTACATTCGGTGTGGATCTTACATTCTAATCTAACATAAAAAAATATGAGTATGAAAACCATAATAAACAAAATATTCTTAGCCTCAGCATTGACTTTGTCACTGTCTGCATGTAGCGACTTTCTTGAAAAAGAGCCATTGTCGCAAGGAACCGAAGCAATCGTCTTCAAGACTCCGGAACATTTTGTACAGGCAGCCAACGCCCTGTACAATATGGAAGGATGGAAAAATTACGATAATAAAGCCAATTATGACGTCATGGACCGCAACCTTGATATTTCAGGATTAGGCAGTAATGGCGGTGGTTCGGCACCGGAAAGCAACTGGCAATGGGACAAGCCTTACGGACACATCCGCACTTGCAACATCCTGTTGCAAAAAGCAGAAGAGTTCGGTGACAAAAACGCTATCGCCCAACCCATAGGAACGGCCTACTTCTTCCGTGCATGGCAACACTTCTACCTCCTAAAACTTTTCGGTGGTGTACCCATCGTAGACCATGTACTGGACGTTAATGACGGAGTAATATACGGTCCGCGTAAGAGCCGCTATGAAGTAGCTAATTTCATCATTTCCGATTTGGAAACAGCCATTCCTTTATTGCCTAAAGAAAAGGATATTCCTGCCGCTTCCAAAGGAAAAGTCAGTAAAGAAGCTGCCAAAGCATTTTTAGCGAGAGTACTGCTTTACGAAGCTACATGGGAAAAATACGTTCCGACCATCAACTACGACCTGGATGGAAACGGCAATGAATCAGGTGCCGGCACAGCTAAACCGGAGGGATATTACTCTATCGAAAAGATGCTGACTGAAGCAAAGAGACTTTCGGGTGAGGTCATCACCGAAGCCGAAACCGGAACTTTCAAGCTTTGGAATGAATGTGATTCTTTGAGTTATTTCTACCTGTTCAATATTGATGACGGAGCAGAAAATATCCCCAACTTCAGAAACGCAGGAAAGAAAACGAACAAAGAGTTTATCTTGTACAAAAAGTATGATTATAATTTAGGTCAGGGCGGTATCAACTTATCACATACAGTTGCCACCTGGCAAGGATCGAACATCAGTTCTTCATTTGGTGAAAGTTTCTTGTGCCGCAACGGATTACCCATCCGCATCAGTTATACAGGCAATATGTCCGATGCACAAGATAATCCGCAATTTGAAGGATATGATACATTCGTGGGTGAATTCCGGAACCGTGACTACCGTTTTGTAGGTTGCGCCATGTCAATACCCGACCGTACTTTCTGGAGCAGCCGCACTGAAGATGGCAGACAACTTACAGCAGCAGGGAAACCATACCCCGATCCTGTATTCCCACAAAACAACGACGTATACAATGCCAATGACCCTGCCTACAAAAGCTCTTGTGGAGTATTCAAACCTACTCTTCGCAACAACAGCACAGCCGGTTCTTACGGTAGCCGTAAGTTCTTAATTGAAGGTGCAGGCAGATCTGTATCCAATAGCGAATCGGCAGATTTTCCGCTGATCCGCCTGGCAGAAGTACATCTGATTTATGCAGAAGCAGCTTGTGAATTGGGCAATGGCTCCATCTCCGATGAAGACCTTAACTTTTCAATCAACAAAAACCGAGAACGTGCACGTGTTGCTCCTTTGACAAATGCTTTGATTGCCAATGTTTGGGATGCCGGATGGTTCGATCACGCAACCGGCAAGACAATCTGTAAGAAAATGAACATGTTGGATGAAATCCGTCGCGAAAGAGCATGTGAACTCTTCGGAGAAGGTTTCCGCCTGGATGATTTGAAACGTTGGGGCATTGCTCACATTAATCTTACCGGTCAGAAATTAGGTCACCGCATCTTAGGAACAGCCTATGAAACTGAAAAGGCCAATGACGCCAACTATTTCGGTGAACCTTGTTACTATCCGGAAAAATATCCTCTGCTGTATGGCATTTATGAAGGAACCGGTCCTAATGATCCCGACTATGGACGCTCTATTGCCACCTTAGCAGGAAATCTGAATTTCAGCCAACGCGATTACCTGCAACCCATTCCACGGGTACAGATTCGTCTGAATCCACAGTTGAAACAAAATCCGGGATGGTAATCTATATAATCTGTTTCTATTTGAGACTGATTTATTAAGAAAATATTTTAAATAAATACTATCCATTAGCGATATACTTTTAAGAAAATTCTTAGCCACTAAGGTTATTTTAAAAGCCTTAGTGGCTTTCTTTTTCTCATGAAATTTATACACTATGAGGTGTATATAATTATCAAAAAACAATCTAATATTCTTCCTTTTGAATAAGTGGATTCTTCTCATTATTCGTATTCTCAATAAAGTAATATAATACCATAAAAATGACACTAAAAAAGTATATATTAATTACGAGTATTCTATTAGGTACAATACCCAATATAAACTCTAAAAATCAATTAATCTCCTACTCAATACCAGGAGAATCCAAACTGAAGAATGACTTCACTGACAAAATAAAAAAAAGTGAAAGTACCATTGACCTAAGGCTATGGTACAATGAACCGGCTAAGGAATGGATGACCTCAGCCCTCCCCTTAGGCAATGGTACATTCGGAGCCATGTTCTTTGGAAATGTAGAAAAAGAGCAAATTCAATTCAACGAAAAAACTCTTTGGACAGGCAATCCTACTACAAGAGGCGCTTATCAGAATTTTGGAGATCTGTTTCTTGAATTCCCTAATCACACACTTTATACGGACTATCATCGAGAGCTATGCCTCAATAATGCTATAGGCACTGTTTCCTATAAAATAGGAGATGTAACCTATGTGCGGGAATATTTCGTCAGTTACCCGGATAGTATGCTTGTGGTCCATATCTCTACTCCGGGACATACAGGCAAAATTGACCTGTCTGTTATTTTGAATGATGCTCATGACGGAGTTGTCAAAGTAGATAAGAATAAAATAACAATGACCGGTAAACTTGATGTATTGTCATATAAAACTCAGGCTGAAATTAAAAATGAAGGTGGTACTGCAAAATCAGATAATAATAAGGTATCGGTATCCGGAGCCAATACAGTTACTATATTCTTGAGTGGAGGAACTAACTACAATATATCCTCCGATAACTACATTGGCGAAAATGAAGCGCAACTGCACAAAAGAATTTCCAACCGTTTTCCACCTGTTATAAAATCATCTTATACAGAATTGAGAAACAGGCACATTATGGATTACAAGACATTTTTTGACCGGGTTATTTTAGACCTGGATGCACCGATGCCCACTATTCCCACAGACGAACTTGTGAAACTGCACAACGAAAGTACATATCTCGACCAACTGTACTATCAATATGGACGATATCTGATGATCAGCTCATCCAGAGGTATGGATTTGCCCAATAACCTGCAAGGTATATGGAATAATACAAACACCCCTCCCTGGCAATGCGACATCCATACCAACATCAATATACAAATGAATTATTGGCCTGCCGAGAATACCAATCTATCCGAATTCCATAAGCCATTTATTCATTATATAGTCACCGAATCCTCTAAAGAAAACGGTTCTTGGAGAAAGTTAGCAAAAGCCATCCACTGTAGAGGTTGGTACGTAAACACCCAGAGCAACATATTCGGCCATACCGACTGGAATGCAAACCGTCCCGTAAACGCCTGGTACTGTATGCATTTATGGCAGCATTATGCGTATACTGATAATATAGATTACTTAAGAGAAACAGCATTTCCTGTCATGAAAAACACCTGCGAATTTTGGTTCGACCGTTTAACAGAAGATGCTTCCGGCAAACTTATTGCTCCCGATGAATGGTCTCCGGAACAAGGAGAGTGGGAAGATGGAGTATCTTATGCACAACAACTGATCTGGGAACTATTCAATCAAACCCTAAAGGCTACAAAGATATTGGGCAAAAACAATAAGTTTACATCCACGTTGAAAGAAAAGTATTCACAGCTTGATAATGGATTAGCCATTGGAGACTGGGGACAAATTAAAGAATGGAAAGTTCAACCGGATATAAAGGGTAATGAACATCGGCATCTTTCACATCTGATGGCACTCTATCCGGGCAATCAAATTTCCTACCACTTGAATCAAAAATATGCCGATGCGGCCAAGGCATCATTAGAGTCCAGGGGTGACTTAGGTACAGGATGGAGCAGAGCTTGGAAGATAGCCTGTTGGGCCAGACTATTTGATGGAGATCATGCCTACAAATTATTAAAATCCGCCTTAAAATTTACAGATCATATTCCTCTCAGCATGGATAATGACAAGGGGGGAGTATATAAAAATTTGTTGGATGCTCATCCCCCATTTCAGATAGATGGCAATTTTGGAGCAACAGCCGGAATCACCGAGATGTTGATACAAAGTAATTTAGGATTTATTCATGTGTTACCAGCTCTGCCTTCTGCCTGGAAAAAGGGAAAAGCAAAGGGACTGAAAGCGGAAGGGAACTTTACCGTCAACATGGAATGGGCTGATGGTTCTCTCAAAGAATGCAGCATATATTCCGGTTCAGGAAAACCATGTAAACTATATTTTCCGGACACCTCCAATGTGCAAAAAGTAGTAACAGATAAAGGAGTTTCTGTCAAATATAAAATCATAGATTCCAACTTTTTAAGTTTCGAAACAAAGAAAAATGGAAAATATGAAATCATTATCAAAGCACCCTATTCATACTAAACAATCCACTATTTATGAAAACTAAAGCATTATCACTTATTGGGATATTTCTATGTGCATTCAGCTTTAACATAATATCCCAGAATATCCGGACGAAACAAATTATCAATCGTGAATGGAAATTCATATTAGCAGATGTGGCAAATGCAGAGAGCATTGACTTTAACGACTCAGAATGGGAGAACATCCACCTGCCACATTCTTTTTCATTGCCCTATTTTATGTGGAATAGTGTTTATCAGGGATATGGCTGGTATAGAAAAGAAGTAGATATTCCGGTCGACTGGAAGAATAAAAATATCAATTTAGAATTTGAGGGCGCTTTTATCGAAAAAGAAGTGTACATCAATGGCAAGTATGTGGGTAAACATGTAGGAGGATATACAGGATTCAATTTTGATATAACAAGATATTTGCAAACCGGGAAAAATGTCATTGCTGTCAGAGTAAACAACCTACACAATCCTGCCGTAGCACCGCGCACCGGAGATCATCAATTTAGTGGTGGCATCTATCGCGACGTATATCTGAACGTAACGGACAAATTACATATTGACGTAAATGGAACATTTGTCACAACACCCGAAATCAATGAGAAATCTGCCACATGCCAGATTCAGACCGAAGTTCGCAATAATTATGCGGAAGATAAAACCTTTATTATAGAGACAGAAATTAAGAACCCAAAGGGAAAAGTCGTAGCAAGAACCCAGTCAAAAGAAACTGCAAAGAAGTCTGCAGTAACAATCATCTTACAAAAATTACCTGCTATCAAATCTCCTAAACTATGGTCTCCCGAATCACCAGAGCTATACAATGCCCTCACCACCATTTACTGTGAAGGAAAAGAAATTGATAATTATCAGACCACTTTTGGAATCCGCAAGTTCGAATGGACTGCCGATAAAGGCTTTTTTCTCAATGGCAACCACTACTTCCTGCGAGGAGCCAATGTACACCAGGATCAAGCCGGTTGGGGCGATGCTGTGACCAATGCAGCCATACGCCGTGACGTAGAAATGATAAAAGATGCCGGATTCAATTGTATCCGTGGCTCCCACTACCCTCACGATCCGGCTTTTACTAAAGCTTGCGATGAAATAGGAATCATCCTTTTGCAGGAAAATGCCTTTTGGGGAATGGGTGGAGGTTCAGGAGACCAAACTGAATTCAAGTTACCTCCCCCCAGTTGTTATCCTGTCGATTCCAAATATCAAGATGCTTTTGACCAAAGTGTAATAAGCCAACTGAAAGAAATGATAAAGACACATCGCAATGGAGCTTCCATAGCGGCATGGAGTCTATGCAACGAGCCTTTCTTTACGGACAACTCAACAGATAAAAGGATGAAGAACCTACTAAACATGTGTACAGACAGCGCCAGAATCTGGGACCCTACACGTGAAGTAGCTATCGGCGGATGTCAGCGTAAAGGAATAGATGTACTGGGCAAAGGGGCAATTGCTTTCTACAATGGAGGAGGCGAAGATTTTTATATGCCCGGCGTTCCCAATTTAGTGTCGGAATATGGTAGTACGGTTGCCGAACGGCCCGGACGTTTCATTCCGGGGTGGAGCAATATTGCCCAAAAGGTATTTGAAGGAGGCGGAGATCCCTGGAGTCCTCCTGTTTGGAGGAGCGGGCATATTATATGGTGCGGTTTCGATCATGGCACTATTGGAGGACGCAGACTGGCAACAATGGGTATGATAGATTATTTCAGAATACCCAAAAGACAATATTATTGGTATCTGGATGCTTACAAAAATGGAAACCACAACCCCGTCGAACCGGAATGGGCTAAAGAAGGTATTCCTGCCAAACTAAAACTGGAAGCAAGTAAAACCACACTATCTTCAACCGATGGAACAGACGATACTCAATTAATAGTGACTGTGCTTGACGCTTCGGGTAAACACATAAACAACAGCATCCCTGTTGAACTGTCCATCGTATCCGGTCCGGGAGAATTTCCTACCGGAACTAAAATAAAATTTATGCCACATTCGGATAATGAAGAATCTGATATTACCATTTCAGACGGATTAGCAGCTATTTCTTTCCGTTCTTATTATGCAGGAAAAACAGTAATCAAAGCTGTTTCACCCGGACTGGAAAGCGCAGCGATAGAAATTACTACGCATGGCTCTCCTGAATGGGTAGAAGGTATTACCCCCAAAGTGAAAGAAAGACCTTATAAACGCTTTGTTGCCTCCAAAGAATATCGCGCTCCTAAAAGCACCGGTGAAATGCTCTTAGCCAAAAACAGACCTTCATGGGTCAGTTCAACAAAAGCAGGAACAAATAAAACAAATGTCAACGATGATAATAAGCAAACCATCTGGCAACCTGCAAAAGAAGACCAAGAAAAGTGGTGGAAATTAGATTTAGAAGCAGCTTACTGTATTAACCAAATACAAATAGATTTTCCGGATGAAGATAATTACAGCTATCAAATAGAGGTATCCTCAGATGGAAGAAACTGGAAGAAGATAGCGGAAAACAACTCTAAAGTTCAAGCATATACGCATAAATGCCATGAATGTAACATTGCTTTTGTCAGAATCATCTTTCATTCCGAGCAAGCCGGCCTTGCAGAAGTTAAAATCGGAGGAACTCCTATTTGATTTAAGAACCATTAATTGCAAAAGAGAAAAATGAAAAAGAGAATATTACTATTAGCTATTCTGGCAATAAACATTTCCTTGGGGATTGCACAAAAAGCAACCTATGACCCTTTGCTGGATAAACATGCAACAATCATTACCCGTGAACCACAAAAAACAGGACGCAGCAGTTATATGTGGTATCCGGGACAACTTGCCGCCTTTCAGCAGCAGAAATGCAAAGAAATATCCCAAAGTCGTTGTGTAAATGTCGGCTATCCGGGAAAATTCTTTGCTGCTAACACTCAGGCATATTTCAAAAAAACAATCAGACTTAAAGAGGCTACAGCAATCAGATGGACAGGCCCCGAAAAGATAACCCTTTTTGTGAATGGAAATGAGATAACTTCACCCGAGCGCAATACCGTCTTGCCACCTGGAAAACACACTCTCTTATTCCAGGTAAAAACCAACAAAACCCTTCCATGCATCATTGTAGAAGGAAACAAGGAAATCGAAGATGATAAAGGTTGGTACGCAAGTATGGACAATTCATATTGGACAATACCCGAAAGCTCAGATAAATACAAGAATCCGGAAATCTTGCCGGATGATGCCTCGCAAAACTTAGTTGTAGAATTGAAACCCATTCAAATTCGTCTCCTGCACAACTCTACCTCAAATGCTCCGGATGCAGTTACAATAAAGAAGAATGGATATGCAATAGTCGACTTCTTCCACCTCGAAGTAGGAACACTTTCATTTCGGGCAAAAGGAAAAGGAGCGGTCACTGTACGTGTAGGAGAAACACCGGAAGAAGCATTGAATACCAATGAGAAACTGTTTGAACAATTTGCCATACCTCCATTTACTCTATCAGAAAATGAATCCGAAATCAGGCTTCCCGAACGCGCACTCAGATATGCTTCTATAGAGTGTAGCGAAGAAGCCGAAATTAGTTCAATAAAATTTAGTGCAGCAGTTTGGCCTGTAGAACATCAAATGCAATTCGAGTCAGACGATACATATATCAATAACCTGTTTAATATGAGTAGTGCCACCCTCCACACCAGTATGCACTATTTTTATCTGGACGGCATCAAACGAGATTTCTTACCGTGGGCAATGGATGCCATTGTCAGCACCTTTGCAGGTGATTATCTATTCGGTGATCAGCAAGTTTCGAAAAATGGAATTTCGATATCGCTTATGCCCTTTCATCCACAATTATCTGATTTAGGCGTAACAGATTATCCACTACATGCTCTTATCGGTCTGAAGCAGAATTACAAACGATATGGAGATATAGAAACTTCATATCAATACAAAGACAGAATTATTCAGCTAATAAACTTTTACGACTCAATAGTCAATGAAGATGGATTTCTTCCGGGAAAAAGCGGTTCGGCAGGCTATATTCCCGGATGGTCTACCAAGAATGGTCCCACAGCAAGAGGTATCGCTTCATATCCTCAAATCATGTTGTATTGCAATTATCAGATTGCGGCTGATTTTGCAGATAGATGGAAAGAGAAAGATAGAGCGAAGGAGTATCGTAAAAAAGCGGAGAGAATTAAAAAGAATATTTTCGAGAAATTCTGGGATGAAGAAAGAAAAGCTTTCATTAACGGTACGAACGATAAAGGAGAAATAGACAAACGCATCTCACACCATGCCCAGTACTGGGCCATTTTAGCCGATATTTTTCCGGAAGAATACTATGACAACCTTTTTAAAAACATATTGCCCAATATTCCCTATTATTATGAAGACATAAGCTTCGAAAAAGGATATGAAATGTTGGCTTATGCCAAAGCGAATAAAATTAAAGAGTTATGGAGTTTTATAGATAGAGTATTCGGTGATTGGATGCATCAAGGCCATAGCAGATTTCCCGAAAACTTCAGTCCAAAAGCATCAGGCGAAAAACAACTTACATTTTATAATCGCCCTTACGGATTGAGTCTTTGCCATGGAGCCAACGGTGTGCCAGTTGTTGTAGGCGTATTGAATGGATTGATAGGATTCAGCCAGTCAGATAAAAAGACAAACGAATATACCATACGCCCGGAACTGCTTCATTTACAATGGATCAATGCACGCATTCCGATAAAAGAAGGATATATAAAGCTCAAGCTCAAGGCAAATGGTGAGAATGAAATTGAAATACCGGCAGGATGCATAGTGAATGTCATCAATCAAGATGAGCAGAAAACTATCAGACTGAGAGAAGCGGGAACATATAAATTCGCCCTCTCCTCATCTGTACAAGCCAGTTCACAAACGAAAAGAACCAGAGACAATTTTGATTCCGATTGGCTATTCCACTTAGGAAACCTCAGGATTGAGCGCGCCGTGAAAGCTGGGAAATATGGTGGCATCACTGATACCGACAAAAAGGTAGTAGATGGAGAAGTCATTACCATTGCTTATAACGACAAGGATAAAGCAGAACCTTTCAACCGGAAAGACTGGACAGAGGTTACGCTCCCGCACGACTGGTGTGTAGAGGAACAGTTTGTTAATGACAAGTCCGTAACCATAGACGGAGCACCTCAAGGACTGGTGTCACATGGTTTCCTTCCGGTAGGCGTTGGCTTTTACCGGAAAGAATTTGCCATACCCGAATCAGATAAAGGCAAGAAAATTTCTATTGAGTTTGATGGCATTTTCAGGAATAGCACCGTATGGGTAAATGGCCATTTAATGGGAAATCACCTCAGTGGCTATATCCCCTCCCACTATGACTTAACCGACGTTTTACGTTATGGAGATGAAGGTGAAAATGTTATTTTAGTAAAAGTAGATGCTACTGATTTTGAAGGATGGTGGTATGAAGGCTGTGGCATCTACCGGCATGTATGGCTTATTAAAACTGATAAATTGCATGTTGCCCGTTTCGGAACCTACGTCACCACTCCACAGATATCAGCAGAGCAAGCTACTGTAAACATTCAGACGACACTGGAAAACGAATACAGAGAGGAGAAAGAAGTAACAATCATTTCTAAGATTAAGGATGAAAAAGGAGTGGAACAGGATGTTCAGCACACAACTCTTACTATTGGTGCTTTCGATAAAATAGACATCCAACAAAAAGGCAACATTCAACATCCACAACTTTGGTCACCCGAAACGCCCAATCTGTACACACTGACAACAGAAATCATGGTAAACGGAAAAGTGGTTGACACTTACCAGACTTCTTTTGGAGTAAGAACCGCTGAAGTAAGAAAAGATGGTTTCTATTTGAATGGGGAACGTTATCTTATAAAAGGAACAGCAAACCATCAGGATTTTGCAGGTGTCGGTGTGGCAGTTCCTGACAAGATAAACCAATATAGAATTAAGTTGCTGAAAGAAATGGGATGCAATGGTTATCGAACCGCCCATAACCCGGCAGCTCCCGAATTACTGGACATTTGCGACCGTATGGGAATGTTATTCCTGAACGAAAACAGAATGCTGTCAAGTACAGAAGATGGTCTGAAAGATTTGGAAACATTGATTTTACGTGACCGGAATCATCCTTCTGTCTTTATGTGGTGCCTCGAAAATGAAGAGCCTATTGAAGGTACTCCCATAGGAGCACGTATACTCCAAACCATGGCGGACTTAACCCGGAAACTGGACCCCGGACGCCAAATCACCGCCGGAATGAATCATGGTTGGAATGCTGCCGGCTACAGCAACCTGCTCGATGTGGTAGGCTATAATTACGGGCAACGGGACAGTCAATATGTGAAAGATAAGGAACAATATCCCGATCGCCTAATGATCGTTACGGAATCAACAAGTTTTGTTGCTACACGTGGAGAATATGAAGATAATTTCCAGAAAGGATATGTTTCAAATATGGGAAAAGGAGTTGGTTGGGGTATGCTGCCCGGAAAAGACTGGGAACAGATTGTAGATTATCCATATCTTGGAGGACAGTTTACCTGGACGGGATTTGATTATCGTGGAGAGCCGACTCCCATATACAAATGGCCGAGCGTAACTTCTCATTTCGGCATCATGGACCTGTGCGGTTTTCCAAAGGATGGCTATTATGCCTACAAAGCAGCATGGACCGAAAGTCCGGTAATACATATATTTCCACATTGGAATTGGCCGGATAAGATTGGCAAAAAAATAAAAGTAATGGGTTATACCAATTGCGATGAGGTAGAACTACTTATCAATGGAAAGAGTATCGGGAAACAAAAAGCTATACCCTACAATCGCCTGGAGTGGGAAGTAGTCTATACACCGGGAAAGATAGAAGCAAAAGGTTATAAGGCCGGAAAAGTTATTATTAAACAAGTCAGAGAAACGACAACAGCACCGGTACAAATAGCGCTGACAAGCGATTGTGGCAGACTAAAAGCAGATGGATGTGATGTTGCCATCATTAATGTAGCGGTAAAGGATTCAAAAAAACGTGTGGTACCCACTGCCGATAATCTCATTAAATTTACGCTTAACGGACCAGGGAAAATAATCGGAACCGGCAATGGCAACCCTAGTAGTCACGAACCGGACAAAGCGAACCAACGCAAAGCCTTCAACGGATATTGCCAAGTTTTAGTCCAATCCGGCAAGACAGCTGGAGAGATAGTATTAAAAGCAACAGCGAATGGCCTGCAAGAAACTGAAGTAGTGCTCAAAGTCGAATAATAATTTAATATTTATAAAACTGAAATAAGTGGATTTCCCGTGCAATTCGTATTCAATAGAAATTAATGTAATACCATAATATGAAACTAAAGAAAATTATATTCATCACCAGTATCCTGTTAGTTGCAATCCAAAGTGCAACTTCGCAAAATCAGTTAGTTACCTATCCGGCACCTCAAGGAGCCGAACTCATGAATGACTTCACCGTCAAAGTGAGGGAAGCCGGAAAAGAGTGGAAACCGGTAGCTACCTACATGGTCAAAGTAGATGAAGTGCGGAATACCAAGCATAATGTAGAAAAGGCTTCCATGAGCTATTTCGATTTTTCGGGCGAAGTAGAGGTTTCAGTCACGTTCAATCATGGAACAATTCAGACTGGCAGAGTCCGCCCGTTATCTTACGGAATAACCCCTGCGATAAACGGCAATACCATGACCTTCAAACTAGATCGTCCGCGTAACTTGTCAGTAGAAGTAAACGGAGATATTTTCCATAATCTTCATCTCTTTGCCAATCCGATAGATGAGAAGAAACCCAAGAAACAGAAGGATAAGAATCTGATTTACTTCGGTCCGGGCATACACACTTTTCCCGGAGACACACTGAATGTTCCGTCCGGAAAGACGGTTTATGTAGCGGGAGGAGCTCTCGTAAAAGGATGCATCCAAGTGGTAAATGCTCAGAATGTGAAGATTCTGGGAAGAGGGGTCGTTATTCCCGAACGCTGGGCAGGGTTACGTATCGTCAATTCCAAAAATGTATTAGTAGAAGGAGTTATCACTACCCAATGCCCCACAGGAGGATCGGACAGCATAACGATACGCAATGTAAAATCCATCAGTTCTTACGGTTGGGGCGACGGCATGAATGTATTTGCCAGTAACAATGTATTGTTCGACGGCGTATTTTGCCGTAACTCCGACGATTGCACCACTGTCTACGGAACTCGTCTGGGATTTACCGGCGGTTGCAAAAATATCACCATGCAAAACTCCACCCTTTGGGCGGATGTAGCGCACCCCATCTTTATCGGTATTCACGGAGACGTTGAAAACCCTGAGATTCTGGAAAACCTGAATTATATCAATATCGACATTTTGGATCATAAAGAGAAGCAATTGGATTATCAAGGCTGCCTCGCCATCAATGCAGGCGATAATAATCTGATCCGCAATGTGCGTTTCGAGAATATCCGGATAGAAGATTTCAGACAAGGACAGTTAGTCAATTTGCGCATCTTCTACAATGAGAAATATTGCAAAGCACCGGGCAGAGGCATTGAGAATGTATTGTTCAAGGACATCTCCTACACGGGAGAGAATGCGGAAGTTTCCATGATTATCGGTTATAACAAAGAACGGAAAGTGAAAAACATTCGTTTTGAAAACTTGCAAATAAACGGTGAAGTGATTTATGATGACATGCCCGATAAACCCAAATGGTATAAGACCGGAGATATGGCACGCATCTTTGTGGGTGAACATACAGAAGATATTACTTTCCGGAAGTAATGCTGTCATGCTGAGCGCAGTCGAAGCATCTCTTCTTCATGCAAAAGGAGAAGAGATGCTTCGACTGCGCTCAGCATGACAGATACCCTGCCTTACCCCTCTCCCCTCATCAACTAATTTATCATTGCAAAGCAGTTTCTTATTTCCCTCTTCTCTGTCCTCTCTGAGGCCTCATGCTCTGATACTTTTTATACTGTTCGTCCGTCAGAATCTTTTTGAGTTTCGCATCTGCCTCATTACGTTTTTTCTCCATTTCCTCGCGTGAAGGTCTTTCGCCCGAAGCATCTCTGTTTGGTCTCATTTCCTCCATTACCGCCTTAAATTCTTTAGCCTGAGTTTCATTCAGTCCCAGATCCGTCACCATCTGTTCGATACGCTTTGACATGTCAGGACGTTCACCTCTGTTATCCTGAGCCATACATACTGCCGAGCCCATAAACAGAACAACGGCCAAACCTAAAATTTGCTTCTTCATAATTCTAATGCATTTAAAAGTGAGCTATATTTTCATTGAATTCACCAAATATGCATCTATGACTCTTTTCACATGAAACAGTTTAATCCCGCCAGCAAGAAAATCGACCAAGAGGAAGTTTTTATAGATGAAACAGAAACTATTCTCTCACCAAGTCAAGGGGGATGAGAACAAATTTCTTATATAAAACTCCTTTCTTATACACAAAACAATTATTTTTGCAGATATAACTTTTTCTACTATGGCACGAAAACTTTTCCTCCTCCACCTCCTGTGCTTCTGTTGCCTCCTTTCAGCCCAAGCAACCGGACAGATATCCGATCTCATCATTATCGGAAAAGACACTTTTATGTTGGAAACGTGCCCGATAGAGCACGATTCAATCATTAGCAGACAGGTGCGCGAACGTCTCTCCAACGAGAATTTCTGTACAGCCTGCTGGAGAGGATACCAGGCCACGTGGCAAATAGAAGATGATAAGCTAATTCTGAAAAGAATCGAAGACAGCAAAAGCCTTTTTATATACCCCGACACTGTGCCGGAAGTTACCGTTGATTTAAATGGAATCTTCAATCAGTATCAAGACAAACGAGGCCGGGTGGTAGCCTCCTGGTTCAGCGGAGAACTGAAAGTCGTCTCCGGTGAACAGATCTATTATGTCCACATGGGCTTTAATAGGGAATATGAAAATGAAACGGACTACCAGGTGGAACAAGGCAGAATCATTTCTAAAACCAACTACCGGAATTCTATAAAAAAGGGAACATCTATAAAAGATGCTATGGTTTTAATTAAGACACAGTTCAATAGAGATTATTTTCCGGAACTGGCAAATACAAAAGTGGTAATATCATGCGCAGTACTGCCCAAAGCGGACGGCAGCATCGATAGTATAGAAGTTCACATAATTCGTCCGGACAGTATCATGGAAGAACGTAAAAATCTCTATATAGAACACATCTGTGAAATTTTGAAAAAAGTTCCGCAATGGGAAGTACTCACCGTACGCAATAAAATCCAGAAAACCGAACGGTGGGCAATAAGTTTGTCACCCCCCAAAAAACAAACAAGAGGAATTTCTGCACAATGAAAGTTTTTTCGATAGTTGTCAGCACTCCAGCATCAAGACAGCTAATATACAATAAAACAAACGGTTGCCTTGTGCTGGCAACCGTTGCGACCAGTGCTGACAAACTGTTTATCAGCACTGTTTTTTCGATATATTTACGAATTTTCCGATTTAACATCCTGTGGTTCAGCACGTACATACACTTTATGCGAACCACGCCCGATTGTGCTCAAATATCCCTTTTCCACAAGCAAATTGAGGTCATCCAGCGCTTTATTCTTCAAAAGTCCCGTGATACTGCTGTAATCTTTGCGTGTAATGAAGGGATGCGTCTCCAAAAACACCAGTAAACGGTGGTAACGCTCGGCACCGCCAAGCTCCGCACTCTTACGGAAACCATATTTGGCACGCTCCACGGAACCGGCACACCGCTTGCGGAAATCGGGTGATACACGGAAATGCACTTTGCCGAAAAAGATAGTCTGCGCGTGGATTTCTTTCGGATCCATCACCGGACGGCCTTGCAGGCCTGCCGAAAAATATCCCATGTCGCCCAACTGAACGTGGTGTCCTTCGGATAAATAATATGAAACCCGATCCTCTATCGCCGCCAACAAACCATGGATGTCACCGGGGCTGAAACTGGACATTCGGGAAATGTCACTAACCAAACGTTCTGTGTCAATCGTACCCTTGTTCACGATGCGAGGATACAAGGGTTGTGGTTCGCCGTCACCCTTCGGGTTAGGTCTTCTTTGGAAGTCATACTGTGCTGCCATTGTTTTTTGTTTCTGTTTAAAGGGTTAATACTGTTCTTCTTAAGTGATTGAAAGCCAAAACGAGGCAGAGAAATGTGCAGATAGTCTGTCGTTTTTGTGCTTTTGGCTTAGGATAAATGTTCTTATACCTATTCCAAAACTTCGTCCTACGATTGCGGGCTGTCCGGTGGGCAGTTGCAGGCTGGTCGGTTCCCATATCGAAACCGTCGGGCCCGCAATTGCAGGGCGAAGTTTTAGAGTAAGCAAAGATACGAAATCAATAGGGCAAAAGCAAGTTTTCCCTTAAGTATTCGTTAATTTTTCTCATGCATTTAGGACGACAGTCTTTAAGGATAAATAGAATCATAAAAGGCATTTATAATTTGCTTTCAGCGCATATTATGCGTACCTTGCGGTCGCTAAGGAATAACCCTTATTGCTCAATTATTTCAAAACACATATACGGATGAAAATAACTCTTATCAGAGAAGACCGGGAGAGTGGAAAAGAAACCCTCAGCACCTGCGAAGCTGACGCATGGATAGACCGGATAAAAACAGAAACCAAAGAGGAACACGTCACAAGATTGCGCTCCATGCTTCTTTACACGAATCCTGACAGCGGAGGATATTACGAACACATCGACAAGTTGCCCCGCATTTATCCCTCCGTGGAATTCGGAAGAAGCAGGGAAAACGGGCGAAAACTGAAACACTACAACGGCGTAGTGATGTTGGAAGTAAACCATTTGGCTGGATTGTCCGAAGTGGAACTGGTGAAACGGCAGGCGGCTTTGTTACCGCAAACCTGGGCGGCTTTTGCCGGAAGCAGTGGACGGAGCGTGAAAATCTGGGTGAAATTCGCCCTGCCGGACGGAAATTTGCCGGTGAAAGAAGAAAACATGGAGTCTTTTCACGCACATGCCTACCGCATGGCCGTGCAATGCTACCAGCCCATATTGCCGTTTCCCATCACGCTGCGAGAGCCTTCTATGACGCAAAGCTGCCGCATGACGCTTGATGCATATCCTTACTTCAACCGGCAAGCCATTCCTTTCTGCCTTGAGCAGCCCTTCGGTATGCCCGGTGAAGAAACTTTCCGGCAACGCCAACTGACGGAAAAGAACCCATTGTCAAGACTGAAACCGGGTTACGAAACCTCACAGACCTTCACATTATTGTTTGAAACAACCCTCAGCAAAGCACTGAATGAAATGGAAGAATGGAAACGGGGCGACGACTTGCAGCAACTGCTGGTGTGTCTGGCAGAACACTGTTTCAAGGCAGGCATACCGGAGGAAGAGACTGTACGCCAAGTCATGATACATTATTTCAAGCAAGCGGATGAAACAACCGTGCGGACAACTATCCACAACCTCTATCAGGAATGTAAGGGGTTCGGCAAAAAGAAATCCCTGACACCGGAACAGGCTACCGCCTTCCGGCTGAACGAATTTATGGAACGCAGATTCGAATTCCGCTTCAACGCTTTGACGAACGACCTGGAATACCGGCAACGGGACTCCATTCATTTTTATTTCAAATCCGTAGACCAACGCGTAAAAAACAGCATAGCCATGGATGCCCTGCAAGAAGGCATCCGTGTGTGGGACAGGGATGTGAACAGGTATTTATCCTCCAATCGAGTACCGCTTTATAATCCGGTGGAAGATTACCTCTGCAACGTGGGCCGCTGGGACGGGAAAGACCGCATCCGCGCACTGGCCGACCTTGTGCCCTGCAACAATCCTCATTGGAGGGAACTTTTCTACCGCTGGTTCCTGAATATGGTGGCGCATTGGAGGGGGCTCGATAAGTTGCATTCCAACAGTACATCTCCCCTATTGGTGGGTGCACAGGGTTTTCGGAAATCGACCTATTGCCGCATCATCCTTCCTCCCGAACTCCGTTTCGGCTACACCGACAGCCTGGACTTCAAGAGCAAACGGGATGCAGAACTATACCTGGGGCGCTTTATGCTGATCAACATCGATGAATTCGACCAGGTCAGTATCAATCAACAGGGTTTTCTGAAGCATTTATTGCAAAAGCCTGTTGCCAACCTGCGCAAACCGTATGGCAGCAGCATACAGGAAATGCGGCGCTATGCCTCGTTCATCGGGACAAGCAATCAGAAAGACTTGCTGACCGATCCGAGCGGCAGCCGCCGTTTCATCTGTATAGAAGTGACCGCACCGATTGATACCAACGTAACCATCAACTACCGCCAACTCTATGCACAGGCGATGGAAGCCATCGTAAAGGGCGAACGTTATTGGTTTGATGATGCCGATGAGGCTATTTTGCATGAAACGAACCGGGAATTCGAGCAAATGAGTCCGATTGAGCAGTTATTTCATTGTTATTTTCGTTCACCGGAGGAGGGAGAAGAAGGCGAATACTTGTCTCCCATGCAAATACTGGAACATCTACGGAGCAAGAACAGGGATATAAAGCTGACAGCAAGCAATGTAAATCACTTCGGAAGGATATTGCGGAAGAATAACCTGGAATATAAGCGAACTCGCAAAGGTATTATATACCGAGTAGAAAAGTTATAATAATTTATTTTTCAATGTGACGACAAACGGTTTGTCGTCACTTATCACAACGGTTGCCGTCATAAGGCAACCGTTTCTGTTTCAACAGATTAAATGGAGTTGTGCTGAAGTGCTGACAAACTATGCAAACTTATTATTGAAAAAGGTTTCCAGTTGTCCACTACACCCCTAATAATTATTGATAAGTATCTTTATAGGTGTATATAACCTTAACATGTTCGTTTATTTCGCTTTCGTATATGACTTTAGATTTCAACATTTTTGTTTCTTAAATAAGTGCAATAATTGTATCCCTATCCCCATTGTGAGCATACGTTCTTTTTTATTTGCCAATAAGTTTTGAGTCCAGTTAAGTAATCCTCCATCACCTATTTCATGTTCTACCCCATCAATAATAATCTTAGCTTTAATTCTAATGCCGTAGTAATAATTATTATGTGAATCTGATTTGGCAATACGAATATCCAAACCGCTATTTTTAGTATAAAACAATGTATCTGATACCAATTGACTTTTTTCATCATATCCTTTGCAGGGTATAATTTCAAAGAATATATTTTCAAACCCAAAGACTTCTTTGCAGACCTTCTGTGTTATGGCTAAATGTTTATGTAATTCAGTTCTTTCAAATTCAAAACTACCCGTATCCATACCGCACGAGATTAGGCACAAAAGAGGAAAATGAGGCGTAAAATTGGGGTTTGAGAAAACCTGAGTTCTTATAACTCTTGATACATTACCAAAATTATATGTTTTCTCAGACAGTTCATTACTTTTCTTTAATGAAGCATAATGCAAAGCTATTGCATTTGTTGGGTCGGACTGAACTTCCGTGTTTCTTAGTGCTGTAAGAACTTTTTTTTGATTTACTGTTGCCATTACACTGCTTGTACCTAATTGAGCAACAGGGGATAACTCAATTAATTCATAGTTATTATTCGCAATTATTTTACAGCATTCCAATTCTTCCTCTTTAAATTCCAGAAAATCTAATTGTGCAGGTTTAGCCAATTTGTTTTTACTGTATTTACTCAATAAGGAAGATGGCGTTTCTTTTGTGGTACGCCTGTCAAACACCTCTAATAGCAAAGAGTTTAACTCTGAACCACTCAATTTATCGGACAGTATATCAACTATTTCATTTAGATTACACCTGCTAATTATATGTTTTATTGCTTCATCTTTCATATATTCATAATGCTATATATGTATTCATTAAATATTCGTCCTTCTTTTATGACGGACAATTTAATAATTGCCTCTTTCTCAAATCCAATTTTCTCTAATACCCTCATTGATGCGATATTATACTCAAAAATGTGACACATGTTCAATTTTACGTAATTCTACCATATCAATACATTTATCTTCTCACAAAGATATGCCTATTTATGATTACTACCGGTTATGTATATATCGTTATTCTCACTTAGCAACAAAGAACGAATTACTCTTTCAAAATTTACTATTTCTTGTATTTCATCAACAAAAATGTAGTTATACTTCTCTTTCCGGACTTTAGAAATGATATAAGCGTGCATATCTTCAGCCGTCTGAATATGACTAAATGCAAAGTCCTCAAAGTTTATGTATATAATATTGGCATCCGGCTCTTCTGCAAGTAATTGCTCCATAAGTTGGTATAGCAAAAAACTCTTACCCACACGTCTCTGTCCCGTAAGGACTTTGGCTATATTTTTCCTCATGAATGGCTTTATCCTTTCTATATAGCCATTTCTTTTAATCAGTGTCTTAGGAAATTCCATACGCTAAAAGTTTTAAGTATACTTAAAACTTCTACAAAGATAAGGAAAAGTTTGAAGTATACTTAAAACTTTCAAGAAACATAGTTGATACATTCCAAAGATGATGCGCATTTCCTTGGGATACTGTCTTATTTAGTATCCTCTTCACTTTTTATCTTGTTAATACGGAGCTCGTGATGAACTCCGCATTCTTTTTTTAATCACATACTGTATGTTCTTCACGCAACAGCACACCTTCTTTCCATTCTTCCATCTTTACGGCAGGTACACCTCCCTCCTCTTCCATTCCTGAAAAATAGAACCGTTGTTCCCTGCCATCCTTCAATGTTACAATCAGTCTATCTGCCGAAGGAGCAAATACAGACTGTACACTATTCTCTTTTTCAAAAGGCTCTATGACAGTCAGGTAACGAACCTGAGCAGCGTCCATGCGCACCCCGAAAGTAATGCGCCTTTCAGCCTCATCACCCAGAGGATAATCTCCACCGATAACTGTTTTCAGACGGACGGCCTGAAGCCCATCCAAATCAAAAGTATATTGAGCAGGAGTTTCAAAACCTGCATTCACAGGTTCGGCAGGAAGCCCCCAACTGTAATTTTCTCCACTGATATTGATGCGGCCATCGGCATAGTCTCTAGTATTCCCAAAAAGATTATCCTGCACGTTGTTCTTGACAACCGGAAGATCGGCAAGGCGAATTTGTTTACCGTCTTTCGTTTCCAGAATGGCTTCTGCCCAGAATAGAGTCTTAGAACGGTTAGCATGTTGAGTGGCAGAGGACAGAGTTAGTTTCCGGATACCCGTAATATCAATATCCACCTTTCCTTCGCCCAAAATCCAGGCACCGAAATTGCCTCCGGCAAGTAGTTTACCATCTCCCTCTACCGTGTACTTCAGGTTGCGCTGCGTTCCGTGATCTTCGGGAGCACGCCCGGTGAAAGCTGTTCGTTGGGTATTGGGCCAGGCATTATAAATGTCCATATAAAGATTTCCCGGCTCACCGGATATGCGCGTTCCACGGTTGTCGGCATCCGGACCGAACTTCGTCAGGAAGCTGGCTTTCAGGGTTCCTGTTACAGAATAGTGGTTGACATCCGTCACCAAAGGGGCGGCACTTAAAGGGTCAGTGCCGAGCTGTGCCGTATGAGAGATATGCTCTTTTTGATCCGCAGTAAGTCCCAGCAAGCCTTTCACCTGGAACAGTAGGTCGAAACGGTGCTGCTTGTCCTCCATGCTCTTGTCATAGTCGGCAAGAACAACATAATCATCGGTAACTACCATCAACCGGCGTTGGAAAATGGGTTCGGTAAATCCGGTCAGCACACCGAACTCCGGATGTTTATCGGGAATAGGGAAATAGCGGGCTTCCCATTCCGTCTTTTCTTTAAAATCTCTCGGACCTTTCATGCTGTGGCGGAGTCCGCCGTATGCCGGATAACTCCATGCGGCAGTGCCTTCTACACAACCCGCCTGAAACAAATCGCCCGTATGGAACAGGCTACGCTTACTATCGTCAGCTTCCTGCTGTTTCAAGTCGACGGTAACCATATTTTTGGAGATGCTGGTCTGCACATAGAAGTTGTACATGTAGGGGGCATAGCTGTACCATACCATTTCGGGATTGTAGAAGCTACGTCCGTAGCGCATCAATGACAGTAATCCGGTCCGGTCGAAATGTCCGTGATAACCTCCATGGGTTCCATACTTCAATACAGCCTGAATCTTCTCGCGGGCATCCTTTTGAGTGGAACGCAACATCAGTGCTCCGGCATTGTCGGCATAAGCTCCGCGCACTTCGGCGGGTTCCGCATCGGGCAGTTCCGGTACGCCGTAAATCAGATCGTTCCTTTTAGGCGTCATACGTATGAATGCCGCATATCGCAGATCACGAAAAGCGTAATAGGCCATTTCGAAACTGTCTCCACCCACTTCACGTTCCGTAGCGTCGTTGATGCCGAATATCCAACCGCGATAATCAAGAAAGGGAAGCAAGGCATCGGACATCATCTTGATGGTGACATAAGGCTGATGAATAGGGCCGCGAATACGGAAACTATGACCGTGATGCAAATTACGGCGATCTGCGTCTTCATTAGCACCTACCTTATTATATTCAGGGGTAAGATTATAATCTACCGGAAATTTCTCTGTCAATAAGGAATAGCCGAAAGGATTCAAAGCCAACCCTATCTGTACATATTCACTTGCCACCCACAGGTTGTAACTGACGGTACACTCGTACCACCATCCATCGGGCATAGTGTAGGTGCGGAATTTATCTATCAGACAGGAGGGAGCATAGAGCACTTCATCCACAAGCTGGAAGTCCTGAATGGCGAGGGCGCAGAAGAAAACACCCGTCAGTTGGGACACAGCCCAGTTGGCGCCCCCGGTACTTTTATAGCGGAGAAACAAGTCTATATAGAGCCGGAACGTATATTCAATTTGCGTACATTCCGCATCAGTCAGTATTCCGGCATCCTGAATCAAATCGTATGCCTGCGCCAAATGCTGGAAAAAGTGCCCCTCTTGAACAGACGACTGGTGGGAAGCTTTCCGAGTAAGCGGAAAACCGTTCTGATAATCGCTTATCATCAACAAGAACTGCTTCACTTTGCGGGCATATTCCGGACTACGGGTCAGTTGCCAGGCTATGGCGTTATTCATCAAACCATGTTCGTGGGTGGTGGCACAAAGATAAGGAATACCGTCTCCATTAGCCACATAAGGAGGACGCAGGGGGACAATCCATGCTTTGGCATCCTGTACATAACGCTCTTTGCGGTCTTTCGCCCAGTCGTAATTTTCAGCTTTCCTTCGCACTTCATCCCATCCTTCAGCCGTATGGATGGTAAACGGATGCGGCATGCTACGCAGGGTGGTAAACGTTAATGTTTGGACTGCGGCCGGATTGGCAGAAGGAAGAATCTGCAAAGTTTGTTTTTCCCTCCCTCCGGCAGGGATACCCGGTGGAACTATCACGCATACATTCACTTTCCGGGTTTCACCGGAGGCTAATTCCAACTGTGCAGGTTCAACGGTGGCAGGAAAAGCCTCCCAACCATATTTCTGAATGGAAAAGTAAACAGACTGCGATGTCGGTTCGCAATTGGTGACGGTCACCGGATAAATAATGGTATCGCCGGGTTCACCGGGTCTTGAATAACAGTCGGCTGTTGTTTTCACAGAATTTCCTTCCAGCAATCGGGTGGAAAGTACTTTAACTTTGCCCCCACCTTCACCGGACAGGCGGAAGGCGATGGACTTTATACGCCGGATGGTGTTCTGTGACGCTTTGGGAGTATCAAAAACGGAAAAAGGAATAAGTAACCTGCACTCTCCATTCTTCTGCCTTTGCAGAGTGAAACGGGCACGCCGGGTATCGTATCTATTTTCCTTGTCCAGGTCCGTTCCTGCTTTCAGATTCTTGGCGGAAGCAAAAACTTCCACAGGAATATTGTCCACACCAGTCAGTTTCAGATTAACTTCCAGAGCGTAATAAGACATCAGATCAATGACGGACTGATTGACATAAGGATGTTGAGGCCCATCCGGTTCCGTATAAATAAAAGTGCCATCAGAAGAACACGTCCAGTCTTTAGCCAAGCCCTGCCAGTTCTTTCTGTCGGTAAAGATTCCGGTTTCCAACTTTTGACGAACTATGGAAACATCATAAATCTTGCCCACGGATGCCGTCTCGTCATATGCTTCAAAACGAACAAGTGCGGAAGACTTGCCCTGCAAAACAGAATCCGGAATGGGATATACTACCTCAAACAGTCCGTGACGGTTTCGGTTTAATCCTTCCGTATAAAGAAGAGTACCGTTTACGGAAATATTAAATAAGAACTTCTTTCCTTTTTCGGGTTTGTCCTCACCGGAATATTGAACCACCAATAATTGCGGATCTGTGCCCGAAGTCTTCAACTGAAAGGTATTTTGGGCGGACGCACATAAAGCAACAAAGGTACATACCAACGTTAATAATGTCTTTTTCATCATGAAGTATCTATTGATTATTTCAATAAACTACGAATGAAAGCGATTTGCCACTCATTCCAATTGCTATCAAAGATACATTTTCCACTGGAAAAACAAATGATAACCATATTATTTTGATTGGCAGTAAGTGCAATTCATTCTCAATTCGTATTAACAAAAGGAACCGAAAACAGATAATAACTTTAAATATAATTTTAGTACAGATGTATATCATGAAACAACTCTTACTACTTATTTTACTTGCCTTAACGGCAATGCCGACAGATGCACAGGAATATCCGAAAGTGATTTTGCCGGGTGATTATCCCGACCCTTCCATCATGCGCGAGGGGGAAGATTATTACATGACTCACTCCCCTTTCTTCTATGCACCGGGATTTTTAATCTGGCATTCAAAAGACCTGGTGAACTGGAAACCTGTGTGTCGTGCATGCCCCGAATACGAAGGTTCGGCCATGGCTCCCGATTTGCTGAAATATAAAGATAAGTATTACATCTACTACCCTACTTCCAAAGGCGAAAATTACGTCATTTATGCCGACAACATCCGCGGTCCGTGGAGTAAGCCTGTAAAGCTGGATGTCAGGGGAATTGACCCGGGACATGTAGTGGGTGAAGACGGACACCGTTATCTTTTTACCAATAATGGTTGGGTGGCACCACTGAGCGATGACGGGCTGAAAATAACAGGTGAAAACAAGAAGGTTTATGACGGATGGGTATATCCCAAAAACTGGGAAACAGAAGGAGATGATATGTATCTGGAATCTCCCAAACTTCTATTCAAGAATGGCTATTATTATATGACTTCCGCCGAAGGAGGTACAGCCGGACCTGCCACCAGCCACATGTGTGTAATGGCGCGTTCCAAAAGCATCTTCGGTCCTTGGGAGAATTCTCCTTACAATCCGGTGGTACATACGTACAGTACCGCCGACAACTGGTGGTCGAAAGGTCATGGCACACTGATAGATGACATTAACGGTAATTGGTGGATGGTGTATCATGCTTATGCGAAAGGCTATCACACACTGGGACGGCAAACTTTGATTGAGCCTATGGAATATAGTTCGGATGGATGGTTTCGACCCACCAAGACTGCCACTTCCCTACCTGCCAATCCGGACATCAAACACGGACTAAACCTGAATGATGATTTTACGAAAACAAGTCTAGGCATGCAGTGGACTTTCTGGAAAGAGTATGCTCCCGGTCAGCTCTCTTTCAAGAATAACACACTCCGAATGAACGCTAAGGGCAGTTCTCCGGCTGACGGGCGTTTGTTGCTCATTACACCCGAAGATAAATGCTATGAAACCCAGGTCGACGTACAGGTTGGCAAAGGCAATAAAGCCGGATTAGTGCTTTTCTACAATGAAAAGGCTTTTGCAGGCGTGGTATCTGACGGAAAAAACTTCACAGTATATAAAAACGCTGAACAGACAGAAACCATTCCCAATAAGATAGGACGAAACTTTAAGGTAAAATTGAAGAACCAAGGGAATAAAGTGAAAATGATGGTCAGCAAAGACGGCAATGCTTGGACTGTATTGGCAGAAGATGTAGACGTCTCGTATATGCATCATAATAACTACAAAGGGTTCTTTGCTTTGCGTGTCGGTTTACTTTCCTGCGGAAAAGGAGATGCCGGGTTCAGCCAATTCCGTTACCGGAATGCTGTTCCGCAGGAGAAAAACATGAGTGCGTATCTGATGGTTTTCCATAAAGATGAAACTCACGGCCTGTACATGGCTGTCAGTCATGACGGATATACTTTTACAGCCTTGAACGACGGCGAACCGGTGATTGCCGGAGATACGATTGCTTATCAACGAGGAATACGCGACCCGCATATTTATCGCGGACCGGACGGAGCTTTCTATCTTGCAATGACAGATTTACACGTCTTTGCACAAAGAGACGGCTACCGGACCACCCAATGGGAACGGGACAGCAAATATGGTTGGGGAAATAACCGCGGACTGGTACTAATGAAATCCTGGGATCTGATAAACTGGAAACGCACAAACATCCGTTTCGATAAGATGTCGGCAGGCATGAGTGAAATAGGTTGTGCCTGGGCACCCGAAGTGACTTACGATGCACAAAAAGGCAAACTGATGATTTACTTCACCATGCGTTTCCGTAATGAGGCAAACAAACTATACTATGTTTATGTGAATGACGAATTCGATACCATCGAAACACTGCCCCAGATTCTATTCGAATATCCAAACGAAAAGACTTCGGCCATTGACGGAGACATAACAAAAGCAGGTGACAAATATCATCTGTTCTATGTTGCCCATGATGGTCCGGCGGGTATCAAACATGCTGTTTCGGACAGGGCGAACGGAAATTATGAGTTCGACCCGCGATGGTATGATTTTGAGCCCAAAGCATGTGAAGCCCCCAACGTATGGAAACGTATCGGTGAAGACAAATGGGTATTGATGTATGACGTATATAGTGTTACTCCACATAATTTCGCTTTCATTGAAACGCCCGATTTCGTAAACTTTAAAAACCTGGGACGCTTTAACGAAGGAGTGATGAAAACCACCAACTTTACAGCTCCCAAGCATGGAGCAGTCATCCACCTGACAATGGAAGAAGCAGAAAGGTTGGAAAGCTACTGGCAGAAGAATAAAAGAAAGTATGTATCTACGGCTTCTATCCGAAAGAATCCGATACTCCCGGGATTCTACGCCGATCCGGAAGTGATGTATTCTGAAAAAACAGGAAGGTATTATATTTATCCTACAACTGACGGAATACCGAACTGGGGAAGTACAGCTTTCAAGGCGTTCTCCTCGGACGACCTTATGAACTGGAAAGAAGAAGGGATTATCCTGGATTTAAAGGATGTATCCTGGGCTAAGAAGAATGCATGGGCTCCCTGCATCATTGAGAAGAAACAGGCGGATGGCAGTTATAAGTATTATTACTATTATACGGCAGAACAACAAATCGGAGTAGCCGTTGCCGATAGCCCGACAGGTCCTTTCATTGATTCGGGCAAACCCTTGATCGACAAGACACGTCCCGGAGGTATGAGTAAAGGACAGAACATTGACCCGGATGTCTTTACGGACCCTATAAGCGGTAAGACGTATTTGTACTGGGGAAACTATTATATGGCTGTATGTGAACTGAATGAGGATATGGTGTCCATCAAACCGAATACGACACGGATTTTGATAGACAATGATACTTACTACAGCGAAGCGGCCCATGTGTTTTACAGAAACGGTTACTATTACTTTACCTGGTCTAAAAATGACACCCGCAGTCCCGAATATCAGGTACGCTGTGTACGTACCAAGTCTCCGGTTGGTCCTATTGAAGCCTCCAAAAGTGAAGTTATTCTATGCAAAAAACCTGAACAGGGGATCTTCGGCACAGGGCATCATTCTATTCTGTCACTTCCAGATAAGGATGAATGGCGCATAATCTACCACCGTTTCAAATTTCCGGATGCTGTGACCATGGGAAGAAACGCCGGATTCCATAGGGAAGTATGCATTGACAAACTGGAATTTGATGAAAACGATTCTATTATAGAAGTAATACCGACATTGTAAATTATAACAAAATGAAAAAACATCTTTTATCAGGACTTTTATGTGTATGTATGCTTTCGGGAAATGCACAGACTTTCCGCGAATGGCAAGACCCGGAAATCAATGCAGTGAACCGTGCCCCAATGCACACCCACTTCTTTGCTTACGAAAACACAGAAGCAGCCACCGAGGCTGTGAAAGAAAAATCAGTCAATTATATGACTTTGAATGGTATTTGGAAATTCCGTTGGACGAAAGATTCGGATGCCCGCCCCACGGACTTCTGGAAAACTGATTTCAACGACAAAGGGTGGGATAATCTGGCAGTTCCCGCGATGTGGGAACTGAATGGATATGACGTTCCTCTCTATTCCGGTGTAGGGTTCGACTGGAAACTGCGGAAAGGCTGGTGCAAGAACAATCCGCCGGAACTTCCTGTTGAAGATAATCACGTCGGCTCATATCGCCGGGAAATAACGGTTCCTGCCAACTGGAAAGGTAAAGATATCGTCGCCCACTTCGGCTCCGTCTATTCGAATATCTATTTATGGGTAAATGGAAAGTTTGTCGGCTATAGTGAAGACAGCAAACTGGAAGCAGAGTTTGATCTGACTCCCTACTTGAAAGCGGGACAAAAAAATCTCATCGCATTCCAGGTGTTCCGTTGGTGCGACGGCAGCTATTTGGAAGACCAGGACTTCTTACGCTATCATGGAGTTGCACGTGATTGCTATCTCTACACCCGCAACAAAAAACGCATTGAGGATATCCGCGTAACTCCCGATTTGGACAGTCAGTACCAAAACGGTTCTTTAGCAATCAACCTGAATCTGAAAGGCAATAATCAGGTTACACTGGAATTGCTCGATGCTCAGAACCGGACGGTCGTAACCACGGAGCTCAGAGGTTCCGGTAATGTATCTACCTCCATAGAAGTGGAAAATCCGCATAAATGGAGTGCGGAGACTCCTTATTTATACACCCTCCGTGCCACAGTAAAAGAAGGTGGCAAGGTTAGTGAAGTGATTCCTTTGAAAGTAGGTTTCCGTAAAATAGAAATGAAAAATGCACAACTCCTCGTAAACGGTCAGCCGATACTAATTAAGGGAGCCAATCGCCACGAAATGGACCCGGACGGTGGTTATGTCATTTCACGCGAACGTATGATTCAGGACATTCAATTGATGAAGATGTTCAATATCAATGCCGTTCGCACCTGCCATTATCCGGATGACAGTTTCTGGTATGAACTTTGTGACAAATATGGCCTCTATGTAGTAGCAGAAGCTAATCTGGAATCTCATGGAATGGGATTCAAAGAAACGACTCTGGCTAAGGTTGACGCTTATAAGAAAGCCCACTTAGAACGTAATCAACGGAATGTACAACGTAACTTCAACCACCCCAGCATCATCCTCTGGTCAATGGGAAATGAGTGCGGCAACGGGGCAAACTTTGAGGCTTGCTACCAATGGATAAAGTTGGAAGATCCAAGCCGTTTCATACACTTTGAGCAAGCCTATGATACGGGTTCCACTACGGATGTTTATTGCCCGATGTACCCGGTTTACTCCAAATGTATCAGTTATAATGAAGACGACAGTAAACAGAAACCGATGATTATGTGTGAGTACGCACATGCCATGGGCAATGCTCTGGGAGACTTTAAGATATATTGGGATCTCATTCGTAAATATCCCAAATTCCAGGGAGGATTCATTTGGGACCTGATAGACCAATCTCCCCGCTGGACCGGCAAAGATGGCAAGATGATTTATGGATATGATGGCGATTTCGATAACTTCAGAACCGGAGACCTTAATTACAGTGACAATGGTCTGTTGAATCCGGACCGCATCCCCAATCCTCACATTTATGAAGTAAGTTATTTCTATCAGAATATCCGAACCACTGCGGGCGATCTTTCCAAAGGCGAAATTAAAATTTATAATGAGAATTTCTTCCGTAATCTTTCAGCTTATTATCTGGAATGGGAACTATTAAAGAATGGCACTCCTGTGCGTGGCGGTCGTATAGAAAACCTGAATGTGCCACCCACACAAACCGCTTCACTAAAACTCGACTGGGACAGAACGGATGAAAACAATGAATGGTTACTGAATGTCCGCTATATCCAGAAAAATCGTGAGGGTTTGATCCCTATGGGGCATGTGGTTGCCAAAGACCAGTTGGTGGTGAATGCATATAAAGTTCCTACAATGAACTTAGAAAATGTCGTTGATAATTATACACCGGCAGTTGTCCCGCAAGTCAATGACCAAAATATCAGTAACCTTTTTGTGGAAGGAGAAAATTTTCTTATCCGGTTCAGCAGATCTACCGGATATATGGATCGCTACATCGTTAACGGCATGAATCTGATTAAAAAAGGTGGCGCACTGACTCCAAACTTCTGGCGTGCTCCAACTGACAATGATTATGGTGCAAAATTACAGCAAAAGTATATAGCCTGGAAGAATCCGGATATCCGACTTGTCTCTCTGAAGAACGAAACGATAGACGAACAGGTAATTATTTCCGCTGAATATGACATGAAGAATGTTTCTGCCAAATTGTATCTCACTTATACTATCAATAATAAAGGTAGCATAAAAGTGAATCAGAAAATGGTAGCCGATAAGAATGCGAAAGTATCTAATATGTTCCGTTTCGGTATGCAACTGGTTATGCCGAAATCTTATGAGAACATCTCTTATTACGGCCGCGGTCCCATAGAAAATTACAGTAACCGCAATCATTGCACTGACCTGGGAATCTACAATCAAACAGTAGATGAACAGTTCTACCCTTACATTCGTCCACAGGAAAACGGTACTAAAACAGATATCCGCTGGTGGAAACAATTGAACATCAGTGGTAATGGTCTGCAATTTATAGCCGAGGCTCCGTTCTCAGCTTCTGCCCTGCATTATACTATCGAGTCACTGGATGAAGGTTGGGAGAAACAACAAGGACATTCGCATGAGATTGAAAAAGCTGATTTAACGAATGTACTGATTGATAAAGCACAAATGGGATTAGCATGCATCGATAGTTGGAGCGCACTGCCGGAACCGGAATTCATGTTGCCTTACGGAGATTATGAATTTACGTTTATCATGACTCCTGTAAAAAACAGCATATTGACTAAATAAACAGTTCACTAAGAAGATGGTAGAAAAGAATAGAGATTATATTGAGTAATATCTCACCTTAATTCGTATTTTTACGTATAAACCTAAAAATACTTATATCATGAGGTATATATCAATACTTTTCTCTATTCTTTTCTGCTTGTCCATACAGGCACAGTTAGTGACATATCCCGAAAGTTTAAATCCGGGCATGCCTCATAATGATGATTACACGGTACGTGTACGTATCCCCGGTGGTGAATGGAAAGACTTGTTCGAATACAAAGTGCAAGTGGACATGGACAATGTACAGGATGCTTCCATGGTACAATTTGATATGGGCAGTCCTGTAGAAATCATGGTGAAAAAGAATAATGGCACAGTGCATGACGTAGCAATCCGCCCTTCGAATAAAGGTATTGAATACAAGCAGATACAAAACACCATTCTCTTCACTTTACGGCAACCTCAATATCTCTCCATCGAATTTAATGGTGACCGACTGCATAATCTGCATCTCTTTGCCAATCCTTTGGAAACAGAAAAATATGATAAAGAAGAAAAAGGCATTATGTACTTCGGTCCGGGAATACACCGCCCCAAAGACTTACCTAATAATCAAATCCGTATTTCCGGTAATACAACCGTATATCTGGCACCAGGAGCAGTAGTAAAAGCAAAACTTCTGGTAGATAAAGCAGAAAATGTTCGGATCATCGGACGAGGTATCTTAGATCATCCGATACGGGGTATAGAGATAACCGACTCAAAAAATGTACTGATAGACGGAATTACTGTAGTGAACCCTGACCATTATACGGTATTCGGCGGCGGGTCTACAGGAATCACTATCAAAAACCTGAAATCATTCAGTTGCAAAGGTTGGAGCGATGGCATAGATATGATGTGTTGCCGCCAGGTACTTATTGACAATGTCTTTATGCGCAATTCGGACGATTGCATTGCTTTGTACAATCACCGTTGGAACTGGTGGGGAGGTTCATCGGATATCACAGTGCAGAACTCTATTCTTTGGGCAGATGTGGCACATCCCATTAATATAGGTGGTCATGGCGATCCGGACTCACCGACAGGAGAAGTAATAGAGAATCTGACTTTCCGTAACATCGACATTCTGGAACATGACGAGGATGATCCGATTTATCAGGGTTGCATGACAGTGGATTGTGGTGATAAGAATCAGGTTCGTAATGTTCTTTTCGAAGATATCCGGGTAGAGAATATTCAGGAAGGACGGCTGTTTTATGTAAAAGTACGTTTCAACGAGAAATATGATAAACAGCCGGGAAGCGGTATTGAAGGCATTACTTTCAGGAATATTACATATACAGGTGTGGGAGAAAATACATCGTTAATTCAAGGATTGGACAAAGAACGAACCGTGCAAAACGTGACGTTTGAAAATGTAGTAATCAATGAAGAACGGATGAAGGACTTGAAAGGGGTAGTAACCAATAACTTTATAAAAGGCATTAAGATAAAATAAGTAATCATCGAGAAATAACAGAAAATAATTGTCCTGGTGTAACCTTATTACTATTTTAGCGTCTCAGATTATGAACTAAATGAAAAACAAATAATGGAATTCATCAAATCTTTATGCCTTGGCGGCATAGCAACCACTATGCTCCTAAGCGGATGTACCCAGAAGAGTATTACTTTAGAAGGCAAAGTAACGAATACATCCGGCACTCCCATTGTATATAACATCACTACAGATGGCATTTACTTACCGAACAAGATTGATACTTTACGCTTAAATGCCGACAGCACGTATCAGATTACCTTACCTGTAAATGGTAACGAAAAGCTGACTCTTCTTCTATATGGTGAGCGAAACTTAGGCAGTATCTATCTTACTCCGGGAAAACAGACGCTTGATATCGACGCTTCTAAATCTAATGAACTAAACCCGGTTGACGGCTTGACGAAAGAAAATGAAATACTCAAGAAGTTGGCTGATCTGAATGAAAATGTCTTTAATCTGCGTGCACGCAAGGGAGATGTCTTTAACGTCAGTAAGGACACGATTGCCTCATCCGTATATCAAAAGCTGACAGACTACGCTACTACATTAGAAAAAGAAGTGGCAGGAGTGGACGATCAGTTCAGGCAGAGAGCCGTACAAGATATACGTATACAGGCTTTGATGGCATATATGAATCAATATTTCGGTAACTACCGGAGAGGTTCCGAAACGGTCAGGAAGGAATGGGACGACACTTACGCCCAGATGTTGGATTTTGCAAACGTCGGTCAGGCTGAAAGTGCATTCTCACCCGCATTTGCAGATGTCATATCGAATATGGCAGGCATAGATATTTTTATGAAACATGAAAGGCGCACGAATGATGACAATGAACGCAATCAGCTGTTATTCGATTGGTATAAAGCAAATCTACAAGGCCGGGTACAAGAAGCTGCAATGGGACTTCTCATTCTAGAAGATGAAAGCCGCGAATATTTTGCAAACGGTATTCCTGCACTGTATGAGGAGTTCAAGACATTATATCCCCAAAGCGTACTGATGCCGAAATTAGAAACAGCGATACAGAAGAACAAAGCGTTCAATGAAACCGAACTTCCGAAAGACATTCATATATTGAATACGGACAGTGTACGCACCTTTAAGGAAATTACTGACTTATACCCGGGTAAAGTGATCTTCATCGACGTATGGGCTACCTGGTGCGGTCCTTGCCGTGCTTCGTTTGCACACATCAAACCTTTGCAGAAATATGCTGCTGAAAATGATATCGTGTTATTGTATGTTTCCATCGATACTCCCCAGAAAGCTGAACTCTGGAAAAAGATGACAGGGCACTATAACTTAAAAGGAGAGCATGTCATCATCAATGAGGCTTTCAAAATGGAAATTTATGAGAAGTTCGGGCGGAACGGCATACTGTCAATCCCGCATTATGCCATTGTCAATAAAGAAGGGGAATTGCAATTCCCATCGGCAGCCAGCCCGGAAAATATGGATAAGCTAACGGAACAACTGAAAGAAGCCTCTAAATAAACAATTGTTAACGAGTACCAAAACACACCAAAATACAGTAAAAACAGGTTCCTTTATCTTTGAGTGAAGCTTATTCTTCGTTCGTATTATATAACATAAAAACAAAGAACAATGAATAGATATAGACTGCTTTTTTCAATGATCCTTTTGCTTTTCCTCTCTCCCTGTTTGCGAGCAGGGGAATGGCAATGGTCTGTGACTCTTGACGGATTTATTTCCAACGAAACGAACCGGAATCCTACAGCTTTCTTGTGGATACCCGCTGACTGTATGCAGGTAAAAGCAATTATTGTAGGACAACACAATATGAGCGAAGAAACTCTTTTTGATAATCCACTTTTCCGCGAAAAGATGCAGAAGCTGGGAATCGGCTTTGTATGGATAACTCCCGGTATCGATCAGCAATGGGATGTATCGAAAGGCACACAACAGATATTTGAGAAAATGATGGTCGACCTGGCAGACGTCAGCGGATATAGCGAACTGAAAAATGTCCCCATCGTTCCCATAGGCCATTCGGCTATGGCTACTTATCCCTGGAATTTCGCAGCATGGAATCCGGAACGTACCTTGGCTATCATTTCCTTGCATGGCGATGCTCCGCGCACAAATCTTACCGGCTACGGGCGTGAGAACTTGGAATGGGGACGTACCCGTAATATCGATGGAATACCCGGACTGATGATTGAAGGAGAATATGAATGGTGGGAAGCCCGGGTAAATCCGGCACTAGCTTTCCGCATGATGTATCCTGAAAGTTGCATCTCGTTTCTGTGTGACGCAGGACGGGGACATTTCGATGTAGCAGATGAAACAGCCGCATACATTGCTCTATTTCTGGAAAAAGCTATCAATCAACGACTGACTGATGAAGTAACGAAAGACGGTAAAGTAAAACTGAATCCGGTAAACCCAACCAAAGGCTGGCTGGCAGAACGCTGGCATCCCGATCAAAAGAAGCGAGTCAAAGCCGCCCCCTATTCACAATATAAAGGTGATCCTCATGATGCTTTCTGGTATTTTGACCGTGAAATAGCGGAAGCGACTGAAGCACGGTATACGCAAAGCCGCGGAAAGAAAGAACAGTATCTGGGTTTTGAGCAAAACGGCAGTTTACTGACATACGACAAGAAGCAGCATGTACGTGTACAGCCCCGCTTCAATCCGGAAGCCGATGGAATCACTTTCCATCTGAAAGCCGTATGTACGGATTCCCTGAGAACCAAACTATCTGATGAGCATACAGATGCAACACCGGTAATCAGCCGCATCTGTGGACCAGTAGAAAAGGTAAATGACACCACATTCATGGTATCTTTCTATCGGATGGGTATGAATAATCCGCGCCGTACCGGTGATATATGTCTGTTGGCAAGCCAGGCAGGAGACCGGAAGTATAAAAGTACTGTTCAGGAAGTCAGTATCCGCATCCCTTACCGGAATACGGAAGGACAAAGGCAATACATATTATTTCCAGGATTACCCGATGTGAAAGCGGGAAGCAGTCCTTTATCTTTAAAAGCCACAAGTGATTGTGGACTGCCCGTCTCTTACTACATCAAAGAAGGTCCGGCTGAAATAGAAGGAGACCAAATTGTATTCACTCCTATCCCACCCCGCAGTAAATTCCCGGTAAAAGTAACGGTAGTTGCCTGGCAATACGGTATTGCAGGCAAAGTACAAACGGCCGAGCCGGTGGAACGCAGTTTTTATATCCTGAAATAACTGCAACTACCAAGTAACTTTTATTCTATCTGTCACTTTTACATATTTCATCACAACTTCTGTTGTTTATAGGTTTTCAAAGATTTATCCTTAGTCAGCTCAGGTACTAAACGAATGGCAGAACCTCCCGAAGCCCTCAAATTAAAATGCAACACAGTCTTGGCATTGACACGGAATTTTGAGACTCTGACTTTCGTTCGTGTAGGAATAGATTTGTCGCCATCCGTATAGATTTCAGCCACATAATCTTTTCCGGCAGGCAGAAAACTCAAATCAACCGGTAACGTCCGTGCATCATTATTTGTAATTGAACCTATGAACCATTCCTCTCCTTTCCGGCGAGCCACAGTAATAAACTCACCGACTTCACCTTGTAAAACCTTCGTATCATCCCAGGTGGTGTACACATCATCAAAGAACTTTAATTCCGGTTCGTCCTGCGAATCCGAAGGCTTATCATACCAATACATATATTGCAGGGGACTGTAATAGACAGCTGCTAATGCCAGTTGATGCGCCGGTGTAGTCTGGATGGACTTAGAACGAGGAACACCATAATTATCTTTTTCAACGTTCAGCCTGCCAAAGTCCTGGCGATAGTAACATATTGTATAATCGGCTGCTCCGGCTACAAAGCGGGTAAAAGGCAACGTAACATTGTGAGTGGCATCCGGAAATTCTTCATTGCCGCGAATACCTTCCTGAGTCATCAGATTAGGATAAGTACGACTAAAGCCTGTCGGACGGTATTCATCATGAATGTCCACCATCAGTCCATAATCAGCACACTTCTTTACGGCTTCGTGCATCCACTTAGTCCACACCTGCGAACCCACCTGTACGAACCCAAACTTAATCCCCGAAATTCCCCATGATTTATACAAAGGGAGTATCTCATCCAACTGTTGCTGCAAAGCCCGTTGATTGACATAGAGTATAACTCCGATACCATGCTGCTTTGCATAAGCAACCACTTCTTTCAGATTCAGGGCATCTATTTTCGGATTTCTACGCGGATCGAGTGTTACGGTAGTAGCGTCAGAAGCCTTATCATACTCAAAACCATACCACCCGGCATCAAAATGAATATATTGCAGATTCCGTTTTACAGCAAAGTCTACCAAAGCTTTTCCACCTTCTGTGGTCAAGGTTACTTCACGCATCACCTTTCCCGGTTTAATCCAGGAAGTATCCTTAATCCGACATGGCGGATTAAGATTTAACAGAATATCGTTGTGTTCCAAAATCTCACCCGGCTTGTCAGCACACATGATTACACGCCACGGAGTAGAATAAGGAGCAATATCTTCTACCGGACCATACATAGCCGATATAACCGTATTCTTTTTAGTCGGTGACACATTGAACTTCGTACGTACATAATCCACCACTTGCGCTTCAGCCAGGCAGACATATCCTCCATCTGCCAGTGTCAGCAGCAACGGACGGTCCGATTCGCCCGGCCAGTTTTCAAGAGGCAGATAAGAATACGGGGTCTGGGCTTTGGGAGTAAAATAGGCTTTAGTACCTTCGGGCATGGTATATTCTGTATACTCATCTGTAATCTTCAGATATTGTCCACCCGGAAAATGGTAACGGAAGGCAATTCCCTCATCATAGGCTCGGACATCAAGAATAAGCTTATCACGTCCGTTCTGACGGTTGACAACTATTTTCCATGCATGATAGCAGTCTTTAATTTCACTTCTTTCACCATAAACCGGATGCCAGATCGTATCTTTCTGACTACTATCCACAGTCCCTATTTCAAGTCCATCCCGCCATTCTACATTTGCATTGATTCCCAATAAGGAAGGTTTTACTGTCTGTTTTCCGTTCCAGGTCAAAGAATAATGTAACTGTCCACCGCTATCACTCAACGTAAACTGGTATTTTCCATCCGGTGATGTCATATTCACCTCTTTGCCCTGTACACTCAAAGACAAAACTACACATAATACTCCTACAAATAATTTTTTCATTTCAGAATTCTACTTTATATTATTACTTTACATATCAATAAACCGCCTTAAAAATGCTTTCATACCATAATTCATAATTCATAATTCAAAGTTATTAAATTATAGTTCTTCCAGACCAGCATTTAAAATAAAAACGAATAGGCAAGCTCTTTTACTCAATATGGATCGTAACTAAATTCAGCTATTCCCGTCTGAAAACACATTTTAGTTTCATAATACATTATTCATAGAATGATTTTTCATAATTAAACTAAAAAGTATAATACTGCTTTAGGTAAATTCGCACATAATAGACTATATAATATATATTGACTTCTATCTAATATGTATTAACCTTATTATTTTAAGAATATGATGAAAAAGAAATTTATTCCATTATTTATTCTTCTCTTTTATATGCTGAATATAAACAGTCAAGAGTTTATTCATCCGGGCTTACTTCATTCTGAATCTTCATTAAAAAGAATCCGGGAACTTGTCAGAAATGAGATCCAACCGGCTTACGGTTCATTCAACATCATGAGAGGAATGCCTGAGGGAAAAGCTGATTATTGCATAAAAGGACCTTTCGAAACTATCAGTCGTGCCGGCAGATATGGTTATACCAAAGATCCTTGTGAACGAGATTTTAATGCAGCTTACTACAATGCCATTCTTTGGATAGTCACAGGAAAAGAGCCTCATGCAGACAAAGCAATGGAGATTATCAGAGCGTATGCAAGTACCCTAAAGAAAATAGAAGGTCCGGACGATCCGCTTTGTGCCGGCCTTCAAGGATTTATGCTGGTAAATGCAGCAGAAATCATGAGATATACATATACAGCAGATAAACATACTAACGGATGGGATGCAAAAGATACACCCAAAGTAGAAAATATGTTCCGAAATGTATTCCAGCCGATACTTACTACTTTCTACAATACCAAACCTTACACCAACGGTAACTGGGGAATTGCGGTAACTAAGGCACAAATGGCATTCGGAGTATTTCTGAACGATAAAAAGTTGTATGAAGACGCTATAGAGTTTTTTCTGAAAGGCCATGACAATGGAACTCTTCCCAACTACGTAGCAGAATCCGGCCAGATACAGGAAAGTGGACGTGACCAGCAACATGCCATGTTAGGGTTAGGATGCCTCTCAGAAATTGCCGAAATAGCCTGGACACAAGGCAGAGACCTGTATGGCGCTTTGGATAATCGCCTTATGAAAGGTTATGAATACCTGGCCAAATCTAATCTGGGCTATGAAGTACCTTTCTTTACCTGGAAAGATATAACCGGAAAATATTCAAACTGGACTACGTTAGGGGAAGAAGGGATGGGACGTTTCCGCTCATTATTTGAAATTGCCTACAATCACTATGTTGAACGCAAAGGGTTAGAAATGCCATATACCCAAATTGTATTAGGCATGATACGTCCTGAAGGACCGGGATTTACTTGTGATAACCCGGGCTTCGGCAGCCTGCTGTTCTATTTGGGAAAGGACTTAAATGAAAGAAAAGTCCCCGGACAAATAAATGAAGATCTTTCCCAACTGGAAGGATGGGCTTTCGCCAATTGCTCTTATAAACAGGTGGATAATCTAATGTCATTTGTATCATCCGGAGTAAATATGCAAAAGAAAAGGATTTCCTACCAGGCAGGAAACTATCCGTATATTGCCGTAAAGGCACCCAAGATTCCAGCATCCGCAAATAAAGACTGGTTACAATTAAGCTATAGCGTTGCCAGTGCTCCGGAATTTTGGAAGTTAGATTCGGATAAGGCAAAGAAGATAGGAAAAGATATCTATGTATTCAAGATTACAGACTATCTGTCAAATAATGGAACGCACTTCACAGAAAGACCAGCAAACATTACTCTTATTCTCAATTTTGGGAATATCGGTAATGAACCGGTAATTGTGGAATGGATTCGCTCATTTGAAAAGCTGGAAGATATTTGAGTAATATATTTCTCTCCTTCGTATATATACTAAAGAAAGAATTAACAAAGAAATTATGAGAAATAAAAGAAAACATGTACTGACGCTCATTCTGTTTTGTTCCCTGGTTTTCTCAATCCGGGCGCAGCAACAACACCCCTATCTGTTCTTTACCCCCGATCGGATAGCGACACTGAAAGAACAACTCAAATCGGATAAAGAAGTCAAAGCCAATTATACCCAGGTAGAACAAGTAGCCAGGGAAGCCTTGAAAGAAAACAATCCTTACCGCAAGTTGGAATATCTGGCATTGGCATACCAGGTGACAGGCGAAAAAAGATATGCGGATAAGATCAAAGAATCAATCCGGCAGACAGGTGGAAAAGAAACCCTCGAAGCAAAGGATATGCTGAATCGGGAACCTGCCTGGACTTCATTGCTAAGCACCGCCCATGCCAATCATCAAATGGCTATCGGTTTCGATGCTATCTATAACGAACTCTCAGATGAAGAACGGAAAGAACTGGCACAAGCCATTTACAAAATAGGAATCCGTCCGACGCTGCACGATTGGCTATCACCGGCAACACGCTTCCATGCAATCAATTCCATGGGGCACAACTATTGGGCATCCTGTATTGCCATGACCGGAATCGCTGCCATGGCCGTCAGCAACGAAATTCCCGAGGCTGCCGAATGGATTGATATGGTAAGTAGGGCAACAACAGACTGGGCTAATTTCCAAGGAGATATTTTACAAAACAAACCTGCTAACTTCGATAATGGAGCTTATTACGAAAGTGTGAGTTACGCCAATTACGGGCTCACCCAATACCTGACCTTCCGCCTTGCCATGCAGAATTTCAATCCCCGGGCAGAATGGCCGGAAAGGAAGCTATTTGAACGTTCAGCAGATTATTTTATGTATACCTGTTATCCTGCCGACGGTGATTATCTTCCTTCCCTTTATTTTGGCGACAGCAACATTGCTGCCAATGGTGAAGGAGTCTTGAAATTACTTTGGGCGTTAGGTTTTCAGAAAACGGATATGTTATGGTATCTCACACAGGTACGGAAAAACCAGGCCAAAGAAAGTATGCCGACTGATACACCCATGGGACTATTGTACACTCCAGATTTATCCGCTGCTCCGCTGCAACCTTCCCTGTCGCTATCTGCGGTATATGAAAGAATGGGTTGGAGTGTGATGCGTACTTCTTGGGAGAAAAACACAACCCTGTTAGGAGTGAAATGCGGGCATACATGGAATCACTCTCATGCAGACGCAGGTTCATTTATCCTTTTTCATAATGGACAGCAAGTAATTAAGGATGGCGGAAACTGTTGGTATCCCAATCCGTGGTATCGTGAATATTTCTTCCACAGCCAGGCCCATAATGTACTGTTGTTTAATGGACAGGCCCAGCCTCAAGAGCAACAGTACAAAGGTTCGATGCTCGATGGTTCTTTGCATCATCTTACAGACGAAGGAAATATCAAATACATCCTGGCCAACGTGACCGGGCCTACTTCCCGCTACTTTTCTAAAAACCACCGTAGTTTTTTGTGGATAGATGATGTAATACTGGTTATTGATGATGTCTGTTCGCATGAAGACGGTACATTCAGTCTGCTTTTTCACCCGGATGGAGTAAGCAGGAAAAATGGTATTGATTTGAGTGTCGTCAACCAACAGGCTGCTGTGGATATACGCCCTTTATGGCCGGACTATCTGACAGAAAGCGACTTCGAACATGATTTCCCTTATAATCTGAAACTGAAAGCTCACCAGGGTCCCAAAGCTAAGAAGACCGACGAAATGGAAACGTATTATTCGGTAACCTATCCGATAAAGGCACAAAGTGTCAAGTTTATAACGGCAATCATCTTGAAAGATTCTCCTGCAAGTAAAAATATTCCTCAGGTAACCCGCCTGAAAGGAGACGATCTGCAAGGTGTCCGTATTGCTAAAGGTGACAAAATAACAGATGTTTATTTAAACACACGGGCAGATGGGCATATTATGCACCGGAATTCCTGCACAAATGTGAACGGTTGGGATACAGATGCATATTTACTTGCCTTTTCTTATAAGAAAGGAACTGACCCCGCAGTTTCCAAAAACATATTGGAATGGTTCATCGGATATGGAAGTTATGTGCGCAATGCTAATGAATCCATTTTCGATTCTTACACTAAAAAATATAAAGTAATCCGTTGACGAGACTAGTTCATTTCTGCTGAGTTATGAATTAGTTCACCACAGAGGACACAGAGTCTCACAGAGTTTAATCTGTTTGAAATCAAAAAAAAATAGAACTCCGTGATACTCTGTGTTACTCTGTGGTGAAAACTCATTACTGCACGGTTGTGAACAAAACACAAATTACGCGAATTACACAAATAAAGGTCTGCACTGCAATCAGCTATTACTAAGTTATTTTTCTCCGGTTGGGAAAATAAATAAGAGAAAAATAGTTACACATAATACATCCGTCCCACCCTTTGCTAAAAGGGCTTCGGATTTTTACTAAATTCACGACTGAAAATTAGTAAAAATCTACCGGAAAATTAGTAAAAATCCGATAAGGTTTTAGTAAAAAACAGTCACCCCGTCCAGAAAGGCTTCTGACGGCACTTTTAGTTATGTAATCATTAAAAAACAACTTGATACATAATCTTCCTTAGGGTTATGAATTATTTCACCACAGAGTAACACAGAGTCTCGTAGAGTTTAATCGATTTGAAACCAAAAGAATAGAACTCCGTGATACTCTGTGTTACTCTGTGGTGAAATAATTCCTTTCTTTTCGGTTTTGAGTAATATATCCCTCTACTTCGTATATATAAAGAAAGAACTAACAAAAGAATTATGAGAAATAAGAGTTTGATCCTAATGACAATCTGTGCGGTTCTATCAACCGATCTTTCCGCTCAATCCATTTATCCCGGACAGCATGCCGGAAAAATGAAAAAAGTGACAACAGCGCCGATACAGGTAGAGAGTTTCGACTTAAAAGACGTGCGTTTATTACCAAGCCGCTTTCGCGACAATATGACACGTGATTCTGTTTGGATGACTTCTATAGCAACCAATCGTTTGCTACACAGTTTCCGCAACAACGCCGGAGTATTTGCCGGACGTGAAGGCGGATATATGACCGTAAAGAAACTGGGCGGCTGGGAATCACTGGACTGCGAACTGCGCGGACATACAACAGGGCATTTACTATCAGCCTATGCACTCATGTACGCATCTACCGGAAGCGAAATATTCAAGCTGAAAGGTGACAGTCTTGTTACAGGTCTGGCAGAAGTACAGGCAGCTTTGGGAAACGGGTATCTCAGTGCATATCCGGAAGAATTGATCAACCGGAACATACGTGGGACAAGTGTATGGGCACCCTGGTATACATTGCACAAACTCTTCTCCGGATTGATCGACCAATACCTCTATGCAGATAACAAACAGGCATTGGAAGTCGTTACCCGCATGGGTGACTGGGCTTATAATAAACTTAAACCGCTGGATGAATCCACCCGGAAAAGAATGATACGGAATGAATTCGGTGGTGTGAACGAATCTTTCTATAATCTCTACGCCATCACCGGTGACGAACGTTATCAATGGCTCGCAGAGTTCTTCTATCACAATGACGTTATCGATCCGCTGAAAGAACAACGCGATGATTTAGGAACCAAGCACACGAATACCTTTATCCCAAAAGTTCTTGCCGAAGCACGCAACTACGAGCTGACGCAGGATAATGACAGTCGGAAACTGACTGATTTTTTCTGGCATACCATGATAGACCATCATACCTTTGCACCGGGATGCAGCAGTGATAAAGAGCATTATTTCGATCCACAACAATTATCCAAACATCTGACCGGATATACCGGTGAGACTTGTTGTACATACAATATGCTGAAACTCAGTCGCCACCTGTTTTGCTGGACAGGAGATGCCAAAGTTGCCGACTACTACGAACGTGCACTCTATAATCATATCCTCGGGCAACAAGACCCTGAAACGGGAATGGTATCCTATTTCTTGCCTTTGCTCTCCGGCTCGCACAAAGTTTATAGTACCCGGGAGAATTCCTTCTGGTGCTGCGTAGGCAGCGGCTTCGAAAACCATGCTAAATATGGAGAAGCTATCTATTATCACAATGACCAGGGAATCTACGTAAACCTCTTTATCCCGTCAGAGGTAAACTGGAAAGCGAAAGGAATAACTCTGCGCCAGGAAACAGCTTTCCCCGCAGAAGAGAACACTGCATTGACCATCCAAACGGACAAACCTGTCACCACTACGATTTATCTGCGCTATCCATCATGGAGTAAAAATGTGAAAGTAAACGTCAACGGGAAAAAAGTATCGGTAAAACAGAAACCGGGATCATACATTCCCGTAACCCGCCAATGGAAAGACGGTGATCGCATTGAAGCCAATTATCCGATGAGCCTGCAACTGGAAACAACGCCGGACAATCCACAAAAGGGAGCCCTGCTATACGGACCGCTGGTATTGGCCGGTGAATCGGGAACAGAAGGTATGCAATCTCCGGCACCATTCTCTGATCCGGCATTATATAATGATTACTATACTTACAATTATCATATTCCGGCTGAGCTGAATACCACCTTACAAATAGACCGGAAACACCCCGGACACAGTTTACAGCGTACAGGCGAGGAACTGATATTTAAGACATCACAGGGCAATGTTTTAAGGCCACTGTATGACTTACATCACCAACGTTACGTTGTATACTGGGATCTGTCATTCACATCATGCCGTCCTGCTGATAACCGGCAGGCGGCTTATGATTTTACGCCACTTGACTCCATTGTCACCTCATGGATGAATAAAGGATACTATCCGGGAGCCTCAATCTGTGTAGTCAGAGACGATAGCGTTATCTTTCAGAAAAACTACAAAAACTTTACCCCTGACACCAAAGTCTATGTAGCCTCTGCCGGAAAATGGGTAGCCGCCGCAGTAATCGGAGCAGTGGTAGACTGCACCGAACTGGACTGGAATGACAGTGTAAAGAAATGGATTCCTGAATTTAAAAACGACATAAAAGGAATGATTACTTTACGTCAGTTGCTTTCGCACACATCGGGCGTCCGCCCTTATCTGCCGGAACCACGCGTAGACAATTACAATCATCTGGATTCTGCAGTCATGGAGATTCTTCCGCTTGACACGGTTTTCACTCCCGGTACCCGCTTTGAATATGGTGGACTTGCCATGCAGATAGCCGGCCGGATGGCAGAAAAAGCAATGAATAAAGAATTCGAGGAATTATTCCAGGAATTAATAGCCCGACCTTTAAGAATGAAAAACTCCCACTTCACGCCCGTGAATACAGATGGCGGACACGCTCCCATGTTGGGTGGAGGTCTCTGTACCACTTTGCACGACTACATGCGTTTTCTTGATATGATCTACCACAATGGCGTATTTGAAGAAAAGCAAATACTGAAACCCGAAACCATACATGAAATGCAAGCAGACCAAGTGGGAAATGCAGAAGTTCACCCGGGTGAATATGTGGAACGTGCGCTGAAAAAACATCATACTGGCATATATGGTTTGGGAGAATGGCGGGAACTTATTGATAAAGCAACAGGAGAAGCCTATCAGATCAGTTCACCGGGTTGGGCCGGCGCCTATCCATGGATCAATAAACAGGACCGGGTATATGGATTCTTCATAGCCCATGTACAGGGAAGTTCACAAAAGGAAGATGGCTTCTCGTCATTTTTTGGAAGTCCTGTCATTTCACAAACTGTCTCGAACATTATTTCCCTAAAAAGATAGAACACATTGAGTATCCTCATATCTCAAATCGTATTTATATAAAAACAATAAATACGAAGATATGAAGACTATCGGCTCAACAATTATTATGTTAGCTCTCGTTCCTTCCCTCTTTGCGGACAATAGCAGAGAACTGAAGCTGGCATCTCCTGACGGAACACATGAAATAGCATTTTACCAGAAGCAGGTTTCACCTGCGGTAAACGAACTTTGTTATCGGGTAGATTACAAATCACAACCTGTAGTCAATGAATCGCGTGCCGGACTGGAACTGGACAACCGGATATGGGAAATGGCTCTGGGAGCACGAAACCTGAAACAACCTGCCTGCTGGATGGACAATCTGGAAGTGGACTCTGTGACCTACCAACCCGAAACAGACATCACCTGGCAGCCGCTTTACGGTGAACGTAGCAGTGTACGCGATCATTACCGGGCTGGCACCCTTTATCTCTCCAAGAAAGATAACTCCGGCTACCGGCTCAACATTGAGGTGCGTGCCTATAATGAAGGAGTAGCTTTCCGCTATTTCTTCCCGGAACACCCAAAGGCTATCTTTCATAAAGTAGTAGGTGATCTCACAGAATACGCCTTACCGGCAGGTACAAAAGCATGGACCGAACAATGGGCACAGGCTTTCTTTGAGTACCTGAACATTGATGATATCAAACATCCGGTAGAACGTGCCCTTACGCTGGAACTCCCGAATGGCAAATGGGCCGCACTGGCAGATGCTGATGTAGACGACTGGTGTCTGACCAAATACCTTGCCTCCACAGACAAGAAGAATACACTTACTTCTGTAATGTATAGCCCCGTGGATGTAGTGACTTATTATGCCACTCCCTGGAAGATAGTCATGGCAGCCGACAAACCGGGTGAATTGCTTGAACACAATGATATCATCCAGAATCTGAATCCGCCATGTGAAATTGCCGATGCCGCCGCATGGGTAAAACCAGGCAAGATTATGCGCGAAACAACTATCACCACCGAAGGAGCTATTGCAACCATCGACTTCTGTGCAGCACATAATATCCCGTATATGCTTTTCGACTGGCAATGGTATATGCCCTGTACTTCACATGACGGGGATGCCACAAAAGTGGTTGCCAAACTGGATATGCCCCGTGTTATAGCTTATGGTAAGGAAAAAGGAGTTGGTATCTGGGTGTACGTAAACCAGCATGCACTCATGAAGCAAATGCGTGAACTTTTCCCATTGCTCCGCGAATGGGGAATTGTCGGAGTGAAATCCGGTTTCGTACAATACGCCAGCCATCGCTGGGCAACTTGGATGCACGACATGGTTCGCTTGGCGGCAGAGAATCATCTGCTGATGAATATCCATGATGAATATCGCCCTTCAGGCTTCAGCCGTACTTATCCGAATTTATTAACTCAGGAAGGCATTTGTGGAAACGAAGAATTTCCCGATGCAACTCATAATGTCACGCTCCCCTTCACTCGTATGATAAACGGTGCAGCCGACTATACGATCTGTTATTTCGACAAACGGCTGAAAACGACTCATGCTCACCAACTGGCAGCATCACTCGTGTTCTACAGCCCTCTGCAAACTATCTTCTGGTATGACAAACCATCGTTCTATCACGGAGAACCGGAAATGGAATGGTTTGAGAACTTGCAAACTGTATTCGACGATACGAAAGTATTGGATGGCGCTCCCGGCAAAAACATAACAATGGCACGCCGGAAAGGTCAGGAATGGTTTGTTGCAGCAATGACCAACAATGAAGGTTCTGAAGAAGAAATACCTCTCACGTTCCTCGATAAAGAAAAGAATTACCTCGCCTGCATCTATACGGATGGGGGAGAAAAGATAAAAACAAGTACACAGGTGAAATGTACTTATCTGCTTGTCAACGCTTCACAAACTATGAAGTTCCAGCTGAAACCCAGTGGTGGAGCTGCCATAAGACTGGTACCTATAGACAGGCAGGAAATGAAGAAATATAAAAAGTACAAAGGAGAAAGATTATAAAATATGATATGCCATTGAGTGAATAAACAGATTCGCTCGTATTAATAGGCAAATAACACATTAAGGTTATTTTCAGTAGATAAAGGTAAGAGTTTGTTTAGGTAAAATCTTTGTTTTCAGGATATTTTTAAAGGTAAATAAAAAGATGAAAAAGATATTTCTGCTTACTACATTGCTATGCACTGCCTGTTGGCAGGCGGAAGCCCAATATGTATCCAAAGCCTGGGTATCTGACCAGAAGGATGGCACATACATCAATCCGGTGCTGCATGCCGATTATTCCGATCCGGATGTCTGTGCGGTAGGAGAAGATTTTTATATGACGGCTTCCAGCTTCGGATGTGCTCCCGGTTTGCCCATTCTCCATTCCAAAGATCTGGTTAACTGGAAATATGCAGGCTATGCGCTGAAGCAAATAGAACCCATCGAGTTCTTCAATGCTCCCCAGCATGGAAAAGGTGTCTGGGCACCATCCATCCGCCATCATAATGGAGAGTTTTATATCTATTGGGGAGATCCGGATCATGGCATCTTCATGGTAAAGACCAAAGACCCGGCCGGAGAATGGGAGAAACCGATATTGGTAAAAGCCGGCCGTGGTATGATAGACCCAGCTCCACTATGGGATGAAGATGGAAAAGTATACCTGGTACACGCATGGGCAGGAAGTCGTGCCGCACTGAACAGTGTTATCACAATTTGTGAGATGAATGCAGAAGGAACAAAAGTGATCAGTGATCCGGTACTGGTCTTTGATGGTAATGATGGAATCAACCATACGGTTGAAGGCCCCAAACTCTATAAGCGGAACGGCTACTACTACATTTTTGCCCCGGCAGGAGGAGTAGTAACCGGATGGCAGTTAGTATTGCGTTCACGGAATATATACGGCCCTTATGAAAAGAAGATTGTCATGGCACAAGGTTCTACCGACATCAATGGTCCCCACCAAGGCGCATGGGTTGATACGCAGACAGGGGAATCCTGGTTCGTTCACTTTCAGGATAAAGCCATATATGGGCGTGTCGTTCACCTGAACCCGATGAAGTGGGTAAACAACTGGCCTGTAATTGGAGAAGATAAGGACGGCGATGGTTGTGGCGAACCAGTAACCCGTTATAAAAAGCCCAATGTAGGCAAGAATTACCCGGTAGAAACACCTGCGGACAGTGACGAGTTCAATACCCGTCAATTGGGAATGCAATGGGAATGGCATGCCAATTATCAGGATACATTCGGATATACTTCTGACTTGGGATTCATCCGTATTTACGGACATATTCTCTCCGAGAACTTTGTGAATTTCTGGGAAGTTCCTAACCTTTTATTGCAGAAGTTCATGGCAGAAGAGTTCACAGCAACTACCAAACTAAAAGTTTCCGCCAAAATGGACGGACAGCAATCCGGATTGATTGTGATGGGCTGGGACTATTGCTACCTGGGAGTAGAGAAAGAAGGTGATAAATTTATATTGAAACAAGTGACCTGCAAGGATGCAGAGCAAAAGACACCCGAAACAGTCAATCGCCTGGCAGAATTACCTGCCAGCAGAAAGTACGAAGCAGGTTTGTTTCCCAACTACGAAAGAGATATCTATCTACAGGTAAAAATAGAGAAAGGCGGTATCTGCCACTTCTATTACAGCCTGGATGGTAAGAAATATAAAGCAATAGGTATGCCTTTCACAGCTCGTCAGGGAAAATGGATAGGTGCCAAAGTAGGGCTATTCAGTACCACTCCTTATGGTAAGGAACGGGGATGGGTAGATGCCGACTGGTTTCGCATAGATAAATAAAAAGACTGATTATATGAAAACAAAAGAACTACTGTTCGGTGCATGCTTGTGCATGTTTACAGCTTGCAACATGCCCGAGAAAGGAATGGATGTAGATGTATATGAGGCGCTGGATTACTGTGACGCCCAGGTACAACGCACTTTAACAGAACTAAAAGCGGCAGAAGGTACTATCGATTACTCGATGATGCCGCGTAATATCATGGACAGCCTCAACACCTGGCATTGCCGAAAAGCAACAAAGGATGAATGGTGCAGTGGTTTCTGGCCAGGAGTTTTATGGTATGATTACGAATATACCGGTAAAGCAACCATAAAGGAAGAAGCTGAGAAATTCACCGAACCGTTGAAGTTCCTGTCACAAATTCCGGCATACGACCATGACTTGGGTTTTCTGATCTTTTGTAGCTATGGCAACGGATATCGGTTAACACATAACCCGGAATACAAACAAGTGATTCTGGATACAGCAGATTCACTGGCAACTTTGTTCAGACCTCGTGTAGGCACCATACTTTCATGGCCACGCAATGTAGAAATGTTCGGTGGACACAATACGATCATGGATAATATGATAAACCTGGAAATGCTTTTCTGGGCTGCCAAGAACGGAGGAAACCCATATCTGGCAGATATAGCCGTGTCGCACGCCGATAAGACTATGAAATATCAGTTCCGTCCCGACTACACTTCCTATCACGTAGCGGTTTATGATACTTTGACGGGCGACTTCATAAAAGGAGTTACACATCAGGGATATGCAGACAATACCATGTGGGCACGCGGACAGGCGTGGGCTATCTATGGATATACAGTAGTCTACAGGGAAACATTAGATCCACGATATCTGGATTTTGTACAGAAAGTAACAGATGTATATTTGGAAAGATTGCCGGAAGACTATGTGCCTTACTGGGATTTTGATGACCCCAATATCCCGAATGTCCCACGTGATGCCTCCGCTGCAAGTGTAACCGCATCGGCTTTACTGGAACTCTCCACTTACCTGCCCGGCAAAAAAGGAGAAGAATATAAGAATGCAGCTATAAAAATGTTGGCAAGCCTGAGTTCGGATAAGTATCAATGCGGCAAAAGCAAGCCGGCATTCCTCCTCCACTCCACCGGACACTTGCCGAATAATTCAGAAATAGATGCCGCCATCATTTATGCAGACTATTATTATATCGAAGCCTTGGTTCGATTGAAGAACTTAATTGAAAATAAAGCTGTCATATAGAAGCAACGCTATCCCCTCTTACTGTTTTGGTTTGAGGGGAAGCGTAAACCAAAACGTAGAACCGTCTCCCAATTTAGAATTCACTCCGATTTCTCCTCCCATATTCTGAATAATAAGCTGACAAATAGGCAAACCTAAACCGGTGCCTTGCTTGAAACTATCCAACTTGATGAAACGTTCGAATATGAGATGAAGCTTATCTTCCGGAATGCCAGTTCCCGTATCAGTTACATAATAATAGATGGCTTTTTCACGTACTTCATAGCCATAACGAATGCTGCCGGTTGATGTGAATTTACAGGCATTAGTCAGAAAATTCAAGACCAATTGCTGAAGCCTGTTTTTCTCTGAATAAACAACGTAATCATCCGGCATCCCCGGCTCAAAAATAAACTCAACACTACTCTGTAAACGTGGCTCAACAACTCCTTTCAAAGTTGTTAGCACCCCATTTAGGGCAAATTCCGAGTAATACAAATCAAGAACTCCGGCTTCTATCTTAGACAAGTCCAGAACATCATTGATAAGTTGCAGCAAAATGCCATTATTCTTCTCTATGATGCTGACATACTCCTTCTTCTCTTTTTCATCTTCAGTCATAGCCAATATACTGGAGAAGCCAATAATTGCATTCAACGGAGTGCGGATTTCATGACTGATATTAGCAAGGAAGGCGGATTTAAGACGATTAGATTCTTCTGCACGTTCTTTAGCAGCAATCAGTTCACGTTCCACCGCTTTACGTTCTGTTATAAATAATGATGAGCCCACCACTACCAAAGGTTTTCCCTCTTCATCATATTGTTCTACAAAGGCACGCACTTCCATCCAGTCCTCTGAGCCATCTGATTTATCAGGCCGATGAACACGGTACTCTTCTTTTATTTTATCAATTTTATTAGTATGCACATCCTCAAAAGCCTGCTGGATACGCTCTCTATCCTCTTCACAAACAAAGGTAAGATAGTCGTCTATATTGGTGGTATAAGTCATTTCTGAAACTTCTTCTTTACCCGGCTCTATCGGCTTATAAGAGCTATATGTAATTTCATCTGTCCGTAAATCCCATTGCCACGGCAACAAATCAACTACCTCTAATGCCATAGCCATCTTAGAATGGGTAAAACGCTGATTCTGTTCTACCTGCCGAAGCCGTTCCAGAATTTTATTCCTACGAAGCTGGAAAAAGAGAACAACCAACAATAAAACAATGCTTCCTACTACCAAAGCAGACTGATATTTTCCAAAGAAAGTAGGAGGTGCATTCAAATAAACAGTTCCCGGAGGGCAATTTTTAGGAGACAGGCCAAAATCCACTATATAAGGATAGTTAAAAAGAACTATAGGCTCCGGATCATAAGACGGTATATCCCGTGCCTGTTTTCCATCGGCTACGGCATTAATTATCTTCACAATAGCCTCACAGTACAGGTTCATATCATATACACACCCTCCTATTATAGTTCCATCCTCTTCAATACTTGAAATAGACGAAGATAATGCAAAAAACGGACAAGGCAATGTAGAGTTGGCAATCACCTTATAAGAGTTCGCCATCATAAGCGTATTACCGGCAAACATACGTTTGTGAAACCATGAAGCGAATAAAATACCGGTTTCCTCTGGAACCACCCTCCGCAATGTATCCAGTAACTGATCTGGACTCCATGTACCAGCTGACAGAAACTTGTAATCAAGATCCGGGTGCTCTATCTTAATCAGTTCAGAGAGTTGCTGGTCATAATCAATATCCCGGTCAGTCTGGTCGCCAATTAACAGTAAACTCTTCATCTCCGGGATCATACGACGCATCAGCTGAACACTTTCGGGGATAAAAGCACGTGCACTCAGAAAAGTCATATTGTACTCGTCACGCAATTTATTCAAGTAAATACGATCCTCTTGTGGAACAACCTGATTATACATATAGGTGGAATCAGGTCCTATATAGCTACTCTCAGCACATACGATCAAAGGTATATCCCCCCAATGTTTACGCATTTCATCCCGTAATATCAGAGGAGCATTACCCAACATCAGCACTGCTTTAGGCGGATTATTACCACATGTTGAAAAAAGATTATCTTTATATAGATTCAGTATTTCAGGAGTCTCTATCGTCAGAATATTCATATATTCTACTTTCATGCTCACATCTTTCCGTTCATATTCCTTCTGCATGATATGCGAAATAATTGTCTGACTCCATGGAGCACCTGATACATAACTGCTGATAATCAACAAATCCGTACCGGAATTTTCTTTCCTGTCTTCAGCCGATACCGGAGAAGAAAAATATAATAAGAAGAAACACAAAAGACACTTTGTATACAGAAGTATTCTCATGATTGCATAATTAGTCTTTTAGACTAACAAGTCAAGCCCCACCTTTGTTCAGAAATGGCATTTTTTTCCTTAGGAAATCAATTTTATGTAAGAAAAACATTTATATTTGTATTCTATAACAATCACAAAATTATATATTATGAAAAGGTTAACCTACTTAATTGTTTGCTCACTTGCAATAGGAAGCATTGCCGCCTGTAAACAAGAATCTAAATTCCAAGTTATCAACGGAATAGTATATGACGCTACTATGAATAACATTACCTTGATAACCTGCAAAGGAGATACAGTCAATATTAGTACAATGGATGCCAATAGAGATAAAGTATGCGGAGTATTGTTGGAAGACAGTGTAGAAGTGGTTTGTATTAAAGAAAAGATTGAAGGAAAAGAAATCTTAAAAGTTGCTGAACTGACAATCATCAAAAAATAATCCAATAAACAGCAATGGGAGTGTTTCTTATCACTCCCATTGCTGTTTTATTCTCTATTCATCAACCGATGTTCCGCCATGTTTTCATACTTTGTATCCGGACGCCCGTAGTTAGCATAAGGGTAAATAGAAATACCACCGCGTGGAGTAAAAATACCTGTAACCTCAATATATTTAGGATTCGTCAGGCGAATCAAGTCTTTCATTATAATATTCACACAATCTTCGTGAAAAGCACCATGATTACGAAAACTGAAAAGGTATAGTTTCAGGCTCTTGCTTTCCACCATTTTAATATCAGGAATATAACTGATACGGATTTCTGCAAAATCCGGCTGCCCTGTTATAGGACACAAACTGGTGAACTCCGGACAATTGAAACGTACCCAGTAATCATTTTCCGGATGCTTATTATCAAAAGCCTCCAGTACTTCAGGAGCATAATCCTGTTTATATTCAGTCTTTCTTCCCAAAAGGGATAGTTGGTCCTTTAATTCACTCATAATATAAAGTTTTAGCATTTACGACTTAAATACTTCTCCAATCCTTCACGGCGTAATTTACATGCCGGACAATGCCCGCAGCCATCCCCCGGAATACCATTATAACAAGTCAGGGTCTTATTGCGTATCAAATCAAGTACTCCCAATTTATCTGCCAGCGCCCAGGTTTCAGCTTTATCAATCCACATCAGCGGAGTATGAATGACAAACTGTTCATCCATAGCCAGGTTCAAGGTTACGTTGAGCGATTTGATAAAGGCATCCCGGCAATCGGGATATCCACTGAAGTCTGTTTGTGACACTCCTGTCACAATATGATTGATACCATGCTCACGAGCATACACGGCGGCAATACTCAAGAAGAATAAATTACGTCCCGGCACAAAAGTATTAGGATAACTGTCTGCCGGTTTTTCCTGATCCATTACCATGGCAGTATCTGTCAATGAATTATGCCCTAATTTACCAATGAACGACACATCCATTACTTCAAACTGCACATCGGCCTCACGAGCTATCTTTCGTGCCAACTCCACTTCTTTCCTATGTTTCTGCCCATATAAAAAACTCAGGGCAACCACTTTTTTGAACTTACGTTTCGCCCAAAACAGACAAGTGGTAGAATCTTGTCCACCACTAAAAACAACTAATGCAACTCCTTTATTCACGTTATCTTAAATATCTTTGATTTTCAATATATTATAAGAAATATCCTGATCGTACACATCACTGCCGTCTATACGTTTAATGGCTGCTACTACACGGATAGTGACCGGAAGAATCAGAACTTCATACAAGGATTTCAATACGATTTGAATACACATCATCACAAGCAATTCACGCCAAGCAATAATACCGCCAAAAGCTACTGGGAAAAATATAAGAGAATCCGCCGTCTCTCCTACTATTGTCGACCAAATGGCACGGACAGAAAAGTTTCGTCCACCACTTGCCACTTTCATACGACTCATGACATAAGCGTTGAGAAATGAACCTACCAAAAACGCAGTCAGGCTTGCTACAACAATACGCGGTGCCATCCCAAAAACAAAATTAAAATGGGCTTCTCCTTCCCAAAACGGTGCAGCCGGCAGTGCCACAGCTATCAAGCCAAGCATTACCACGAAGAAATTCATGGCAAAACCACTCCAGATAATGAGACGCGCTTTACGAAAGCCCCACACCTCAGCAATACAATCGTTTATAATATAAGAAATAGGGAAAACTAGCAACCCGGCTGTAACGGTTACACCAAAAACTTGAATAACCTTAGTTTCAAGAAGATTAGCCGCAATCAGGCAAACATTAAATAAAATACCCAGCAGCATAAAAGGTACAGATACTTTTTGCTTCATAATTCCTGTTTTTTACGTGGTGTTCTAGAATACACGACCGCTATTCACGGTATCCTACATTTTTAATTCGGGTGCAAAGATACAATAAGTTTCTAAAACAGACAAACATTCCCCATTTCCGGAATAAATACGTTCACTTTAGTATCCATTATATTCGGATAGGACTGTAACACCCAAAAGAATTAAGCTAAGAAAATCACTGATCCGCCAATTCCACCAATGAGTAAACATTATACTTTTTAACTAAAAGTAGAGAAAAGCATAACCCATTCATCTCATCATTCACTTCTATTTGAAGAGCCAAAACAGTTAACGAACTTTAAATACAAAGCTAAAACAAAGAAATATACGAACATAAAATCGCAAAACAAACAATACAATAGACTAATTACCAGATATATAACATTAAAATAACACATTTTTCAAATATGCAAGCAAGTTGTATCTAAATCAATATTTTATTCACACAAGTTTCTTAAGCAAATAAAACGACATATAACAGTTATTAATATAGTTCACCGTTTATTTTAAATAATGAAAATACGAATTATATTTGGAGTAGCAAGATCAGATAAGACATAAAATAACTTCTGATTCAAAATGCTGCAACACCTTAATTTATAATATCAACCTAAGAAAAACAAATGCTTATGAAAAAGAAAACAATGCACTCAGACATTCTATTGTCCATCTCATTTTCTATCTAGTTTATTTTATATTCCAATTTAGCTTTAAACAAAAATCATCAAATCATGAATGAAAATCGCGAACGAGGAACACTACATTACAAATTCCTCACCACTATTGCCATTGTAGCTTTACTAATAGGAAGCAATACCGCCCTGGCAATCGGTACTAATTCAGAAGGCTTATCTGAAGTTGCAGAACAGCTACAATCACAAGTCGTCAATGGCACGGTAACAGATCAGACAGGCGAGCCTGTTATCGGAGCAAGTGTTCTGGAAAAAGGAACAAACAATGGTATTATTACCAATATAGATGGTAAATTCTCTCTTACCGTAAAAAGAGGTGCTACTTTGATAATCTCTTTCGTCGGATATAAGACACTGGAAGTAAAAGCAACACCCAAAATGGAGATCACGCTAGCAGAAGATTCCGAATTACTGGAAGAGGTAGTAGTAGTTGGCTATGGAGTTCAAAAAAAGAAACTAGTAACCGGAGCTACAGTGCAAGTGAAAGGTACTGATATCGCAAAGCTAAATACAACGGATGTTCTGGGCGGTCTGCAAAGCCAGGCACCTGGTATAAATATCACATCAAACGGTGGTTTCCTCGGACAGGGATTTAAAGTCAATATTCGTGGCCTCGGAACCAATGGTAATTTTTCTCCTTTATATGTAGTAGACGGAGTGGTCAACGGCAGTATAGATGGGCTAAGCCCTGCTGACGTGGAATCCATCGATGTACTTAAAGATGCTGCATCTGCCGCTATCTATGGTTCACGTGCCGCCAATGGCGTTATTCTCATCACTACCAAGCAAGGCAAAACAGGTAACTTTGAAGTTACTTACGATGGTTACTATGGTATTCAAAATCTTCCTAAAATCGCCACCCTATTGAATGCTAAGGAATATATGATGATAGAAGATGAAATGCACATGATGGATGGTACTTCACTTCTAAACTGGGAAAAATGGTTACCGGCAGCTGATTATAAAGCTATTCAGGAAGGAACATGGAATGGTACCAACTGGATAAAAGAGATCTTAAATAATGATGCGCCCATCCAAAGCCATTCATTGAACTTCACTGGAGGTACAGAACGTTCCAACTTCTCCGTCGGTTTTACCTACTTCAATCAAGAAGCTACCATGGGAGCTCCTGGTCGCATTGCCAGTATGGACAGATACAATGCACGCATCAACTCCAATCACATTGTCAAAAAGATAGGAAATCTCGATGTCCTCAAAATTGGTCAGACTCTTAATTATAAGTATCAGCAGACTGCAGGTTCTTTTGCTACCAGCGACATTTATTGGAATGGTACTCGTGATATGTTAACCACTCCCCCATTGATGCATGCCTATAACAGTAAAGGAGAGTACTATTTATATGACGATGCACAAGAAGAAGGATATGGGGAAAATACCACAAATCCAATAGCGTATATGGATTACTACACAAGTCATGCCTTAAGCAAAAGCCATTACTTACAATCCAGTTTTTATGCAGAGCTGCAACCCATCAAGAATTTACGAATCAAATCACAATTCGGATACATCTTGTCAGCTTCAAGTTATCGTTCTTATATCCCCAGCTATCGTCAACTAAGTCAAAGCCTGACGACACAAGAAGACAGGGTAACTCAGTCCATGTCACTCAACCACCGCTGGTCCTGGGAAAACACAGCCAGTTATAATTTCACCATAAAAGACCATCATTTTGACGCAGTAATCGGGCAGAGTCTTGAAAAATACGGAATGGGGGACTCCATGAGTGCCAATGCAGAAGGTTCTGAATTCTCAGACTTTAAACATGCATATCTGAGTAACATAAAGTACGATGATAAAAATAAAATTAAAACTTTAACAGGAGCTCCCGGTGCAGCAGGGCAAATGGCTTCCTTCTTTGGTCGTATAAACTACAACTATAAAGAAAAGTACATGGCAACTGCCATTATGCGTGCGGATGGTTCCTCTATTTTTGCCCGTGGTCATCGATGGGGATATTTCCCGTCTTTCTCGGCAGGCTGGGTCATTACAAACGAAAGTTTCATGCCAGATCTCAATTGGCTGGATTTCTTAAAACTACGTGCATCCTGGGGACAGAATGGTAATAACGCCGTGAACACCTTCGAATATATATCACGTATCACTGCCAACAACGGCAATGGAGGTTATTCATTCGGAGACTCCATGGATCAGGTCTCGATTGGTTCCTACGCATATAAGCTGACAAATCCGGACCTTTCATGGGAAACTCAAGAACAACTCAATATAGGTCTTGATGCACGATTCTTCAATGGACGTCTGGCGCTCGAATTCGACTGGTATAGAAGGTTAACCAAAGACTGGCTTATTACCCCACCCGTACTCTATTCATTCGGTTCAAGTCCGGCTGCCATCAATGGCGGAGTTATTCGGAATACCGGATTTGAAATCGGCCTCCACTGGAACGACAACATAGGTAAAGACTGGAATTATGGTATCAATCTGGCTCCTGCATTCAATAAAAATAGAATTACCGAACTTCCCAATGAAGATGGTATTCTCCATGGGCCGTCGGGTAATTTATGGAATGCATCCGATGAATGTGCACGCGGAGAAATTGGAAAACCTTTAGGATATTTCTATGGCTACAAGAGTCTCGGTATTTTCCAGAACCAAAAACAGATAGACGAATACAAAGGTGCCAAAGAAAATGGTGCTCAAACACAACCGGGAGATGTAATCTGGGCAGATGTCGATAAGAATGGAGTCATTGACTCGAATGACCGTACAGAAATTGGTAATCCCCACCCAGATATGACACTTGGATTCTCTTTCAATGTCAGCTGGAAAATGATTGACCTATCAGTTACTACTTATGGAGCCTTCGGCCAGCAAATACTTAAATGCTACAGAGATTATGCTAGTTCTCCATTACAGAACTTTACCACAGACATCCTAGAACGTTGGCACGGAGAAGGAACTTCCAACAAGTTACCACGCCTGGCAAGCACTGGTGGAAGCAACTGGTCTAAAGTTTCCGATATTTATGTAGAGAATGGAGATTATCTCAAAATCAAGAATATTACTATTGGAGTTGATATCAAGAAGATTTTCAAGAAAATCCCTCTGCAGCAGCTCAGACTTTATGCTACAGTCCAGAACTTATACACCTTTACCGGATATTCAGGTATGGACCCCGAAATCGGTTATGGTAGTGATTTTGGCTGGGTACAAGGCATAGATTTAGGATACTATCCGGAAGCCCGCACATGTATGCTTGGTTTAAATGTCAAATTCTAATTATATGAAAATATGAAAAAACTAATATATATACTATCTGCACTTTTCATACTCACGTCATGTGAAAGTTTCCTTGACACTGAGTTGCTTACAGATAAAACAACAGAGAACTTTCCGGAAACGGAGAAAGATGCCAACCAAATGTTGACGTCTATCTATGCAAAGTTATTGTTTGAAGATCCTGAAACATCTTCAGAATACTATACAGCCCAATTAGCCAGTGATGATTGCTTAGGCGGCAACCTCTCTTATTCCGGCAATTGCGCCACGAACTTCTTGCTTTATCAAGGAAACTTGAACAGCAGACTTGGCATCTGGGATCGTTGTTATCAACTCATAAATCGTGCCAACAATACGATTAACACGCTCGATAACGTAAAAAGCTGGTCAAGTGAATCTGAACGTTTACGTCACTTCGGCGAAGCTTATTTCCTCCGGGCATGGACCTACTATGAATTAGTAAAGATATTCGGCGGCGTTCCCCTTCGTACCACGATTGAAGCTGTAAACCTCCCGCGGGCATCCGTTGATGAAGTATATGCCTTGATTGCCTCTGATATAAAGAATGCAATTGAGATGATGCCTAACCAGATATATCCGGCCGGAAATGCCATGGCAGGCCATGCTACCAAGTATGCAGCCGAAGCACTTGCAGCACGAGTATTTCTATTCTATACCGGACGTTATGACAAGAAGACTTTACCTCTGACACCTGAAGGCGAAATTACAAAAGAACAAGTCATCAGTTGGCTGGAAGACTGTATAGATCATTCCGGACACAACCTCATTTCTGACCAACGTAACCTATGGGGATACACGAACTCTGCCACTAACAGCACCAGTTCCAAGAAGCAATATGCATACGCAGTGAAACATAAACTCGCCTGGGATGGCAATTCTTCCATTGAAACACTCTTTGCCAATAAGCACAATCTGACCTCTACATGGACCTACACATGGTTTGCCAATACTTGTGCAATGTTCTACTCCCCTTCCGGTGATGATGCCGACTGGAAAGAAGAAAGTTATCCGTTCAACTTTGGCTGGGGCGCAGGCCCGGTATCTCCCAGTATGGTTCAAGACTGGAAAGAGTGGTCTAAACAACAAACATTCCTAGATGGGTACACTGAAGACCCGCGTATTTCCGGTTCTATTTGGTCATACAAGGCTATGGACCCCAACAATGAAGGAAATGTTTTGGGAGACTTCCGTTTAGATGATTCGGAACCCGCATATACCGTTTCTTACCGCTATTACGAGCAGACCGGATATTTCAACAAGAAATACATCAATATCAATGCATATAATAGTAACGGAGTACTTGAAGCTTTTGGAAAAACATTACATCCGGGCATATCCAGCCAAACCTCCCCACAGTTACTGAATATTACCGACCTTATTCATATCCGCTTTGCCGATGTACTGCTGATGCATTCCGAACTAAAAGGAGATGCAACCGGTTTGAACAGAGTACGCCAACGTTCCCACTTAGCCCCTATCTCATACACATTGGATGCACTTAAACAGGAACGCCGTTGGGAGTTTGCTTTCGAATCCATCCGTTGGTGGGATCTGCTCCGCTGGTCTGGCCCAAGTCTGGAAGAGGCAGGAAATGCACTAAACCGCCAGACAGGCTTTGAAGTTATCAATGCCGCTGCTCTTACGCCTATGGTCAAGTACGATTATAAAAAACGTCTACAGCAAACCCAGGGTTACTGGCCTATACCTCAAATAGAAATAGACCGTTCCAATGGTGTACTCGAGCAAAATCCGGGTTGGGGACCTGATGCACAATTCAGTGATTGGACAAAAATGTAATGCCATTTAAAATCTCAATGATATGAAAACATTAAAAGCAATACTATTATTATTCGCGGCAATGGCTATAGTCACAGCCTGCGACCCTATGGAAGATGAATCCTTACGCGATAAATACATTACTAATGCCGGAGACCCTATCAGCAAGGAAGAACTGAACAACATGTTATCCGTTACCCAGCCTATTCCCAACCAGGATGACGCTGTAGAAGGAGATCAATATGTAGTACTCAAAAACAACCGTCCTGAATTAGGAGGTATCTGGCACTATGGAGTCGGCACAAAGATTACCGGCAGCGATAATGATACGATCATATATGGTGCCAACGGAACTTATGAGATATATTATGAAGCTATTTCTAATGGTAAAATTGTAACCAGTGATATCTTTACCGTGACAGTCACCAATGTGTTTGATGAATGGATGGGGCTATTTACCGGAGCCAAAGACAAAGCTGATGCCGATGCAACCAAAGCATGGGGATTCCGCGAAGTAAAATGGGGATCGGTCTGCAACATGGGAGCACATGGTGGATGGAAATATACCAGTTCAGGATATACTCCGGAATCTAATTTTGCATGGTGGGGATCAGTAAACCTTGCACAGGCAGGAGATCAGAAGATAGTATTCGAAATTCAGGGAACCAAAGTGAAGACTTATGACAAGAGCGGCAATCTGATGAATGAAGGAACTTTCGGATTCGACCGTGACCAACCGGAAGACTTGGTTCAGGGCAGACTGACTACCAATATTCCTGTTATCGGCAGCAATTATGATGACCTCGGCCAGAGCAAAGGAAAAGACAATGTTTTCTGGATACTTACATTGACTGATGAATATATCACTCTGTATCACCCACAAAAATACACAGGTGGGGGCGACTGGGACGACTATGGTTGGTATGTATATTATGAATCCAAAGAATAATGCCTTATGAAAAAGATTATATTTATTGTAATAGCTATTATATTAGGACTGAGTTCCTGTCACGATGACGACTACATCACCGGTGTACCCAGTTTCGGGCCTCCGGAAGTGAACAACATGGCAGAGAGAGTTAACGGACGCGTCGCATTAGGTTATGTGACCTACTATGGCAAAATGCTTCCCGACCCCACTTACATGACGCATATCAATTATGCTTTCGCCGAACTTTATGTTAAGAACAATGTCTATCAGAAGTTTGACTTGCAAGGTGACAAGGAACGTTTCAATCAAGTGAAGAAGTTAAAAGAAAGAAATAGCAATTTAAAGATATTACTCTCTTTTACAAATAGTGTCTCTAATACCGGTAATTCCCAAGACGGTGGTTTCTCCGCCCTGGCAAAAAGTCCCGAGATGCGTAAACAGTTCGCACAAGATTGCAAAAAGTTCGTTCAGCAGGAAGGCATAGACGGCATTGATATCGACTGGGAATTTCCCGGCATGACTTTCGGCAGTAACGCCTACGACCCGTTGGTTGACGTAGAGAATTTTACTCTGTTAATGAAAGATTTACGCGAAACACTATCAAGTTCCACTTTACTGACCTACGCCGGATATTGCAAGAACAAGCAACCGCAAGGAGCAGGATGGAAGTATATCGATGTGAAAGCTGTAGACCCCTATGTGGATTTCGTCAACATTATGACGTACGACTTGGTGGGTGCCCCCGGCCACCAATCACCATTAAGCAAACCAAGTGCCACCTGGGATTGCCAGCGTTCTGTCAACGAATATCTGAGTGCCGGTGTACCTGCCAATAAATTAGTCCTAGGTATTCCATTCTATGGAAGAGCACATTTCAACTCCGGTGGTTCTATCAATTACAGAGACATTGTCGACTTAAGCGCAGGCGAAGGCTATGTCATTGATAATTGGGATGAAGAGGGCAGCGTTCCGTACGTTACCAAGAACGGAGTATTCTATTGTGGTTATGACAATCCCCGAAGCATTGCCGCAAAAGGTACATGGCTTTTAGGATTAGGCATGAAAGGTATGATGTTCTGGGATTACGATGGTGATGATAACCAGGGAACACTACGCAATGCACTCTGGAATGCCGTAATGCAGGAAGACAAAGACGCCCAATTACATGACTTCATAAACAATTCGGATGGTTACAAAGCACTCGTCACCAGTTGCGACAAGATAATCAGCACCGGTCAATACATGGCGGGAACACTGATAGAGGAAACGACCACCTATCCTAATTATGAAGGATACCCGGTTAAGCTTTACGAATATTCAACCGGCAAGGACGTGCAAACCGGCGTTCAGAAAAAAGGCAAGGTATACATGCTCAATCCTACAGCCGAAAAACTTGCAACCTGGATTGCAACTGCCGTATGGAAAGCAAAAGGTGATACCGATACGGATGCGATGGCAGCTGTATTGAAGCATATACAATTGCAATCGGGAGCTCAGTTCCCGGTATGCGGCATTGTATATGAAGACATGGATAACTCAGGATATTATCCTTATCTCTTCAAGGACGGAGTCACCGTGTATGCAGCAGACCGTTCCAAGTGGGCTACCGAAGATTCTGCCCATCCGGGAAATTACAGTTGCACGGACGATCAACTCAACTACGATGTTAAGATAACCAACAATGACCTGAACACATATACCGGGACCTATGCCCGCATTTGCGGTACCCTGCGTGAAGATTATAAAGCATACGGCGGCACCATTGATGTAGGAACAAGTGATTCTAAAGAGACCCGCAGCATTAAGTGGCTCGATGTAGTACGCGACCTTTATAAGGAAGCTTGGAACTCCAATGAAAACAAACTGATTACAGCATGGGCCAAAGCAAACTTGTAATACTCTAACTTAACACGGATACAGGAGGTTGTTCCACCCACCGGATGATTTTGCGATCTTCATTCATGAGTGAAAAATATATAAATGGAGCAACCTCCTTTTTCTAAAGATAACAGAAAAGGCAAACCGATATGAATAAACATTTCTTTTATCTTATCTTACTATTTTGCATCAGCAGTTGTCAGCCGATAACGAAGAAAATGATGAATATCGAAGGAGTGGTATCTTCGGAATACAACGGGCAAATCATATATTTGGTCCCACGTCCCCATCCCACTCCGGAAACTGTAGATTCTGCCTATATTGTAAACGGAACTTTCTCCTTTTCCATTCCGGCAGATTCCGCTATTTACGATATTGTTATCAGCAGGCGGGCAAATGCACCTATACAACGTCTACTCATTGTGGCAGAAGAAGGAACGCTGCATACCACCATAGGGATGAATAGTTCCAGCACCGGCACCCCACTCAATAACCAACTGCAACACTGGAAAGAACAAATGGAATCTGCTGGTGAGAAAGCAGCCTTACTATCGCAGAAAATCAATAAAAATAAGAAAGATAATACCATTACAGCAATCCTGAGAAGACAAAGAGACAGCATCTACGAAAGTTTTGGTGACTCTACGTTCTGTTTCATTAAACAGAATTTGAATCCATTAGGAGGATACTTATTCATGACGCTTGAGCACATGTTCAATGAGCAGCAAGCCAATGATTTAAAAAGACTTGGAATAGAAAAATGGAAACCCGAACCATGAGAAAACAAATAGACAGTATCTTCGTCTCCCTGTTCTTTATAGCCTGTTGGATATTCTTCTTTTACTTCTATCCATATCATCTGCACTATAAAGAACAGATAACACTATGCGTACTCCAACCGGACTTTCTACAAACGTACTTACAGAAACCGGCATTCCTGACCGAAATCTGTGGCGATTATCTTACTCAGTTTTTCCTGTGGACAGGTGGTGGAAGCAGTATATTAACCCTCACTTTTATGCTCACCTGGCTGGGGTTTCGGATAGCATTACTTAAGACCGGTATCAGCAGCCATACATCCCTCTGGGCATTACTGCCCATAGTTGCCGAATGGGCATTATCCTGCCATTTGGAATATCCCCTGTCCATGTCACTTGGACTAATGTGCAGCGTCTGGGCATTCTTACTGTCGATATTGAGCACATCAACACGGATGAGGGAAATACTCCACGTAATTATGCTTACCATTCTCTATTGCGCCATAGGAGCACACTTCTTTGCATATGTCATTTTAGTCGTAGTTTATGAGTACAAGCACTTCAACAATTACAAGTTATCCTTCTTTTTGCTACTCATCTCCCTCCTCATACCTATTGGAGGCAGTTATTTCTATTTTTTAACTCCTCGCCAATCATACTTCTATCCATTGATAAGCGGATACATGCTGCGTCAGCCTTTTGTCTTTCTCCTGACAGAAGGTTTTCTGCTACTCTCCCTCCTGCCGGCCCTTATTTTCCGGCAGTGTAAGCAATGGATTGCATTATTTGCAGTCCTTGCCCTGGGTACAATTACCATAACCAAAGCATACAACGCCCCCGAAGAAAAGACACTCGCCTTTTCATCCGAAGCCTACTTCGGACACTGGAATAAGGTGATCCGGCTCAACGAGGATAATCCCTACCCGACCTATCTCAGTGCCTATTATACCAATCTCGCCTATGCCCGTCAAGACAAACTTTGCGATGAACTCATGCTACATTATCAGCCGGCTTTTCATGGGCTTTTACTACAAATCAACGAATCAACAGGCTATATATACGCCATGGCAAGCCCCGATGCCCTTATGGAATGCGGTGATATGGCACAAGCCCAGCACTCTGCCATGCTTGCTATGACATTTACCCCGCATCAGCGCTCTTCTCGCATGGTACGGAAACTGGCGGAAATTGCCATAATCAACGAAGATTATTCAGTTGCCCAAAAGTATCTGCGCATATTGTCCCATACTTCCTTGCACCGGAGCTGGGCAAAGGAACGATTGGAACTTATTAAATCCAGCCAATGTGATTCCATCCCTTACTGGAGCCATAAACGCCGGATGCTTCCACAACAAGATACGTTGTTCTCCGCCAATCAATGGCGTACCTCACTGGCTAATTTAATCGAAAGCAATCCTCAAAATAAGATGGCTGCCGACTACCTCTTATGCTTCCACCTATTGAATAAAGATCTGCAGCTTTTCAAGAAGGATTATGACCGTTACTATTATCCGACATTCGGTTCGTTTCCATCCCGTCTCTATCAGGAAGCATTGATACCATGTATGAATGAGAAAGAAAACCCGCAGAAACAACTGAAGCATTATCGCATCTCTGCTAAAGTTTACAAAGATTGCCTGCAATACCTCTCCATATACGAAGATGCCAAAGGAGACGGGCGGGCTTTGGAAAAGTTATTCGGAAAAACATATTGGTTCTATTACTATTATGCACAACTGAAACCATGAAAAGAACTATCATCCTGTTCATTACAACCCTGACGCTTTTCTCCTGTGGAAAACGTTCACTTCAGGATTACACCGACTGTCCTGAACAGCCGCTCCTGTTTCCTGACTATACAGATATCACCGTACCCTGCAACATCGCCCCGCTGAACTTCCAACTGGAAGGCGCGGCAAACCTCTCCGTTATTATCCGGGGAAAGAAAGAGTATCAATTCGACAGCCAGTCCTACAGGCTCCAGTTCCCCATAAAGAAATGGAAAAAGATGCTTGCGGATGAAAAAGGGGATACACTGTCTGTGTCTGTCTATGCCCATATCTCGCAGCAAAAGATACATTACAAAGACTTCCACTGGTACATCTCACCTGACAGCATAGACCGATACCTCAGCTACCGCTTGATAGAACCAGCTTATGAGATATGGAACATGCTGCAAATTTGCGAACGTAACCTTGAGAATTTCGATACCCGCCTTCTGGCCGATAACAATATTACAGATCATAGCTGTATCAATTGCCATACATCCAATCGTGCAGCCAATCCCACTACATTTATGCATGTGCGTGGCAGTAAGGGAGGTACAATTTATAGTCGTGACGAGCAATTACGAAAAATCAACACCAAAACAGATCATACAGCCGGTGCTGTCTATGGGGAGATTTCCCAAGACGGGCGTTTCGGTATATTCACCACAGCCGAAATTATCCCCATTCTGCATAGCTATCGCACCGAACGTCTGGAGGTTTTCGATAAATGCAGTGATCTTATCCTAATAGATTTTGAACAGGGAACGGTTACCGATAACCCCGATATCAGCGGAACGGAATATCAGGAAACCTTCCCTTGTTTCTCTGCGGATAACTATACCATCTATTTCTGTCGGGCACCCTATATCCCTCAGCCGGACAGTACCCGTCGTATGCGCTATGATCTCTACTCCATCTCCTTTAATCCTCAAACTGGACAATTGGGTGATAGTATTCACGAAGTCTTCAGAGCTTCATCCGAAGAGAAATCCGTAAGTTTTCCTAAATGCTCACCGGACGGTAAATACCTGCTGTTCTCCGTATCCGATTATGGTACTTTCCCCATCTGGCATCCGGAAACGGATCTCTGGATGCTGGAGCTTTCTACCGGAAAGATTGATAAAATGGAAGAAACAAACGGACGGTACTCTGATTCCTATCATTCCTGGAACAGTAATTCCCAATGGATAGCTTTCGCCTCCAAACGAGACGACCGGGTATATGGGCGTCCTTACTTTGCCCATGTATCCCAAGATGGAAGCGTTAGTAAAGCGTTTCTTCTTCCACAAGAAAATCCGGAAACTTATTTGAATACGTTCAAGTCTTATAATATACCAGAACTTTACAATACAGCCGAAACGTATGATGCCCATGAATTGCAAAAAGCCTATTTCGGTAAAGAAGCGGAGAACCTCCGCTACAAGTCAATCAAAAAATAGCATATCCGTCATTCTCCTGCGTCTTCACTGCTATACATTCCATTTCCACCAACCAGTGGGGACGGCATACCGATCCATGTACAATGACCTTTGGTATATCGGGAAACTGTTGGTCATGCATTTCCCTGACCACTGCATAGTCAGCCGTATCACGCAGGTAAATAATCATTTGACCTACCTCTTCAAAACCACATCCAGCTTCCTCTAACAGAGTTTCTACATTCTCCCACATTCGTTCGGTCTGTTTTCTGACATCTCCGCAATGAACGATTTCCCCTTTATTGTTGATACTTGCAGTACCCGAGATAAAGACATGCCGGCGGTCACCATAATCAATAGAAGTACCTCGTTCGAAGCTAACGCCATATTCGTAAGTAGGATTCAAATGGGTAGGTGCATAAAGATGATGAATCTGCCCGGGTGTTAACCCTTCTACTGCATATGTATCCATTTGTACCAATACTTTCGGATCGGCATGGCGTCCTTCTATCCCCGTACTTGCAATATAGTGAGTTTGAGGAGTCAGACTCTGCTCTGTAAAAACTTCGTTCCGAGCCTTTACCAGTCCGGCATAATTGACATCTACATTTTGCACGAAGAACCAGGTACGGATACAGTCATCCGCCAGCTTGCAACCTTGTTCCACAAGTTGCCGGATATACTCATCCAGTAATTGTCTCGTTTGAGATTCGGAATCAGCGGAGCGCTTGAACGCTCCCCCGCCCCATAAATGGCGGTATACGCTATGTTTCACTTCAAAAAGCCCGTCAGGCAACCTTCGGGTTTCCACTCCTTTTTGCAGATAAACCCACAGAGCTATTTTTGTTCCATTCAATGGGGCTTGTTGTACAATAGACAAAGCACAATCAGGCTCTTCAGCAGAAATCGCCGACAGCATATCGACCTGATTGGCAGCATCACTCAGGAAATAACGCTTGAAGACAGCAACTGCTCCTTGCAGTTCTGTTTCCAACAAAGCACGATAGGCATCCGATACTGCCTCCAACTGTTCTTTGTAAGTTTGCATAGGGACAGTGGCATGTATCATCACATGATATTCTGAAACACTATTCTCTACATCATATCCGGAGACTTCAACTAAAGCGTTTTTAAATACTCTCTGTTGTTTATTCATAGTTATTTTCTCTCTTTTAAGGACATAGCACAAAAATAAGAAACATTCCCCCTCCTGCCAAATTTATTCCACAAAAGGATTCTCTAAATCTGAAACGAGCCTGTATTTTCGACTTTCCGCTCAACCTTTTTTCATTTAGGTTGTTCAATGGGCATTCACCAAAACCTAACTTAATAATGAAGACAATCTTTAAAGTAATGTTTCTGTTGTGCGCTATCGGGCTCGTTCCGTCTATGGCCAACGCACAAGAAAAAGCGATTATTGACGACGAGGCATCTAACGGCATCGTCATGGTTACCATCGACAAAGCAGGCGACGAGATCGTCCGTATCATGAACGAATCACAGTTCAGGTACATCCACGATCCACAGGCCCCCCGCTTCCTGTTGATGGATAAAAAAGGAAAATTCGCCCTTGGTATCGGAGGATATGTACGTGCCACTGCCGAGTATGACTTCGGTGGCATTGTAGATAACATGGATTTCATCCCGGCCTACATTCCGAATGCCAGTAAAGTAAAGAACCAGTTCCAGATGGATGCAAGTACTTCCACCATCTTCCTGAAACTGGTAGGACACACAAAACTACTGGGTGATTTCGTAGTGTACACTGCCGGTAACTTCCGTGGCGGAGACAAAGTATTCCAGTTGCGAAATGCGTATATGTCATTCCGCAATGTGACAGTAGGTTATACCTATGGCGGTTTCATGGATTTGGCAGCATTGCCTTCCACTATCGACTTCCAAGGCCCTAACGGTGCCACTTTCTATCGTGCCACTCAACTGGCTTACACTTACAAAGGCCTGAAGAACTGGCGTTTCAATGCATCTATAGAGGTACCTAGTGTAGATGGTACAACAAACGATCAACTCAGCGTAGCCCAACAACGCATGCCGGACTTCACCGCTTACGCCCAATATGGTTGGGGAGCCAACAGTCATCTTCGTGTAGGTGGCCTCGTTCGCAGCATGACATACACCAGCACGCTCAGCGATCATGCATCCGACGTTACCGGATGGGGTATACAGGCATCTACCTCATTCAATCTCAGTAAGAAATGGGAAATCTTCGGACAAGCTACTTATGGAAAAGGTATCGGACAATATCTGAATGACATAAGCAATCTGAATGTGGATATCGTTCCCAATCCCGAAAAAGAAGGAAAGATGCAAGCATTGCCTATGCTGGGCTGGTTTGCCGGGGCACAGTATAACATCTGCCCGAAAGTGTTTGTGTCCACTACTTACAGTATGTCCAGATTGTATTCGGAGAACGGTTATCCCAACGATCAACCCAGCAGTTACCGTTACGGACAATATCTCGTAGCCAATGTATTCTGGAATGTTACTCCGAATATGCAGGTAGGTGCTGAATACCTTCGCGGCTGGCGTACAGATTTCAATAAATCAACGCATCATGCAAACCGGATGAATTTGTTGGTACAATATTCTTTCTAAATCAGATACATAAATCAAGGAAGCCGCCTCAAAACAATGTTTCAAGACGGCTTCTGCTATATATAAAGTAATTATGAAATCAGAATCTGTAGTTGATACTAGCACCAAATACCTTGTTTGTACGGCTATAGATATTTGTACCGCTCAATCCGGTATTATTATAGTTCTGAGATTTTTTAGTATAATCTTCGTAGGTAGTCCACATGTAACCAACGTTCAGGGCAGCTCTTGCTGTTAAATTCAACTTGGCACCAAAACCCAGAGTATAAGAATCACAAGAGAAACTGGTGTCACTCTGGTAATTGTCAGACAATCCATAGTCTGTGATCTGACCTCCACAACTCAAAGTCAAATGCTTGGTTACATCCCACTCAATACCGGCCAGATACTCGTTTGTTCCCTTTGTCAGAAACTTCTGCTTGCCACCAGCCATTCCTGCACTTTTATCATCAAAGAAGTGGTATTCTACAGATGCACGCAATACCGGAAGAAACTCATAAGAAGCAGCTATAGAAAGCATGGAAGGGATATCATTCGGAGTATTCACACCATGCTTGTAATCCGCCAATTCACTTTCAGCAGCACCAATCATACGAAGCGAGTTAGCTTTAGTGGAATTTTCAATATTCAGGTTAGTCATGAACTCATACTTTGCACCAATATTCAACTTGCCCCACTTGGCATCCAAGCCGATAACCGGGGTAAATCCCCATCCGGTCTGACTGCAATCCAAGTCGATGCCGATAAGTTCTGTGCCGGCAGGTATCGTTCCCCCGGTAGGCAAAGGCAAATTAGTGGCGGCACTAGCATTCAATGCACCTTGATAACCACCAGTAAAGTAGTTCATACGACCACCCGCAAAGGCAGAAAGCCAGTCCGTTACCTTATAAGTCAAGCCCAATTGTACTGAGTAGATGTACTGTTTGCCATCCATATAGCTTTTCAGCGAATAAGCCTTGCTCGGAATATTTTGAGCACCCAATCCGCCTATTACCATAGCATCGAACATGGGAAGACCGTCGTCAAATGAAGCCTTTCCTCCGCCACCGGTAATTCCGAAAAAGCCGGAAAGTGTCCAGTCACCCATCTTATAAGCAGCAAACAAACTGGGAATAACAGGCGCAGATGCCTTACCCTCATAATACTTATTCAGCCCCAGACCTTCGCACGAGGCATCGATATTCCTTGTTTGGAAAGCACTCTGAATACTCAAAGACATGTGAAAACCGTCATTCGGCAAAAATGCCAGACCTGCCGGATTAGACAAAGCAGCGTCTATTTCAGTGGTAGCACCGCGGGATAGCATACGAAGAAAAGCGGCATGCTGATTTGTATTCGTAAGGAGACCTCCTGCAAAAGTTGAAATTGAAACGATTAGCAACATAAGACTAATCAACGAAAATTTTCTCATCTAAATCTTTTTTAATTGTTAGCGGGCGCAAAGTTACAATAATATTGCACGCTGAAAAGTCTTTTGTGCAAAAATATCAGATTAAGCCCATAATTAATTGAAAACAAAAACTGTTTCGAATGAAACTGATATAAATAAAACGCACCACCTATCAACGAAAAGAACCATATCCCTACCCTTCCGCTAATACCCATAAAGCAGTACCTATGTTTCTGAACCTTATTATCTATATGCGTGTTATATTAATAAAATAACCCGTTGGCGGAGTTAGAGACTGTCCAACATCCTGTCAGAGCCATATCAAAAAGGGCTCAACAACCTATTTGCTCCGTATCATCTCCGGATAGAGGTACCTCTAACCGAATTTGCTACGGAGTTGGTACGGACCGGCTACTGCACAAACCCGGTCTTGGTCTCTATTCGGACACGTGGAGAAGGCCATTAATTCCACCAACGGGCTAAAATAAATTCTAAAAACTTCAGAAGTTATGGCATATACAATTGCTTTTTTCGGCACCAAACCTTATGACGAGGCTTCGTTCAATGAGAAGAATAAAGAGTACGATTTTGAACTTCGTTATTATAAAGGTCATCTGAACAAACACAATGTGATACTGACACAGGGCGTAGACGCTGTCTGTATATTTGTAAACGACACCGCAGATGCGGAAGTGCTTCGCATGATGGCTGATAATGGTGTTAAACTATTGGCACTGCGTTGTGCCGGATATAATAATGTAGACCTGAAAGCTGCCGCAGAATGTGGCATAACAGTAGTACGCGTACCTGCCTACTCTCCGTATGCCGTAGCAGAATACACCGTTGCCCTTATGCTATCGCTGAACCGGAAAATACCCCGTGCTACCTGGCGTACCCGTGACGGTAATTTCTCTCTCCACGGATTGCTCGGCTTTGACATGTATGGAAAGACAGCCGGCATTATCGGTACCGGAAAGATTGCCAAGAAACTGATTATGATTTTGCGAGGTTTCGGTATGAACATACTGGCATATGACCTATATCCTGACTATAACTTTGCCCGCGAACACCAGGTGGTATATACCACACTCGATGAGCTCTACCATAGTTCAGATATCATTTCGCTGCACTGTCCGCTTACGGAACAAACTAAATACCTCATTAACGACTACTCCATCAGTAAGATGAAAGACGGTGTAATGATTATCAATACCGGACGCGGCCAACTGATACATACCAATGCATTGATAGAAGGACTGAAGAACAAGAAAATCGGTTCCGCCGGACTGGATGTATACGAAGAAGAAAGCGAATATTTCTATGAAGATCAATCCGACCGCATCATTGATGATGATGTACTGGCACGCCTGCTCTCTTTCAACAACGTGATTGTAACTTCGCACCAAGCTTTCTTCACCCGCGAAGCACTGGAGAACATTGCCACCACCACCCTGCAGAACATCAAAGACTTCAAAAGTGGAAAGGTATCGGAGAATGAAGTAAAAATTCAGAATTAGCAATAAAGATATTCAATAAATAAATGCTAACATTCGACTATAAACATTTTCATAGTCAGTTTGTTATTTATGTATATCAAACATTTAAAGAAAGGAATAAATTATGAAAAAAGTAATAGACAAAGCGGAAAGCCGTGGACGTGCTCTATATGATTGGCTCGACAGCCACCATACATTCAGTTTCGATACATATTACAATCCCCGCCGCATGAATTTCGGTGCATTGCGCGTATTGAACGACGACCGTGTAGAAGCAGGTAAAGGCTTCGGTATCCACCCACATAAAAACATGGAAATTATCTCCATCCCCCTGAAAGGAAAGCTGAAACATGGTGACAGTAATAAAAACAGTCGCACCATCACCATAGGAGACATACAAACCATGAGTGCCGGTACCGGTATTTATCACAGTGAAATGAACGGCAGCGATACCGAACCGGTAGAATTCCTGCAAATCTGGGTAATGCCGGAGAAGCTGAATACACCACCCGCCTATCAGGATTACGACATCCGTCCGTTCTTGCGGAAGAATGAACTGGCACTGATCGTTTCGCCGGATGGCGATGCCCCTGCCAAGATGTTGCAACAGACATGGTTCTCCATCGGAGAAATAGAGGCGGGAAAGAAGATCGGCTATCACATGCACCAATCCCACGCAGGTGTGTATATCTTCGTGATTGAAGGTGAGGTAAAGGTGGATGATACCGTACTTTCACGCCGTGACGGCATGGGCGTATACGATACCCACAGCTTTGAGCTGGAAACCCTGAAAGACTCGCACATTCTGCTGATGGAAGTGCCGATGTAAGTCTTTTAGATAAAAATAACAGCAAAAACCAAAGGTTTGTGTAGCGTTTTTCGTAATATTGCGCTATAAATTAACCCGTGCATGAAACTTGATTACATTTACCATAGCGGCTTCGCGATTGAAGCGGACGGAGTGACGGTCATTATCGATTACTACAAAGATTCCTCTGAAACGGAATATAATAAAGGTATCGTTCATGACTATCTATTGGGAAGACCCGGAGAACTATATGTGCTCTCTTCCCATTTTCACCCCGACCACTTTAATCGCGAAGTCCTTTTATGGAAAGCCGAGCGCCCGGATATTCACTATATCTTCTCCAAGGACATCCTGAAACATCGTCGTGCCACGCGCGAGGATGCCACCTATATTAATAAAGGGGATGTGTACGAAGACCCGAATATCCGTATCGAAGCATTCGGTTCCACGGATGTAGGTATCTCTTTTCTCATTGACCTGCAAGGTGTCCGGCTCTTCCATGCCGGAGACTTGAATAACTGGCATTGGAGCGAAGAATCCACTCCGCAGGAAATCCGGAAAGCGGAAGGTGACTTCCTTGCCGAAGTGAAATGCCTTCAGCAAACTGCCCCATCGGTAGATGTAGCCATGTTTCCAGTGGACAACCGCATCGGAAAAGATTATATGAGAGGTGCGGAACAATTCGTGGAACGGATAAAAACTACTATCTTTGTACCTATGCACTTCAGCGAGGAATACAAAGGCGGAAATGCTTTCCGGGAGTTTGCCGAAAGCAAAGGTTGCCGTTTCTTGTCCATAACCCACCGGGGTGAAAGTTTTGATATTAATCAATAAAACATACGCATTATGAAAAATTTGACACACCTCCTTTTTGTACTCTTATGTATTTGCCTGCCTGTTGCAGTACATGCTCAAAAAGACAAGGACAAAGACGATGACGACAGCAAGTACCTGGCGGGCGCAGTACCCGAAGTAGATGGAAAAGTTGTATTTACCAAAGAATTCAGTATTCCCGGCATGTCTCAAGAAGAGATCTTCAACCGCATGCAGAAATGGATGGAAGCACGGCTGAAAAAGAATGGGAATAACAGCCGCGTAGTCTATACGAACCCGGAAGAAGGGCAAATAGTAGGTACGGGAGAAGAATGGATTGTATTCAGCTCAAGTGCACTCTCACTGGACCGTACAAAGATACTCTACCAACTGTCCGTGGTTTGTGCACCCGAGAAGTGTACAATGGAAGTTGAAAAGATTCGTTTCAATTACCGTGAAGGAAAAGAGAAGTATACAGCAGAGGAATGGATCGTAGACAAATATGCACTGAATAAGGCTCAAACCAAATTGGTGCGCGGACTTGCTAAATGGCGCAGAAAAACAGTCAACTTTGTAGATGACCTCGCTCTTGGAGCAGCAGAAGCCCTTAGTGCAAGTACTGCCAAGAAAGCAGCCGAAACAGAACAACCGGAAGCTAAGAAAGAGGAAAAGAGTGCTGTTAGCTCAGGTCCGATAGTGATTACTCCTAAAGCTGAAGTGGAAGTGAAAACCCCGGCTGAAACAGCCAAAGCAACCGTTGTACCTGCTACTCCGCTTACTCCGGCCACTCCTGTTGCTTCTGGTACAATGCCCGGCTATAAAGAAGTAGCTCCGGATCAACTGCCGACAAATGCTATCCAAATGGGTGCAGGCAAATTAGTACTTGTAATTGGTACAGATGCTTTCAATATGACCATGATGACAGCTAATGCAGGTGGGTCATTGGGCAAATCCTCAGGTAAGCCTGTTATCTTCAGTTTCCTTTCACCTGATCAACCTTACGAACAGATGGAAGCTGCTGAAACTTACACCGTTCGCTTCTATCCGGCAAACCAGACAGAACCTTCAGTTGTTCTGGAATGTAAGAAGATGCCTTCACAGGCTCCTATGGAAGGTCAGCCACGCATGTATGTAGGCGAAATTCTAAAGGCATTCGTAAAATAATAACTAATTACTTAATTACGTGGAAATAAAAGCTAAATTCGATCATTTTAATATCAACGTCACCGATCTGGAACGTAGTATTGCTTTCTATGAAAAAGCATTGGGATTGAAAGAACATCACCGCAAAGAAGCCTCGAACGGCTCTTTCACGCTGGTTTACCTGACAGACAACAGTACAGGTTTCCTTCTGGAACTGACTTGTCTGAAAGATCATCCTCAAGCTTATGAACTTGGAGAGAACGAAAGCCATTTATGCTTCCGTGTTGCCGGTGATTATGAGGCTATTCACCAATACCATAAAGAAATGGGTTGGGTATGCTTTGAAAATACAGCTATGGGATTATACTTCATCCATGATCCGGACGATTACTGGATAGAAGTACTTCCAGCAAAATAGAGTATAAAATGATAGGGTGATAAGGTGATAGGGTGATAAAGTGATGAGCATACATTCCCCTATCATCTTATCACTTTATTACCCTATCACCTTATCACTTTCTATTTATGACGATTCGCCCTTTTCTTCCGTATATCCGCCTTCATCTTGGCAGCACCGGAACCATGTTTCCCGGTAATATACGATTTCTTCTTGGCTTTAGTCTTTACCTTTCCATCTTCCTTGGGCTTGTCTTTCTTTCCTTTAAAGACGATACCGCCCATTATTGCATCTTCTATACTCATATTCGGTTTCTATTACTATATATATTTATAAGCCGACACAAAGATAGTTTTTTTCTACCAATAGACTGCATTTTTCGTATCTTTGCGGACAACTTTTAGAGATTGAATAGAATGAACACTACGCTGCTTTCTGCTGACAAGGACCCGATGGGTACTGCTATTGCCGATTATTATAAACGACACAAGGCCGAACGGCTACGGGTTTTCTCCTCACAGTTCGATGAGGATGAAATTCCGGTAAAGGAACTTTTTCGTACGGAAAAGCAGATGCCTCTTCTGGAACGTACCGCCCTGCAACTGGCTACGGGAAAGATTCTGGATGTGGGAGCCGGAAGCGGTTGCCACAGCCTTGCCTTGCAGGAAGCAGGCAAAGAGGTACATGCCATTGATATTTCGCCGCTTTCAGTAGAAGTTATGCAACAACGCGGCGTACGGCATGCCACATTGCTCAATCTGTTCGATGAGCATTTCCGTGAGACATACGACACGATATTAATGTTGATGAACGGTTCGGGAATCATCGGCAAACTGGAAAATCTGCCTGCCTTCTTCAAAAGGATGAAGCAATTGCTACAACCCGGTGGCTGTATCTTTATGGATTCCAGTGATCTGCGCTATCTGTTTGAGGAAGAAGACGGAAGTTTTGTGATCGACCTGGCAGGTGACTATTATGGAGAAGTAGACTTCCAGATGCAATATAAGGATATCTTGGGAGAGTCATTCGACTGGCTTTACATTGATTTCCAGACACTCAGTCTTTATGCAGCCGAAAATGGTTTTCAAGCGGAGTTGGTAAAAGAAGGAAAGCACTACGATTATTTAGCCAAGTTGACCTTAAAATAAGGTCAACCCGGACTTTCTGTTTGTTATTTCTTTGCCAACATTTCATCAATCTTCTTCGTTAATGCAGCAAATTCCTTCTCATTGTACAGGCGGGTCAGCATTACGATGCGTCCGTCTTTATCAATCAGTACATTGCGGGTAATTCCGGCATTGCGAAGCGCATATTTGGCAAAAATATCTGCACCTGGATCTAAGCCCAAGGGATAAGTAATGCCAGTCGACTTACCGAATGCAATCACTTTGTCCAACGGTTCATCACGGTCTATGCCGATAAGGGCAAATGCAGAATTATCTTTGTGCTTCAACCAGATATCCTTTTCTATAAAAGGCATTTCTTTGCGGCATACACCACACCAACTGGCAGTGAATTGTAACATCACCACTTTTCCACGGAGTTCGGAAAGGGTAACTTTCTTACCGTCAGTCAGGGTAATGGTAAAGTTGGGAGCCATCTCCCCTACTCTTACAATGTAACCGGTGCTATCGGCAGCTACTTCCTGCGCTTTGCCCGATAAACTGCAAAGGACAAACAGGATAAACATCAAACTCTTTACTACTTTCATCAATCTTATACTTTTAAGTTATTCTTAAAACGGGAACAATAACGGAAGCACAAAGATCATCACAATTCCCATAATTATCTGTAAAGGCAAACCAACTTTAACATAATCCATGAATGTATAACGTCCCGCAGGCATCACCAACGCGTTGGGCGGAGTAGAAAACGGAGAAGCAAAACACATGCTGGCTGCCACGGTTACGGCAAACAGGAATGGATATGGACTCAAATCCAACTGTATGGCGGCCTGGAGGGCAATCGGTGCCAAAAGTACTGCCGTAGCCGTATTACTAATAAACATAGTCATCAGCGAAGTGGTGAAATAGATACCCGCCAACAATATATAAGGTCCGTAACTACCTAATCCGTTGACTAATGATTGAGATACCAAATTGGATGCTCCGGTCTTTTCCAATGCCAGTGACATGGGCATCATTGCGGCAATCAATACGATACTTTCCCAATTAATGGTTTTATATGCTGCTTCTACATTCCGGAAGCAGCCGGTGAGCACCATCAGCAGACCTGCAATCATTACTGCCGTTACCGGAGCAATAGGGATGAAGTCGAACATCATCATTACCACCATTCCCAACATGATTATGGCAGCAACAGGTGCTTTATGATTCAATGTTACTTTAGCAGCCTCAGCAAGCGGTTGTCCAAGTACTACCCAATCGGAGGGATCTTCACTCAAACGCGCTATATTCTCCCATGTTCCCTGCACCAACAGCACATCTCCCGAATGCATCTTTTCATCTTTTAGATTCTTCAGAATATACTGGCGCTTGCGTTGGATACCCAAGATATTCACACCATATTTTTCCCTGAAACCTGAATCTTTTACCGGCTTATTTACCAGATTGGAGGCAGGCATCAATACAATTTCAGCAATACCGATTTCTGTAAATTCCAGTTCTTCACTTTTTGCTTCTACCGTACCTTCCGCTGCATGGGTATCCAACAACTTTAATGTATTTTCTTCGGCAAAATGTTCTACATTCGTAAAATCACCCAATACATACAGAATATCATTCTCTTGAATAACTGTATCAGCAGCAGCCATTTCCTGGCTCATCGTCTTAAAAAAGTGACGACGAGAAGAGGATAACTGACGCCGAACTTCCATTATACCTACATTATAGCGTTGTGGAATACTTAATTCTTGTATGGCCTTTCCAGTTAAAGGCGATTTACTTTCGACCTGCACCCGACACAAATTCTGAAATAGTTGGTACTCTCCCGCCAGTTCTTTCAGCGATTTGTTCTTTTTACCCTTACGGTCTTTGTCACCTTTCTTAGTCAGGAAAATTTTACTCAATGGAATTAAGATTATCAATCCGACAGCCACACAAACCAATCCTACAGGAGTAAACGAAAAAAATGTAAGAGGTGTATATCCTGCAGAGGTCAATGCTTCTTGAATTACAAGGTTCGGCGGTGTGCCGATAAGCGTCATCATACCTCCCATGCTACTGGCAAACGCAAGCGGCATCAACAGGCGACTGACATTGATCTGCGTCCCCATAGCCATACTGACTACAATGGGAAGCATCAAAGCTACCGTTCCGGTATTGCTGACAAAAGCACCGATGAAGGCAGTCACCAATACAATAAGAACGAAAAGTTTCAACTCACTGTCACCAGCCAACTTCAGGATACGACTACTTATCATCTTTGCCAATCCCGTCTGAAAGATAGCACCGCCCACAACGAACAATCCTATCATCATTATAACAACGGAGTTAGAGAAGCCTGTCAATGCTTCTTCCGGGGTCAGAATACCGAATATAATTAGTAACACCAGAGCACAAAGCGCAACTAAATCCGAACGCACTTTGCCACTCATAAAGAATATCGCAGATAGGAATAAAATAATGAGAGTAATATACATAAAGATATAAAATTTATCAGTTATTAAACAATTCAACAGTGATTTTTGTTCTAAGGCGTTGCAAATATCACAAAAATCAGCACGATGGACAATAGGGTAAATCCTTTTTGAACTAAATAAGCGACAAATATCTCACTAAATTATAAATAAAGTATAGATTATTAGCATTATATTTATAACTTTGAATCCGGGAATGATAGTATGGGATCCCCCCTTTTATCAGTTAAATTCTATAACAGCAATGGGAAACGACAACACAATTACAGGCACCTTCAATGGAACAGTCCATCTGGAATACCTACCATGTATTAATTATGCAATGATACACAATCATGTGCCTTCATGCAATTTCTGCGAACTCATGAATAGTGATGAAGTCGACTGGAATAACATCAAAGTATCCATAGACGGAGAACTTATTAAATACTCAGAAAGCATTCTTGAAATAATTCCACCCGGACAGAACATACAAATCAACAATCTGGAAATATCACCTGAAAGTGAAAAGCTAATCGAACTCACAGAAGGTATCGAAACTAATTTTCATCTGACTATTACGATTTCCGGTGAGATAGCCCATCAGCAAACATTTCCCATCAAACTGATGACATACGATCAGTGGACTGGTTCCAGGATCATGCCCGAACTCTTAGCGACATTTGTGACTCCCAATCACCCTATACTTTCAAGAATTAGTGTAAAAGCCTCACAATTCCTTGAAAAGTGGACCGGAAACTCTGCCTTAGACGAGTATCAGACACAGGATCCCAACCGAGTGCGTGCACAGGTAGCTGCTATTTATGAAGCTCTCCGGTCTGAGTCTTTAATATATTCTACGGTTCCGGCCAGCTTTGAAACTTCGGGGCAGCGTGTCCGCTTGGTAGATAATGTACTCACCAGTAAGCTGGGTACATGTATAGACCTGACTTTACTCTATGCTTCCTGTCTGGAAGCAAATGGCATTCATCCTCTTTTAATCTTATTGAAAGGACATATATTGGTAGGTGCATGGCTTACAGAAGATATTTATCATCAAACCGTAGGCGATGATGCCTCCTTTCTACTCAAAGGAAGTGCAAATGGTATCAGCGACATTGTATTAGTAGAGACAACCGCACTGGCATCTTCACAGAATATTTCATTTGAAGAAGCCGCTACAATGGCTCAGAGAGAAATCAAAGAAGAAAACAGATTCGAGCTGTTTATCGATGTATATAGGTGCAGACTAGATAAAATCCGCCCATTGCCGCAACGCATAAACCATAACGGTGAATGGCAAATAGAAAACAGCGGAATAGAGCATGAGAATGTAACCCAAAGAATACACCAACTGGACCGGTATGAAATAAAGCTGGAGGACGGCAAGGATGAAATAACCAAGCAGATTATTTGGGAAAGAAAATTACTGGACTTTTCTTTACGCAATAATCTGATCAACATCCGGCTTGGCAGAAGAGTTATACCATTCATATCTTTCGAAATTGACCATCTGGAAGATCATCTGCAAGCCGGAGAAAACTACCAGATATTACCCAGTCCCGCTAAAAGTAAAATAGAACCTGGTGAGACTGGTCTCTATGATTCTTCTTTATGGAAAGAGAATTTGGAAGAATTAGTAATCAGCGAGTTGAGAAACAAAAAACTTCGTTCTTATCTGACCGAAAGCGAACTACAGAATTCACTCAAATTTGTATACCGTACATCGCGAACTGCCATCGAAGAAAATGGTGCCAATTCACTGTTCCTCGTTTTAGGAATCCTGAAATGGTACGAGTCTCCTAAGAGTGTAAAACCACGCTTTGCTCCTATTTTACTGTTACCGGTAGACATTGTGCGCCGTGGAGGCTCAAGCGGATATATCATCCGCACCAGAGACGAAGAAATTATATTGAACATAACGCTCGTCGAACTATTGAAACAACAGTTCAGTGTTAATCTTTCCGGGTTGAATCCGTTGCCAAAAGATGATAGTGGCGTAGACGTGAAAAAGATATTCGCAACGATTCGTACCTGCATTCGTAATATGAAAGGTTGGGATGTAGTGGAAGAATCCATGTTGGGGTTATTCTCATTCAACAAGTTTGTCATGTGGAATGACATTCATACCAATGCAGACAAATTGAAAAAGAACGCCATTATAGCCAGTCTGATGGAAAATCGTATTCAATGGCAGGATACGACTCCGGAAATTGACGCCAGAGAAATAGATAGAAATCTTGAACCTATCCATTTTGCCATTCCCGTTGATGTCGATTCTTCGCAGTTGGAAGCCGTTATTGAATCAGGAGAAGGAAAGAGTTTCATATTGCATGGTCCTCCGGGAACCGGTAAATCACAGACCATTACCAATATGATAGCCAATGCCCTGTACAAAGGAAAACGTGTGCTGTTTGTAGCAGAAAAGATGGCAGCACTTTCCGTAGTACAAAACCGTCTGACTAAGATAGGATTAGATCCGTTCTGTCTGGAACTACATTCCAATAAAGTTACTAAATCCCATTTCTTAGCCCAGCTTCAGAAAGCTATAGAAGTCATTCACATTCAGTCTCCAGCTGAGTTTGAAAGTACTTCAAAGCAATTATTCGAGCGTAGAAAGAAATTAATCAATTATATGGAAGCGTTGCATCATCCCCATGCTTCCGGCTTCTCTCTGTACGATTGTATAACAAATTATTTGTCGATACAGGGAGATGAATTGTCCATCGACTTTTCTCTATTACCCTCCATCACTAAGAATCAACTGACAGATTTTTGCGAAAAGATCCAGGAACTGGATACAGTTTTTCAGATAACAGGGCATCCGCAAGACCACCCATTAAAAGGGCTGGAACCATACGACACTTCCATAGAAAGCTCTCAGAAATTACAAGCTGGCATCAGGAGCATTATTAATTTATTCAGCTCGATTACCGCTAACAGAAAGTTGCTTTCAAATAGTCTGGGAATCTCGATACCTGATAATTGGAATGGGATCAGTTGGATGGGAAAGATATGTAACCAACTTCTATCCATCCCATATCTGAATAAAACGTTATTGGAAATGGGTGGTAATACCGACTTGATAGAAGAATGGAAAGATATTATCCTGTCCGGTCGTAAGCGAGATCATTTACAAGCTGAACTGGGTAAAGACTATGCACCCCAAATTCTGGAAGAAAATGCATTTGCCCTCCAGCAAGAATGGAAAACTATCGAATTGAAATGGTTCTTACCTAAATTCTTTGCCAAACGTTCTTATCTGAAAAAGCTCAGGCTTTACAATACGAGTTTGCAGGCAGCACAAATACCAAGCCTGTTAGAAAAGTTAAATGCTTATCAAAAGAATAATAAGATCATTCAGGAGCAAGCTTCCGAATTATCATCTTCTTTCGGCTTCTTAGGAAGGAAAAATAAAGAGAAATGGGATGATATTGATTCTATACTTAAGAATCTTCCGATAATTTACAACACTTTATCGGAATACGCAGCAATCGTTCAACAGCCATTTGCAGAAGTTCTGAATCAATTTGCAAATAAAATCAGTATTGACTGGAACGCATTCCAGCAGTCTAATGAAAATACATTCAGGCAATTAATCGATACATCCAACGAGTTGAATACGGTTCTCAATGAAATAAAAGGTTCATGCTACATACAACTGCCGGATAATAATCTTGAAATGAAACTACCGGTTCTACTGAATACCTGGTTAACTCACTTCAATAAGATTAAAGATTGGGGACAATGGTGCATCCGTAAGAGAGAATTGGAATCCCTGCATTTAACCGTAATTATCAACTATATAACAGATAAGCATAAAAGCGGATCGGAAGCTTCTGATGCGTATATGAAGGGCGTTTATCACCAATTAGCTCTAAAAACCGTTGATGCAGACGAAACTTTACGTCTTTTCAACGGATTGCTATTTGAGGAAATGATCAGCAAATACAAACAGTTGACTGTAGATTTTCAAGAGTTGAGTAAAAAGGAACTATACTGTAGATTAGCAGCCAAAATACCATCACTGACAATGGAAGCCGCCTCCAGTTCCGAAATAGGAATTCTAAAAAGGAACATTTCAAATGGAGGACGCGGCACATCTATCCGGAGAATTATAGACCAGATACCAACTCTGTTGCCCAAGCTATGTCCATGCATGTTGATGAGTCCGATATCAGTGGCTCAGTATATCGATCTGGATGCAGAGAAGTTCGATCTTGTTATTTTCGACGAAGCATCACAGATGCCTACCAGCGAGGCAGTCGGTGCAATAGCCCGCGGCAACGCATTAGTGGTAGTAGGTGATCCCAAGCAAATGCCTCCAACAAGTTTCTTCTCCTCTTCACAAGTAGACGAGGAAGAAGCTGAATTTGACGATATGGAGAGCATTCTGGATGATTGCATCTCGTTATCCATTCCATCCCGTTATCTGACTTGGCACTATCGGAGCAAACACGAAAGTCTGATTGCTTTCAGTAATTCTCAGTATTACAATGGAAAGTTATATACTTTTCCTTCTGTGGATGACAGAATTTCAAAAGTACGTTTAGTTCAGGTAGATGGTACGTATGATAAAGGACGTACACGCAGCAATCATGCCGAAGCGGAAGCCATTGTGAAAGAAATACTGAACCGGCTACGTACATCTGAAGTTCCTGAAAAAAGCATAGGTGTCGTGTCTTTCAGCCAGGTACAGCAAAACCTGATAGAAGATATGCTCATTGAGGAGCTGAACAAATATCCTGAATTGGAAGAAAAAGCTTTCCAAAGTAATGAACCTATTTTCATCAAGAATCTGGAGAATGTGCAAGGTGATGAGCGGGATATTATTCTTTTCTCTATAGGATACGGTCCGGACAGGAATGGCAATGTATCCATGAATTTCGGACCATTGAATAATCAAGGCGGCGAGCGTCGTCTGAATGTAGCCGTATCGCGTGCACGTTATGAAATGATTATCTTCTCAACCTTACGCTCCGAACAAATAGATTTGAAACGTACAAAGTCCAAAGGTGTGGAAGGCTTAAAGAGATTTCTTGAATTTGCAGAACGCGGTACCTCACCTATTCCGGCCATCCAACTACAGAACCTGCAACAAAGTAATCTTATTACTTTAATTGCACAGGAACTTACTCAGCATGGTTATAAAGTGGATACTCTGGTAGGGCGGTCAAACTTTAAGGTGGATTTAGCGATTGTCAATCCATTGCAACCGGATACATATATTTTGGGAATATTGTGTGACGGCAGAAACTATTATGAAACGAAAACCACCAGAGACCGTGAAATAGTACAACCGAATGTTTTGCAGATGCTCCACTGGAATGTAATGCGTGTATGGTCCGTCGACTGGTTTGAACATAAAGAGAACGTCATGGAGCGCATTATCAAAAAGCTGGAATATTTAAAAAACACAAAAGCAGAAGAACAGCCTCCTCTTCCGACAGAGAATAATGTTCTGAAAACATTCAGTATAGAAAACGAACCTGTTGTAGAGTTAGTGAACAATAGAGAAAGAGAGTATATATTCGCTGACTTGCCTGATATAGGCTACAGTACAGATATCGATACCGTAATGGCTTCCTCCTATCAGGTTAAAAAACAACTTCAACAAATAGTCAGGATTGAACAACCCATAACAAATACTCTGCTGTATAAAAGGATATTACGAATTTGGAATTTGACAAGAGTTACCACCCGTTTGCAGGTATTTATAGACAGCCTTCTTGAAGATGCATATAAAGACCCCCTATCGGGAGATACCATAATTTACTGGGAGAATAAAGAGAAGGCTAAAGACTGTGACTTTTACCGCATCAATTCTAAACGCGATATTCTGGATATTCCAATCCTAGAAGTTATGAGTGCCGCCCGTTATGCCATAGAGCAACAGATATCCATGCCAATAGAAGACCTGAAACGGTTGACTTCCCAACTTCTTGGTTTTAGCAGGAAAGGAAACAATCTAGATATGGTAACGGAACAGACCATACAATTGCTGATTAATAAAGGAATATTCAGCCATGCGAACGGAATGGTATCCATGAATAATTAGGGTTCATGGATACTTTCTTCCGAAAGGAAAAACAGAATGAAAAATAATATCTACCTAATAGTCTTCGATAGTAGAATTTCCGAATATATCTTTTTTGATTGTAATCTTATTACCATTATCATCTTCAATAATCGTATTGCCTAAAATGTCTTTTTTGACTGTCTTCTTTTCTTGATTGACTATCGAATATTCGTAACTATCCTCGATAAAATTAACACTATAGCTCTTCGTTATATGGGGAGCTAAAACAAACTGAACTGCAAATAGGATAAATAGAACCTTTTTCATGGCGTATTTTTTAGGTTTGTAACAAAAGTAATATGGGAAAATAATAACAACTGGTGAATTCTATAATTATTGATAGGAAAAAACCTAAAATTAATATTTTTCATGTGCTACAATCGTATCGTTTTAGAAGGCTCGGGCTACATGCGGTCTACACTTGCACGATTTTCCACCCAAATGGTATGGTAGCTAAATTACTGAAGGTCAATAAACAACAAGAGGTTGTGTCGAAACTCTGACAAGCGTATCATTTTGTCATCCTGAGCGTAGTCGAAGGATCTCTTCTCTGTGCATTCAGGGGAGTAGATCCTTCACTACGTTCAGGATGACAGAGCGAAATGATAGTGATTCTTACTTTTGACACAACCTCTTTGTTTATTTAGAGGTTCCTGGCGGATTTTAAACTGCCAAGATAATCCTTTTATTTCCAGTTGATTAGAATATCTTTAGCTTCGCTACTGTAAAACAATTGTAAAACAAATATTCTGTTTAAATCGTTTATTAACAATCACAAAGATAAACTGATAATTTTGATTTGCAAAGAAAAAATGGAAAGATTTACTCCATTTCTTCATTAAGCCATGATAGACAAGTATTTTTGCAAAGCAGCTATCTCCGCTTCAACAACCAACTTTTGAAAGTCTTCCGGCAAATGTTCTGTATGCGATTTCTCTAATGCCATGTAATAGCTTACCTTTGCATCATTACTACCTTTCAAAGTAATAATAACGTAACCATTACGAAGAAGGTATAAGTTCATCAACAAACGAGAAGTACGCCCATTGCCATCTATAAACGGATGAATCCGCACCAGTTCGTCATGCAGGTAGGCAGCAATAAGAACAGGATGTACCTTTTCTTTTTCCATTTGCTTGAAACGGAGAATAAAATCTTCCATTTGCTTCTCTATCAGATACGGTTGTGGTGGCATATGTGTACTACCTGAAATCATAACAGGAACGGTGCGGTATCTCCCGGCATTTCCCCGGTCTATTCCATGGAGAATAAGGGCGTGTATTTCTTTGATGGTACGTTCGCTTATCTCTATATCTTGTTTGGCTATATCTTTAATATAGCTGATAGCTTCCGTATGATTGATTGCTTCCAAATGTTCACGCATGGATTTTCCGGAAATGGTAACGCCTTCGTTTACTACAAGGGCTGTTTCCTGCAAAGTGAGTGTATTGCCTTCTATACGATTACTTTCGTAGGTGTATTCAATATCCAAAGCATCCTGAATCTTTTTCAAAGCTTCTTCGGGCAATGGACGCAAAGCCGATAGCTGTTCTTTAAGAACATCTACCTTTTTCAGCATAACATTCATATTTTCATTCATGGTTACTCTATTTCTTTAATTCGTTCCACTTGTTTATTCAGGAAGTAATCGGCATACGGAGAATAATTTCCTGTTTCATAAAAGCCAATCAGCCCTTTCCTGTAGTTCAGTATATCGGCATCCCTTGAAGAATAAACTGGGATAATATCAGCGTTCATCAATGCAATACTTTCCATCATTCGGGAGGTACGTTTGTTCCCGTCTATAAAAGGTTGTAGTTTGGCAATGTTGCAATGAATATAAACGGCTCGCTCCAATGGATTTGTATATTGTTCTTGTTGATAAAGTATTTCATTCAACTTTGCCCGAATATCATGCAAATCCTTTGGCGGTATATATTCCGTGCCGCTAATACGGACAGCCCTTGTTCTTAAAAAGCCTGATTCTTCATCAGAAACCAACCCGGTAGATATAGATTGATGCACCCTGAACAAAGTGCGCTCATCTATCACTTCCTGATTTTTCCCTTTATTGATATACTCCAGTTCAGAGATGAAAGTATTATATAAATTCTTCAACATCTTGGCATCCTCATACTTCTTTTCGGAAGTAATGCCATCTTTGAGCAATGCTTCTGTTTCCACATAAGTATAGGTATTACCTTCTATCTTACCGGAATAGTAGCACCATACCACAGCCAAATCCTTTATTTCATTTGAGCGCAAATCCGATAGCTTTGCCAAAGGATGATTCAAAATGAATTGCGCCTTTTCCTGCTGCTCTTTATTAAATATCTGTTCCATAGTTTATGGTCAAATCTTGTTATTTCCTATAATACTCTTGCTTTCATAATACTTAATCCTGCCTTTAAGTTCATCAATATCTTTCTTAATGGAATCAGAGATAGGAATATTATGCTTATCCAAAAAGGCTGTGAGCTTTTGAAGTTCTTCCTGTACTTCCATTTTTCGGATGCCGTAATAATAGGTAGAAGTGAAATCAAATTCATCTTTGGTCATCAATACCCGTGCCACATCTTTAGGAGTTGTCTTGTCGGTGATATGAACATCTGTTTCCAGTAAAGAGGAAATGTACTTTAAATCCGAAGCATCAGGACTATACTGTTTTTTTAGTACATCAAAATAAGAATTAAACTTTTGTTCTTTAGCATCCCATTCAAGTTTCACCATTCCAAAACCGTGAATTGAGTAAGCTATCACCTTCTTAATAAGTCCTTCCAGTTCTTCCTTACTGATACAAACCCCATCTGATGCACCGGCAGAATAGTTATCGAAAAAATAGGCTGGTTCTACATTAAAATATTGAGCCATACTTAATAATGTATCTATTTTAGTAGAGTTAGCCTTGATAATTTTATGCAAACTCTGCTCCGTCATACCTAATTCGATGGCAGCCTGTTTCATTGTTACGTTTTTCTTTTCGCACAACTCCTTTATTCTTTCAAGATGAACCATATAAGTGTATTTAAAAGTTAAATACTAAACTATTAGTTTAGCCTTAAATATATTATTTCTATATTTGCAGCATCAAAGATAAGAAATAAAATTTAGTGTTCAAATAATAAACAGATTTTCTAACTAAAAAAGTAGAAGTATGGAAACAGTAATTGTAACTACAGAATCCGCTATCGAAAAGATAATGGAAAGAGTATTGGATAAGAAGTTGCCAAAGCCTCCTGAATCGGATGTAGAGAAGACTTATAGTATTAATCAAGTAGCCAGAATGATGGGACGCTCACACAAGAAAATTTCAGACCTTGTGGCATCAGGCGTGCTAAAGACTACTGTTGATAACCGTATTTTTGAGAGTTCTATTAAAGAGTACAATAACAAGTAAAGCCATTTACTAAACTAAAAGTTGAATTAAAGATTCTTTTTCATCCACCACTTGAAAGAGCAAGGTAGCGTTTCTGCAAAGGGACGCTACCCAACAAGGAACTAACATGACAATACCCAAAGAAACAAATATCTGCATATCAGAGCTAAAAGAGGAAGATAGCTTTCCTGTTTCTGTATTTCCTAAATTGATAAGGGAAATTATAAACGAAACGAAATCCACTCTGAACTATCCTATAGACTTTATTGCTTCCGCTATATGCTTTACCTTATCCGTAGGTATCGGCAACAATTTTGTAGCGAAGGTAAAGGAAGGTTGGAATGAACGTGCCATCTTGTACATGGCAATCATCGGACGTTCAGGAGTAAACAAGAGCCATCCGCTTAGTTTTGCCATGCAGCCATTATTTGAACTGGATATTAAATCATCCGTAAAATATCAGAAAGAGCGAAGAGAATATGAAAAATACATTCTTGCTTGTAAAAAAGAGAAAGAAGATAAGGAGCAAACAGCAGAACCGATATTGAAAAAGTTTATAGTATCGGATATTACTCCTGAACGGCTTATCACCATCCATCAGGATAACAAAAGAGGAATCTGCCTGTATGTGGACGAACTGATGTCATGGCTAAAAAATTTCAATCGCTATAATAGCGGTTCGGAAGAGCAATTTTGGCTATCCGTATTCAGTGGAAAACCTATCATACTTGACAGACAGGGAAATAAGAACTCCGCATTCATCAAACATTCTTTTATATCTGTAATTGGCACGATACAAAAAGGACTACTCAAAGAACTGGCGAAAGGGGAAAGAAGCGAGAACGGTTTTATCGACCGTATTCTGTTTGTTTTCCCACCCAATCTGAAAAAAGAGTACTGGAACGAGCTTGAATTATCCACACACATAGTCCCTCTTTGGAACTCCATTGTAAAGAAATTGACAGACATCCAATGTGTGACTGATGAAGACGGAGAACTTGTACCGACCCAACTTCCTTTTAATACGGAAGCCCGTACACTGCTTTATCATTGGCAGCATAAGAATACAGATTTATGCAATAGCGAAATGAATGAAGTGTTAGTTGGCGTATATAGCAAGCTGGATATATATGTTATCCGCTTTAGTTTGATATTACAGCTCTCACGATGGGCTTGTGATGAAAGCGATAAAAAGGAAATAGACAGTACAAGTGTTGAAGGTGCAATATCAATCGTTGAATATTTCCGCATTACAGCCAAAAGGGTACAAGGTATAACAAACTCATCCGCTATGTTAGAACAGTTACCGACAGATAAACTTTCGTTATATAATGCTTTACCTGTGGAGTTCACTACAAGCGAAGGCATTACAGTTGCTCAAAAGCAAAATATCTCGGTAGATTCATTCAAACGCTTTTTAGCAGACAAAAAAGGAAAACTATTTGAAAATGTCAAGCATGGAAGATATAAGAAGCTGATTTAATAAAGTCCGCATTTCTCACACTTTCCACATTTTGACTTATTGTCAATTGATTATCAATAATGTATATGTGCGCATAAAAGTAGAAATCGCCACACTTTATGCCACTGTTAAAATAAAGGCGAAGATAAAGATTATGACTTATCAGGAAGCTAACAACATAAGTATCAAGGACTATTTAGAATCATTGGGCATCTTGCCCGTAGTGGATAAACTTTATTACGGTATGTACCACAGCCCGTTACGGCAGGATGATACACCCAGTTTCAAGGTGGATTACGGTGTAAACCTTTGGTGTGACTTTGGAACGGGCGAAGGCGGCTCACTTATCGACCTTGTGATGAAACTGTACGAATGCAACGCTTACGGGGCTATCAGCCGACTGGAACAGGGTTATTACTCTGCCAATACTTTTTCTTTTCAAGGGAAAAGTATTTCAGAAAGGAATGCGGCAAAGGAAGAAAAGAAACAGCTTGCCAGCCCGATAGAAATCCGTAAAATCCAGCCGTTACAGAATCCGGCACTCATTAACTATCTGAAAAGCCGGAACATTGCGCCCGAAGTAGTGTCAGACTATGTGCAGGAAATGTATTACTGTGTAAACGGAAAACCGCTTTTTGCGCTCGCTTTCAAGAACGATGCAGGAGGGTACGAACTACGCAATCCCGGCTACAAGGGCTGCACCTCTCCCAAAGACATTACACGCATACAGTTTGCAGGAAAAAGGAACAATGCCTGTTTCGTGTTCGAGGGATTTATGGACTATCTTTCTTTCCTGACTATCCGCCATAAGAATAGCCCGACTTATCCCTGTATCGACTGGCAGGATTATATTATCCTGAACTCGACCGCCAATGTGGATAAAGCATTATACCCGTTAGGCGAGTACGAAAGGATACACTGCCTTTTGGATAATGACGAAGCCGGACGTAAAGCCACCCAAGCCATACAAAAGGAATACGACTGGCGTGTGCGTGATGCTTCACACTTGTACAGCGGACACAAAGACTTGAACGACTACCTATGTCAAAAGTCCAGCCAGCCAACGGAGAGGATGCAGCAGCGGAGCAAACCAGTACAGCCAGAGAAGCAAACACAGTCTACCAAGCAGCTGAATCAAGAAGAGAAAAACAGACAGATTCCCGGTGAAAAAAGAAAAAGGGGCAGACGCCTGTAGTCAAGAGAACAGGTAAGGCATACCAACGACAAACAATGTGATTTAGGAGAGCAAGGTTATGTTTCGGTAGACCGAAACCCCTTGCTTTGCTCATCGCAAAGAGAAATTTCTCCCGTTGGTCGCAATTTCTAAGATACCACCTAAAAAGCAAAAACGTATGACAGAGATAAGAAACAAGTCAGGAGGTCGCCCGGCAAAGAACCGGATAGACAAGCAAAAACGGGTAGTAAGTACGAAGCTGACAGAGTTACAGTACTACGCCATCAAGAAGCGAGCCGGAGAATCCGGTCTGCCTATTAGCGAATACGTCCGGCAAGCGGTTGTTTCGGCAGAGGTAATACCCCGGCTAAATAAACAGGATGCCGACACTATCCGCAAGTTAGCCGGAGAAGCCAACAACCTCAACCAGCTTGCACATCGTGCCAATGCAGGAGGTTTTGCGCTCGTGGCTGTGGAGCTTGTGAAACTGAAAAATAGGATTATTGAAATCATAAACCTGTTATCGGATGATTGGAAAAATAAAAAAGGGAAGCGGATTTAAAGGCTGTGTGAACTATGTACTTGGCAAGGAACAGGCAGCTTTGCTTCATGCGGAGGGAGTGTTAGCCGAAAGCAAGCAGGACATTATCCGTAGTTTCTGTATGCAAACAGAAATGAATCCCGGTTTGAAAAAGCCAGTCGGACATATTGCGCTAAGTTATTCGGTAGTGGATGCTCCCAAACTGACAGACGAGAAAATGGTACAGTTGGCGCAGGAGTACATGCGTGAAATGAAAATCACCGATACGCAGTACATCATCGTACGGCATCAAGACCGGGAGCATCCGCATGTGCATATTGTATTCAACCGGATAGATAATAACGGTAAAACCATTTCAGACAGTAACGATATGTACCGGAACGAGCAAGTTTGCAAAAAGCTGAAAGAAAAACACGGACTGTATTTTGCCAAAGGAAAAGAGCATGTGAAACAGTATCGTCTAAGAGAGCCGGACAAAACGAAATACGAGATTTACACGGCTATAAAGACTGAAATCGGAAAATCAAGGAACTGGCAGCAGCTACAAAAGCAATTAGCGGAAAAGGGTATCGGCATCCAGTTCAAATACAAGGGGCAGACGGATGATATACAGGGCGTTTCCTTTTTCAAAGGTGAATACACGTTCAAAGGCTCGGAGATTGACCGCAATTTCAGTTTTTCAAAATTGGATAAATATTTTGGGGATGCAGGGCTAACGGTAGCCGGAAGCAACAAACAGATGATTACCGCACAAGTACAGGAGCGAGTAATAAACAAAAGTGATAATTCGCTACTGGCAGGTTTAGGCGGTCTGTTTTCCGTTTCATCCTCTCCGGTTGACGAAACACCCGACAACCCCGATTTGAGAAAGAAGAAGAAAAAGAAGAAACGACAATTTAAGTTATAAGCGTATGGAAGAAAATTTGATTTTAGAGGGGCTTCTCTCTATGGTTACTGAACTGAAAGAGAAACAGGAACAACAGGTAATACCAGCCAGCCGGGAAGAAACGGTTAATCGGTTGGAGGTTATCGAGCAACGCATCTTAGAGGTGCAGGACAAATCCGGCATACCTGAAAATACGGTGCGGAATATTCTAAGCCAAATCGCCAGTATCAAGAAAGGGCAGTCCGAGAATCAGAAACAAGACCTTGAAGATATAAAGGGGCTTATTGTGGCTTCACATAGGTATTTCAAGGAGAAACTAAAGATATTGTTTCCGGCTGACACACACCTACCGGAAAAGACAGAATCCAGTTCTTTGTACGACAAACTCCTAAATGGGGTTACTCTCTACCTGAAACCGAAGTTCTTTCTTTTTTCAGCAGGAATACTCATTTGCCTTGTGTCGTTAGTCCTGAATATCCGCTTTGCGGAACGGATGCAGCAGTTACAAGATAATGATATAAAATACCGTTATCTCCTGATGAAAGGAAAGGCAGACGGAAGCAGTTTAGATTTGCTGGAAATGAATTTCAGCTGGAAACGGGATAATGCTTTTATTCAAAGCATAACAGATATGGTTATAGATTTTGAATACCGTAGCCGTAAGCAAGCGGAAGCGTTGGAACGTGCAAGGCTGTTGGACGAGCAAGCCAAACAGTTAAAAAAGGAAGCGGATAAGTTAAGGAAGCCATAGAAAAGAGAGAGCCGGAGCAAGTGATACCTACTACTCCGGCTTATTTGTCTTACTTCTTTTCCCCGAACTGTTTTTCAAAGTTACGGAGCATAACCGCATTAAACCGTTCCTTAATGAATGCCCGGACATCCGAAGCCCGGTAATAGACTTTTCCGCTAATCAACATATAGGGAAGTTTGTTTTTGCTTCGTAGTCGTTGCAAAGTTCTGATACTCACTTTGAATAGTAGAGATAAATCCTGATTATCCAGCAGGTTATCATCTTCAGGTAGCACCTTATCAGCATTACACAGTATCCGTACATCCTTGCAAAGCTCATCCAATTTATCAAATAGCTTTTGCATCCATTCCTTGAAATCATAGTTTTCTATATACATATTTGCTTCATTTTTCAGATTATACTTTAGTGGTTGTCAATCGATTGATGAAGCAAAGTTCAGAAAACCAGCGCAAAGAATTTACGAGGTAACACATGGAGTCCCCTATAAATAAGTCATAAGTCACTGATTATCTATATCCTTTTTTGTTATGTTCGTTTCGGATAAGGTCAGCCAGTCCATTAAGAAATTCGGTCAGCTTACCCGGCTTTCGCTTTATTACGTCCTCATGCTTTTGATGATAGTCTTTCAGTTGAATGTTAAACACCCACTCAAAAGCTTTAGACAAGTCGGAGAGGAAAGCAGGTTTGCCATTTTGATAGACGATACGTTTGGAGAGGAACAGACCGCTGATGATTTCCATTATATCAATCAGATTTGTTTTGTCTGCCAAATAGAGAGGGGGAAAAGGTTGTTTGTTAAAGTGTGGTTTGAATTGTTCCGGGTACTTGATACGCCATTCAACAAGGTGTATTTCATTGTTCAGTAATCCTATCACTTCATCAATGAGATACAAATAAGGCATTTTTTTCTTGCTCAAACCGCACACGGTACGATTTAAGTCTATGCAATCCGAAAGAAAGGTAACGTAGTAAAACGCTGTTATCCTGTTCGTTAGTACTGAAATCGGCTAAATAGTTAGCTAATTCTTCAATAGCTTCTGTAAACTCTGTTACAGATACTTTACGTTGGGAGCATTCCGATAGTAATCGGAAGAAACTTTGCTCTAACATAGTTCTCATAATAATTGAATGTTGATTTATTTGATATTCATTTATTGTTTGTGATGTAGAATGCGAGTATTATTATTGCTAAAAGGCTAATAGTGATATAGTTCCAAATCTTATTGGACGGAATTAGTCCAATACATATAGATGCAATAGCAAATGAAATGCTTTTTAGCATTAATGTATCTGCAATGAATAATCCGACTATAAGATTTCCTAATGATACATTTAGTAAGCCTATATTCAACTTTGTTTTTTCTTTCATAAATCGAATGTTTTATAGTAAAAGCTTCAACATAAATCAGACTTGATTTTTTTGTTGAAGCTTTCTAATCTTTTAGATGCTATTTTTTGAAAAATTATATGATACTCTTTTTCATTTCAAAAACAATATCCTTAATACATACATTTGGTGATAAGTTTAGTAAATAACGAATGGCGTTTAAAATATCATCAGGCTGTACCATTTCATCATTTTTGAAAGGAGTTCCGGCTTTCTTCGCCATTTCTGTATTAACCCAACCGGGACATAAAGAGGTTACATGTATTCCTAACGGAGCTAATTCACGATATAAAGACTCTGCTAAACCCAAAAAGGCAAATTTAGTAGAACCATAAATACCACCGTCAGGAAACCCATATTTGGCAGCACGAGATACTATATTAAAAATATAGCCTTTCCCTTGTGCCTTCATAATGTCAGTTACAATTTTTAAAACACTATATTGGGCTATTACGTTAATTTCCATAATCTTCCTATAGTCATCAACGGACTCATTTAAAGAACCGTCCATGAACATAGCGGCAGCATTTACAAGAATATCAATATCTCCATATTTTTGATGAATGTTCCTAAGTTCACAATCTACTTTTGTACTATCTGTTAAATCTAAAGGTAGTATAATTGGGGACTGTATACACTTTCCCAATAGCATAATTTCATTACATACTTTGTTTAAATTTTCTTCGTTTCGAGCTATCAATACAACCTGATAACCATCATTAGCTAAACCTTTAGCAACTACAGCGCCTATTCCTTGACTGGCTCCTGTAATAATTGCTATTCCTTTATAAGTTTCCATAATCTATATATTTATAAGTTTTTCTTTATCTATGAATGTGTGTCAAACAAAAAAGCCCTGAAACAATTCAAGACTTTCAATTAGTGTGCCACCAATTTGGTATGAAATTTTCAGGAAGCCCTTGAGAGCCTTTTTTCTCCTTGGAAATAATTTCAATAAGCTTATATTCACTCCATACAGGAGTGCCACGCCTATAATCTAAATAGTTTGTTTCACTTATCTTGATTACATATTCATAACCATTCTTATAATCAAAATCTTGTATGTCTGCAAACTGCTTCCATTCTTGTGATTTATCCTTTTTTACAGCATACACATCTGTTAAAACATTGACGCCAATACCCACAATACCTTGTAGCTTTTGTGATGCAACAGTTAAAATATACTCTTGATAGCCAGTTTCTTTTGACTCATTCTCATCTTCATTTTTTTCGCAGCTAACAAAGCTGACGAGACAGATAAAGAACAAAAGTGTTTTTAATGAGTTCTTTGCTTTCATGTTTTTAATATTTTCGGCAAAGAAAAGCAGTATAAAATGAAAAAGCCTTGAATTATTTCAAGGCTCGTATGATATGAAAACGTTACTAAGTTTTTTTAACAGATATGTTTCTTGTTTATGCTATTTCGAATATGGCTAATTGTTTCGGGTGTGACCTGTAGGAATGAAGCCATTTCTTTTAATGTTATATAATCTTGAAAATCAGGGCATCTTTCAGTTAAGTCCATGTATAGTTCTTCTGTGTTTTTACAATAAAAATCTAATAAACGTGTGTATGCCACCATGAATAACTCTTCCGCAAGAACACGTCCTGCAATTTGTGCATCTTCATTCGTATTGAAAAACTTTCTAACTTCTTCTAATGGTACATAGTATATTTTACAATCAGTTACTGCCTGAACTGTAACCAAAGAAGTTATATCTTTCTTTATAAGAGAAGCATAGTCACCAACATATTCACCTTTAAAGACATAACCTACAATATGCTCATTTCCCCTATTATCTATTCGTGTATATCTGAAAAAGCCCTCTACGACATATGCTACATATTTAGCTACAGAACTTTGTTCTACCAAATATTCTTTCTTCTTTATCTCTTTATACTTTCCATGTGATAAAAAAAACTCTTTAAAGACAGAGAGTTCTGGATGTTCCGCATATTTTTGATTAAAGTTTTTCATAAACTAATCTTTTCTACAAAAGTACTAAGAAAATTTCAATCGCTTATAAGCTTTGTTCTATGATTTTTTATCTTTATATCCAAAACGGACTAAACCTATTTAGATTGACAGAGAGATAAATACTGGCGAAAAGAAAAAAAGTAATTGGTATTTTCTTCCTTCGTCAACTTTATCTCATCCGCATTTTACTCGCATTATCAAATCATTAATTTACATACTGTTAATCCTAAAAATGCGGAAAGTGCGGAAAATGCGCCAGTCCTATATTATCCACTTATCTCTCATTTCTTTCACAATATCTTCATCATGCAAGTGTGTGTAAATATCCTTGATGTCATTACCTTCTGCATGTCCCATAATTCGCTCTGCTATTCCGTCACGAATGCCTTTTTTGGCAGCAATCGTCCGGAAAGAGTGACGTGCCCGATGGAAAGTAATAGGCTCTGCAAGAAAAAGCGAGAATGTGAAGTAAAAACGTAAGTCGTTTGAAATGAGCAAGATTTCTGTATTCTGCCAAATAGAGAAAATGCAAAAGGGGACGGATTGTTGAGGTTGTTCAGTAACCAAAACGTTAGCCGCCCTGTTACCGAAACGGACAGTGGTAACGGAATGAAGTAAAATGAAGTCCGCACCGTTCCGTTTGCACTCATACACAGTGTTTTGCATATCAAGGAACGCTTATATGGCAAGTAATTTTGCACAACTAAAATATAAGCGTTATGAAAGTAGAAAAATTCAAGGTATTGCTCTACCTCAAAAAGAGCGGACTGGACAAGTCGGGCAAAGCCCCAATAATGGGAAGGATTACGGTGAACCGCACAATGGCGCAGTTCGGATGCAAGCTGTCATGCACACCCGAATTGTGGAATCCACGTGAAAGTCGTCTGAACGGCAAGAGCCGTGAGGCAGTGGAAACCAATGCCAAGATTGACAAGCTGCTGTTGGCAGTGAACACGGCATTCGACAATCTTGTAGAGCGCAAGGTTGATTTCGATGCCACCGATGTGAAAGACCTTTTCCAAGGCAGCATGGAAACGCAGATGACCCTCATGAAAATGACGGACATTGTATGTGACGACATCAAGGCTCGTATTGGCATAGACCGGGCAAAGGGTACTTATCCGGGGTATCACTATATGCGGCTGGCACTCCAAGAGTTCATCGAAACCAAATACAAGGTCAAGGATTTGGCTTTCGGACAGCTGACGGAGCAGTTCATCCACGACTATCAGGCTTTCGCAATGGGAGAAAAAGGGTACGCGATTGATACCGTCCGGCATTACCTCGCCATCCTGAAGAAGATTTGCCGCCTTGCCTACAAGGAAGGGTATTCCGAGAAATGCCATTTCCAACATTTCACATTGCCCAAACAGTCGGAAAGAACCCCACGGGCATTGAGCCGCGAATCGTTCGAGAAAATCCGTGACGTGGAGATTCCCTCGTACAGGAAAACGCACATGCTGGCACGCGACCTTTTCCTGTTCGCCTGCTATACGGGCGTATCATACGCCGATGTGATTTCCATCACGGAAGAAAACCTATACACGGACGACAACGGGGCATTGTGGCTGAAATACCGCAGGAAGAAGAACGAACATAGGGCGAGCGTCAAACTACTGCCCGAAGCGTTGGCACTGCTTGAGAAATACAAGGACGATACACGGGAGACACTCTTTCCGATAATCCACCACCCGAATATGAAGCGGCACATGAAGGCATTGGCGGCACTGGCAGGCATCAAGGATAATTTGTGCTACCATCAGGCGCGGCATAGTTTCGCTTCGCTGATAACGCTTGAAGCGGGCGTGCCGATTGAGACCATCAGCCGAATGTTGGGACATTCAGATATTTCCACCACTCAGGTCTATGCCCGTGTCAGCCCGAAGAAACTTTTCGAGGACATGGACAAGTTTATCGAAGCGACCAAGGATTTTCAATTAGTTCTTTAATCTTTTAATACATAAAACGATATGCGAAGTACATTCTCATTGTTGCCCTACATTAACCGCAGCAGGGTGAAGGCGGACGGAACGACAGGTATCCTTTGCCGCATCACCATTGACGGAAAGCAGACCGTCGTCAGTACAGGAATCTATTGCCGCCCGGAGGACTGGAACGGCAGGAAGAATGAGATAAAGTCGGTAAGGGAGAATAATCGCTTGCAAGAATACCTCCGGATTGTTTCAGAAGCATACGAGGAAATACTGAAATCGCAGGGCGTGATCAGTGCGGAGATATTGAAGAACCACATCACTTTGAACAATGTCCATCCGACCACCATCCTGCAAATGGGCGAATGGGAAAGGGAGCGGTTGAGGAAACATTCCGAAGAAATAGATTCAATTTCCACTTACCGAAGTTCAATGTACTATCAGAAGTATCTGACGGATTATCTCGCGTCTTTCGGGAAGAAGGACATCGCCCTTGAGGAAGTGACGGAGGATTTCGGCAAGTCCTACAAGGCATATTTGAAGAAGTGCAAGAATTTCGGGGCTTCCCAGACCAACAAATGTATGTGCTGGCTGAACCGTCTGTTATACCTTGCCGTGGACAGGGATATTATCCGTGTGAATCCCTGTGAGGATTTGGAATACGAGCCAAAGCCGGAGGCAAGGCACAAGTACATCAGCCGTGAGGAGTTCAAAAGAATCCTTTCCACCCCGATGTATGACAAACGTCAGGAGCTTGCAAGGCGGGCTTTCATTTTTTCCACGCTGACGGGATTGGCGTATGTGGATATAAAATTGCTACATCCGCACCACATTGGACGTAACGCAGAGGGCAAGCAGTATATCCGCATCAACCGCAAGAAGACGAATGTGGAGGCATTCGTGCCACTGCATCCCATAGCGGAGCAGATATTTTCACTATACAACACAACTGACGATGAGCAGCCCGTGTTCCCGCTTCCGAGCCGTGACGCCCTGTGGTTTGAGATTCATGAGATAGGCGTAATCATTGGCAAAGAGGATAACTTGTCCTATCATCAAAGTCGGCACAGTTTCGGAACGTTTCTGATTTCGGCGGATATATCTGTCGAAAGTATTGCTAAGATGATGGGACACTCCAATATCCGCACTACACAAGGATATGCACGGATAACCGATGATAAAATCTCAAAGGACATGGACAAGTTGATGGAACGGAGGAAGAAAGTGTCGGCTGGCGAAAAGACAAACAATAACAAACAACATCAAAATAAGGGGTAGTATGAATAGAGGAATCATTACAATCAGTGAAACGGGTATGGTCACTATGCCGACCGAACCCGTGTGGATGACGCAACAGGAGATTGCCGACCTGTTCGGCGTGTTCTCCTTCCACGTTCGCAAGGCAATCCGTTCTATTTACAAGAACAAGGAAATGAGTGAACTTGACACAATGAAGTACGTCAGGCAAGCGGATGGAATCAGCTATGACGTTTACAGCCTTGAAATGGTTATAGCCATTGCATTCAGGATACGCAGTAAAGAAAGTATCTTGTTCAGACAGCTTATAATCAGTAAAGTGATTGCCAAAACGAAAAAAACTCCGGTTACATTGTTTGTTTCTTGTGGCAGGAGAAGCAACCTATGGTATAGTTGAGGCTCATTCCGTCAGTCACCTGTTCCCGATGCACGGATGCAAAGGTAGCGCATGGATCTGATGGTAGCGGCAAGGTCAGGCGACAGAGCCGTTTCGGACAGAATCTTCCTCAAACAGGTTTGAGCGTATTCAGCCCGAAAACCTTGCCCCTGCCAGCCATACGCATGAAAGGCATCCGGCAACGGAAACAAGCGACTGACGGAAAATCAGAAAAGAGGAACGGCTTACAGGCGCAGCGGGATTTTGATGCTCCGTCCGTAAGCCGTTCCTTTCTTTTTTGCCGGAAGTCCATTGCTGCCGCAATCATGAGGCAGACGGCAAACTGCGCTCCTTCAAGAAAGTCATGTGCCTGTCAGCCGATAGGCGGAACGGTAGCCGTCAGCAAGCATCCGTTCGATGTCGGATTCACGATAGAGGATTTTACCGCCTAACTGGATGTAGGGGATGCGTCCCTCATTACGATAGTCTTGAAGTGTCCGGCGGCTCACTTTCAGCCGTGCCGAAACCTCCTTGTCGGTAAAGAAACGCTCGCCGCCCAGTGTCGGGCGGTAGTTGGCGGTCATACGCTCGAAACTGTCAAGCAGACGGTCGATGCTGCCCATGAAGTGGATTATCCACTCGTTGTTTTTGGTCATTAACTCATTCATATACTTTGGATTTAGTGGGTATTATTATTTTACTTTGTTCATTGCGTCAAGTTCATATTGTCCTTCCCTTGAACTTGGCGTCCTTACGTCTGTCTTCCACAACAGAGACGATACGCTGCACGTCTTCGGAACGGTAGTACGTCTTGTGATTTATCTGCGAATAGGCAAGCGTGCCGTTGTCCCGCAGGGTCTGCAACGTGCGCGGACTGATGTTCAACATCCGGCACACGTCCTGATTGTCCATCCACTCTGCCATTTTCTTCTCTCCGTGCCGCTGGCAGATGGTATCCATGCGGCGGACGAAATGGTCGAACTTGGCGACCATCGCCTCAAAGGTCTTTCTTTCGATTGATACTATTTCCATATACTTCATTTTTTGTTGTTTTTGCTTCTTTTCGCTGCAAAGAAAAGGGTAATCCTTTATAAAACAATGGATTTTTCAAAACTGGCAGCTTGTGGCACAACGATGTAGCGGTTGTCCGGGGTGGCAATGTCTATGCCTCCGTAAAATCTGCTCTCTTCATCGGCTGCTGTTCCTTTTAGTTCTAATAGGTAAGGGGTAAGACTTCCCTTGCCGTATTCTTAACAAGGCGGAACAAGTCATTGGCAAGATTGGAAATAAGCCCTTATTCCATTTTCACATCGCATCCCGTCTAATTCAAGCATTCCGGCAAATCGGTGAAGTTTGCACCAATGTCCGAACAGGCATTAAGCAAAGCCACACAAAATTGCCGAATAGAATCCAAACGCTTGACTGACTGCATTAAAACACCTTATTTCGCTGGCGATAATCGGTCGAGGTACAGACCAAGACCACAGTAATAACTAACCAATTTATTTTATGGCAACAAGAAAAGAAGCAACCATCAGTGAGCAGCAAGCTCAGGAAATCGTGGAAAGAATGAGCCGCAGGGAATCCCGTGACAGGACTTTCATGAACGACTTCTACAAACGTATCGGTTTGGAGCCGGACAAGCCGGAACCTCCCGATGCTCCCGACACCCCGAAAGCGGAAACCGCCATGCCAGAAGAAACAGCGGAAGAGGTGGCGAATGAAATGCTGGAAGAAAACGCAAGCGACATGCCCGGAAAGGCGGCAGTGCCGCAGAAACGCATCAGCAGCAAGCAGCGCAGGCTGTCGCTGGACGAGTACCGCACCACTTACCTGCAAGTCCCCAAGATTGCCGACCGCAAGCCCGTCTTCGTCAGCGGCGAGGTGCGCGACAGTCTGGACAGGATAGTCCGCTACTTCGGTGGCAGGGGCATGAGCGCATCGGGGATGGTCGAGAACCTCGTCCGCCAGCACCTCGAAACCTATCGGGATGACATCGAGCAATGGCGCAAGCTCTGATCGGATTGCGATGGAACCAGTCAAGCCGGTGGATGCACTCCATCGGTTTGACCGACATTCCAAATGAGTTATTGCACTCGCAAACCAATCCGACAGGCGGAGGATTCGTGTGTCCTCAAAGACACAGCAAGTTTATGTTTCGGGCAGCCCGAAACCACTTGCCCCGCTCCAAACCTCGCAGGGAAGGCACATCCCGTTGGTCTATCTTATGCACAATTATTACAATCAGTGATTAAACTAAAGAATAGAAAATCATGGACAACGAAAAAAGAAAGAATAATATAAAAGGTAACAGACGGGAACAAGCCAACAAGGGAGGTCGTCCCGTCAAAGGAGCCACCGAGAAACTGAAATACCGTATCACGGTGAAGATGGCAACGGAAGACTACTACCTGTTGAAGTCAAAATCGAAGTCAGCAGGTGTTTCCACCAGCGAGTTCATTCGTGGTTGTATCAAAGAGGGCGGTGTAAAGGAACGGCTCTCGAAAGAGCATGGCGACCTTATCCGTAAACTATGTGGCATGGCTAACAACCTGAACCAACTGGCACGAAAGGCGAATGCCGAGGGGTATGCTTCCGTATTTGTTACTTGCCGCACACTGATGATAGAGATAGACAATCTTGTAAACCGGATACGCCTATGATAGCAAAAATCATGAAAGGTTCGGACTTCAAGGGTGTGGTTTATTACATTCTGAACGATGAGAAAGGTGCTCAAATCATAGATTCTGACGGCTTATTTCTGGAAAATAACGATACGATAGTACAAGGATTTATCGGGCAAGCACAAATGAATCCGAGGCTGGCAAAAGCTGTCGGTCATATCGCTTTGAGTTTTTCTAAGGAAGATGCACCACGACTGAACAATACGGTCATGGCACAGATAGCCCGTGAGTATATGGAACGGATGGGTTTCAAGAACACACAGTACATCATCGGGCGGCACTTTGACAAGGAGCATCCGCATGTGCATATTGCGTTCAACCGTATCGACAATAATGGCAAGACCATATCCGACAGGAACGACCGCTTCCGCAGCGAGCGTATCTGTAAGGAACTTACCAAGATGTACGGGCTTCATTTTGCCAATGGCAAGGAGCAAGTGAAGACAGACCGATTGCGTGAGCCGGATAAGACGAGGTATGAGTTGTACCAAATCTTGAAGACGGAGGTCAGCAGATGCAAGGTTTGGAATACCCTGCTTGAAAGATTAGAACGGCAAGGCGTAGATGTGCAGTTCAAATATAAGGGACAGACGACTGAAATTCAAGGTGTCATCTTTACGATGAACAGCTATCGCTTCAACGGTTCAAAGGTGGACAGGCAATTCAGCTACTCCAAGATTGATGCGGCATTGAACCGCAACAATTACGGGGAGTGGAAGATGCAAACTCAATCGCAGACTAATCGGGAAGAAATAGGCCCGACTTCAAGTGTCGGCGGCGAACTTATCAATGGCTCATTAGGCTTGTTCACACCAACCAATATGCCGGAGGAGCAACAACCTTACGACCCGTATCTGAAAAACAAGAAAAAGAAGAAACAACGTAAAATCAACTGGTAATCATGGCAGACAACAATGTATTCATCCTCTTTGAGGAAATCAAGACCGCCTTAAAAGGCATAAATGGCAAGCTGGAAGCATTGCCCAAGGTGGCAGGACAACAATCACAAATAGAAAATAATGAACCGGATTTATCTCCAATTAAGGAGGCTATTGTGGAAACAGCAAAAGCTCAATCTGGAGAAATTAAGGGCTTGTTGGATAAGCACTGGAAGGCTTACGCACAGATTTCCACCCTGATACTGCATCACCTTGATACAATCAAGAAGTCGCAGGATGAACAAGGTGTGCAACAAGAGCCACAACCGCAGGAGCATATCCACCGGCATAATTTTGACATCAAGTCAAGCAAGGTTTTTTCTTTCGTTGTGGGATTGGGTGTGGCATGTGCCTTATCCCTGTGGGGCAATATCTCGCAATGGCAGTCCAATAGGAAGTATTCCGATGATGCGTTGAGGTTCCGTGCTATCCGCTCTTGGGGTGGATGTGATGCCAATGATTTGCTTTGGTTGAACAAGGTGTTTGACATCCACCGAGACGAGAAGGCCATTGAGTGGATACGGAAGCAGGCTGATGGGTATGAAACATCCCTGAAAGCGGTTTCCGACAGCCTGATGCAGGAGAGTATCAAATTAAAATCCGATTGATATGGCATCGGTAAAGGTCAAGTTTCGTCCCTCCACCGTGAACGGCAGGGAGGGTACACTCTACTATCAGGTCATCCACAACCGTGTGGTCAGACAGATAAACACCGAGTATAAACTTTTCGTTTCGGAATGGGACCGCTATTCCGAAACGGTTGTCTTACATCATATATCAACAGGACAAGAGCGGAACAACTATCTACTTTCAATCGGTTCACGCATCAAGTGGGACAAGGACAGGCTGAACAAGATTATACATGCGTTATCCCAGTCCGGCACATTTGTGACGGATGATATAGTCATGCGCTTTCACGACAACAGGCAAGAATTATCGTTCAACGCTTACATCAGCCAGCAGATAGCAAGGCTGAAACGCTTGGGGAAGATACGTACTTCGGAAACCTACACTGCCGCTCTCAGGCGTTTCAGCGGTTTTATGAATGACAAGGAGGTCTTGTTTGACCAGCTTAACGCAGATTTGTTTGCTGAGTACGAGGCTTATTTGAAAGGCAGGGGAAATACGCCCAATACCATATCCTTTTATATGCGTATCCTGAAAGCGGTTTATAACCGTGCGGTGGAAGACGGATTGACCGAGCAACGGCATCCGTTCAAGTCCGTTTATACAGGAGTGGAGAAAACCATGAAGCGAGCCATATCGCTCAACGACCTTAAACGCATCAAAGGATTAGACTTGTCGTTGAAGCCCAATCTTGATTATGCGCGTGATATGTTCCTGTTCTGTTTCTATACAAGAGGAATGTCGTTCATTGATATGGCTTATTTGAAGAAGAAGGATTTGCAGAACGGGATTCTTTCTTATCGCAGACGCAAAACAGGACAACAACTATTCATTAAATGGGAAAAGTGTATGCAAGGGATTCTTGACAAATATCCGATAAACGAAACAGAGTATCTTTTACCCATTATTACACAACGGGACACAGATTATCGGAAACAATATACCAACGAACTTCATCTGGTGAACCATTTGCTGAAGAAAATCGGGAAGCAGCTGGATTTGCCGATACCCTTGACAATGTATGTCGGACGACATTCATGGGCAAGTGTTGCCAAGAGCCGTAATGTGCCTATCTCTGTCATCAGTGAAGGAATGGGGCATGATTCCGAGAACACCACGCAGATTTATCTTGCATCATTAGATACTACAGTGGTGGATAAAGCCAATAAGAAGATACTGGATTTGCTGTAAAGTCGTGAATGTTTTGCGAATCAGTCCAACGCTTACCAAGAGACGGATATTACAATGCAAAATTACGCAAAATAATGATTTTTAGGATATAAAACGCTGAAAATCTTACTTATTGCCATGCTTTTGTTTTGCGAGGAATATCGAATGTTTTGCGAAATTATCCATAAAGAGGGAAAAATACAACTCAATATCAATGGAATAAGGCAACTCATCCGTCTCTTGGTAAGAGAAAAACCTTTTTCCCTTATTTCTATAAGAGACGGGCGTAAACTTGAAATAAAATGCCCGTTGAAGTTGACATATTGGAAGATAGTATCTTTAGGCTTTCGCCCGACTTGCTGAACACCCTGCTCAAAGATCATACCATGAGCAAGGAGGGTATTCAGCGCAATATCTTTTGGGCGACTTCTGATTATGAAAGCCTGGGTGAAGAGTATGAATACGATGCTCCTATTTTCTCGCATCTCATCACCGGGGACAACGGCCATATCATCATGCCGCGTGTTCTGAAAAGCCGTGACACACAGGCTGCACGTTCCCGTGATATGGCGGAGGTGTTCACTCCGTCATGGATATGCAATGCACAGAACAACCTGATTGATGAAGCATGGTTCGGACGAAAGGATGTGCTCAATACGGAATATACGGATGAAGATGGCAACCATCGCTGGCATACCAATTCGAATCCGATAACCTTTCCCGAAGGTAAGAGTTGGAAAGATTATGTGCGTGATACTCGTTTAGAAATCACTTGTGGAGAAGCTCCCTATATCGTCAGCCGATACGACACCACCACCGGAGAGATGATTCCATTGGAACAACGCATTGGTTTGCTTGACCGTAAGTTGCGGGTAGTTGGCGAAAACACGGAAACTTCCGGCGAATGGTTGGAGTGGGCGCAGGAAGCGTACAAAAGTATATACGCTTACGAATGGCAAGGTGACAATTTGCTGATTGCCCGTGAATCCATGCTTATCTCCTTTATCGAATACTATCAACAAAAGTTCGGCAAGCGCCCCTTGTTGAAATCCATCAATTATATCGCCTACATCATTTCATGGAACGTTTGGCAGATGGACGGGCTTAAAGGTGTCGTGCCGAATAGTTGCGGTGAACGCCGGACTGTTGTAGCCGACTTGTTCGGGACAAGGGAAGAAGTCTGTCAATGCGAAGGCTGTCAGAAAGATGACATCCGCAGGCACAACGGTGTCTATTGCCAAATCAAGGACTGGCGGGCCAAAGACCCTAAAACGGGAAAGATGGGAAAACGAATCCGATTTATCGACCTCATAAAATAGTGCAGTATGAAATTCACATCTTCACTAAAATTAAAACTGATATATGTGTTCCGCATCAATGATGCTGCACATAGGGGATGCCTGAAAGTGGGCGAGGCCACTTGTGACCATGACAATGTCTTCGGTCTTGCTCCGAACAGCAAGGCTCTCAACGAGTCCGCGAAGAAACGCATCAACCAATATACGCAGACGGCTGGTATCGCATACGACCTCTTATATACGGAACTGACGATATGCAACAGCAAAAAGGGCTTGTGCTCTTTCAACGACAAGGAAGTGCATAGCGTTCTGGAACGTTCCGGCATCAGAAAAAAGATATTCGATACCGAGAACAAAGCCAACGAGTGGTTCATCACCGACCTTGAGACTGTCAAACGGGCAATAGTTGCCGTAAAGGAGGGACGGGAATCGCTCTCTTCCGCCGAAGTTTCATACGACCAGACTCCGATTGTATTCCGCCCGGAACAACGGGAAGCCATTGAAAAGACCAAGAAACAATTCAAGAAGGGTAATCAGATGCTTTGGAACGCCAAGATGCGTTTCGGCAAGACGTTGTCAGCCTTGCAGGTGGTGAAAGACATGGATTTCAGCCGCACACTGATTCTTACCCATCGCCCCGTGGTGGATAGCGGCTGGTTCGAGGATTTCGGCAAGATATTCTATGACTGTCCCTGTTTTGCATACGGCTCAAAGAACAATGGTGACAGCCATGCTTCACTTGAAGCGAGAGCGAAGCAGGGTAAATGTCAATATGTCTATTTCGCTTCCATGCAGGATTTGCGCGGTTCTGAACTTGTGGGCGGCAATTTTGACAAGAACAATGAAGTGTTTGCCACCGCTTGGGATTGCATCATCGTGGACGAGGCGCACGAAGGGACACAGACGGAACTCGGCAAGGCTGTCATGCAGGAACTGACAAAAGCAAATACCAAGATATTGCGACTTTCCGGCACTCCGTTCAACCTGTTGGATGACTTCAAGGAGGACGAGATTTACACTTGGGACTATGTGATGGAGCAACGGGCAAAGGCTTCATGGGATTTGACCCATTTCGGTGATCCGAATCCATACGCCTCCCTGCCCACGATGAACATCTATACATACGACCTCGGACGGTTGCTCCATGAGTTCGTGGATGAAGATGTGGCTTTTAACTTCCGTGAGTTTTTCCGGGTAAATGAAGCCGGAAACTTTATCCATGAAAAAGATGTGAAGGCATTTTTGAATCTTATCTCCAAGGAGGACAAGGACAGTTGCTATCCGTTTGCCAACGGGGAATATCGCAACATCTTCCGTCATACGCTATGGATGTTGCCGGGTGTGAAGGAGGCTCGTGCCATGAGTGCTTTACTACAATCACATCCTGTATTCCAGCATTTCAAGGTGGTGAATGTGGCAGGAGACGGTGACGAGGACGAAGAGAGCAAGGATGCGCTTGCTGCGGTGGAAGAAGCCATCGGCAAAGACCCTGATGCCACTCGTACCATTACCTTGTCTTGCGGACGATTGACCACGGGTGTCAGTGTCAAGGCGTGGACGGGCGTATTCATGTTGTCCGGCTCTTATAATACCGCTGCATCAAGTTATATGCAGACTATCTTCCGTGTGCAGACGCCTGCCACCATCAACGGACGCGTCAAGGAACAGTGTTATGTGTTTGATTTTGCGCCGGACAGAACACTGAAAGTTATTGCCGAGACAGCGAAGATTTCCTCTAAGGCAGGAAAGACCAGCGGGAACGACCGCAAGATTATGGGTGAGTTCCTGAACTTCTGTCCGATTATCTCCATCGAAGGCTCCAAGATGAGCCAGTTCGATGTACCCAAGATGTTGGAGCAGCTTAAACGTGTTTATGTGGAAAGGGTTGTCCGCAACGGTTTCGAGGACAAGAGTCTGTATGATGATGAGTTGATGAAACTCAACGACTTGGAATTGCAGGAGTTTGACGACCTGAAAAAGATTATCGGCCAGACCAAGGCAATGCCAAAGACCAATCAGGTGGACATCAACAACCAAGGACTGACCGATGAGCAATACGAGGAACTTGAAGACCTTGAAAAGAAATCCAAGAAGAGAGGCAAGGACAAGCAACCTTTGACGGAAGAGGAGAAGAAACGTCTTGAAGAATTGAAAAAGAAAAAGAACAACCGCGAGGCTGCCATTTCCATTCTTCGGGGTATCTCCATCCGTATGCCATTGCTTATCTACGGTGCAGAGTTACAAGATGAATCACAAGAGATAACCATTGACAACTTCGCTTCGCTCATCGACCCGCAGTCGTGGGAGGAGTTCATGCCCAAGGGCGTAACCAAACAGAAGTTCAACAGCATCAAGAAATACTATGACCCGGAGATATTCTGTGCGGCAGGCAAACGCATCCGTGCTATGACCCGTGCCGCAGACAAACTTAGTGTGGAGGAACGCATCGAGCGTATAACGGATATATTCAGCACATTCCGCAATCCCGACAAGGAAACGGTGCTCACGCCTTGGCGTGTCGTCAATATGCACCTTGGCGATTGTCTGGGAGGATATAACTTCTTTGAAAAGGGTTATGAAACCACTTTGTCCGAGCCTCGTTTCATTGACCGTGGCGAAGTGACAGCTAATGTGTTCGCCCCGGATTCCCAGATTCTTGAAATCAACTCCAAATCCGGATTATATCCTCTATACATGGCATACAGCATTTACCGTGCAAGGCTCAAGGACTCCCTATTTTCGGTGTCTAGTATTGAGGATGAACAGCGCATTTGGGACAAGGTGGTGGCTGAAAATATCTTCGTCATCTGTAAAACTCCGATGGCAAAGAGCATCACCAAACGCACCCTTATAGGTTTCCGTAAAGCGAAGGTAAACACCCGATATTTCGAGGACTTAATCAATCAAATCAAAAACAAACCGGAACATTTTATCAAGCAGGTAGATAAATTCATCACAGAAAGAACAGAAATAAAGAATATGAAAATCAATGCGATAGTGGGTAATCCGCCATATCAAGAGGTTGTTGCACAAAAGGAAACTGCAAATGGGCAAAAAGTTAGTGTTAGTATATTCCAATACTTTCAAACAATAAGCGACCGATTAGGTAGATACACTTCTCTTATCTATCCCGGAGCAAGATGGATTCATCGTTCCGGAAAAGGACTGGAGCAGTTTGGTATGTCACAAATAAACGATCCACATTTGTGCTTTCTGAAATTCTTCCCTGATTCAACAGATGTATTCAAAGAAGTTGGAATCGCTGATGGTTTGTCTATAGTGATGAAAGATACGCAAAAGAAGAGTAATGGATTTAGATACGTTTATTCTAAAAAAGGTAAGGAGGTGACGATTGAAGCCAATAATCCGAAAGAAGAATTATTCTCTTTGAATCCTCTTGATAATGAAATCACAGATTCTTTGAATTGCGCTATTATAAAATATGGATGTTTACATGATGCCATATTACCTCGTAGTCTGTTTTCTATCGAAAGTGATTTCGTTGAAAAGAATCCTATGCTAGTGAGAGACTATCACGAAGGTGACAATTATGACCCTGAATCAGAAATAAAACTCTTCACAAATGACAAAGCAGGTAAGAGTGGCAGAGCCAGATGGTATATTGCAAACAAAGAGGTTCTCACTACAGGGCTTGAACACTTAAGCAAATGGAAAGTCATCGTTTCAAGTGCCAATGCCGGAGGACAAAAGCGTAGCAACCAAATTGCCATCGTAGATAATCACAGTGCATTTGGTCGCTCTCGCGTAGCATTGAAAACATTCGCTACAGAACAAGAGGCCAAGAACTTTTTCAAATATGCCACCAGCGAGATAATCCGCTTTGCTTTCCTGCTTACCGATGAATCTTTAACCTCTTTGGCAAAGAAGGTTCCAGACTTATTGGATTACACTGACGCTAACGGTATCATTGATTACAATGGAGATGTGAATGCTCAACTTTATAAATTGTTGGGTATTGATGATAGGAATCAACAGCATATAAAAGAATTACTCTCACAAAAATGAGATTTTTGTCGTACATAAAATGTACATAGATTTTATATCAAGCAATTCCATGACTAAACTTTCGGTATCCACAATGAAGTGTGGACACCGAAAGTTTAGTCATGGATATACTGTTTAATCATATTGTCAAAATTTGTTCTAAACTCTTGTGCCTCCTCAGAAATTGAACTTAAAAAAGGATTAAGGACTTTACAACCGTTTCGCCCCCAATATTTTAATTGGCTATTAAACCATTTTTTTGCGTTTTGGCGTCCCAGTTCACCTCCTGCATTTATTTGTTCCATGGAATACTCTCGGAAACAGAATTGTTTTGTGTACCCATCTGCAATCTTAGACCATAATGGGTCTGCATCAGATAGATTATACAAATAAGAGGCCAATAGTCTTTCTGGAGATTTATTTCCCGGTAAAATCAAAATGTTATCTGCATTGTTGATTTTCCTGAGATCATTTTTATTCATTCTAACATCCCCATCTAATATAACAATAGAATATGGATATATAAAAGCAGGCACTCTTTTGGTTACAAGTTCCATTAATGTTGAACATGGTAATGTTACATCCACAAAATCCAACACAAAAGTCTTGCTCTTTAAAATAGCTTTTACAAATAATATATTTTCCTTGTCTTCCGTATATGCTGTAATTCTGTTTTTCTTGCGATTATTTCCTTCTGCAACAACATTTAAATCCAATTGAATGCCTTTGAAGTTCACGCCCTGTTTAATTGCAATCTTATCATCAACCTTCTTAAGGTAAAGGATCTTTGCTTGATTGGCTGTTTCTTCTTTTTTAGTTACTTCTTGAACTAAATCATCCATTGCCTTAAGAAGAGACATTGAATGAGTTGTAAATAAAATTTGCAAATTCAACTTAGATGCATATTTGCGCAAAACCTTTAACAACTCTACTTGGGATGCGGGATACATTGTTGCATCCATCTCATCAATGGCCAAAATACCGCCTTTGTATTGTTGGGGATATTTGTCATGTAATCTTTTAAAAGAAAATAACGCCAAGATAATTTTACCTAAATTATCTTGCCCCATAGAGTTTTGATTCCAATCGTATAGTTCTGTGGATACACCTATAGATTGCTTGTTTTTTGATGTGATTGTTGTTGCGGAAGAAATGGGAGTTTGTGCTATTAGAATTTTATTATGCAATTGCTTAAACTCATTTAGTTCTTCTTGCGTTAATAATGTATCATCTGTAATGATTTTAGCTTCCTCTGCCACTGGAACTAATCGCTTTAGACTTAAAAAGATTGTGGGGAAGGAAATGTATCCATCTCCTTCTTGCCTAGCTCCTTTTTTCCAAAAACGGACATTAGGATCTCCTGTTCGTTTGATACTTTCAACAGTAAAATCATCCATTCCTGCATCAAAGGAAATAGTCCATTCATGACCTTTTGGTTTATCAAAAGTAGGTGATAACCTAAACTTATCTTTGAATGCGGAAATATAACTACCACCACACAAGGGCTTTTCAACTCTCATAGGATCTTCTGTCTTAAGAGTGAAAGTTTGTGTTATAATACCAAGTAATGTTGACTTTTGAGTTCCGTTTTGCCCTGCAATTGCTGTTAACAAAGAGCCTACTTCAAAATCTTCATTTTGAAATCCTCGGAATCTTTCGATATGAATGTGCGTTATTTTCACTTTGTAGAATGGTTAAATAGTTTGTGTTTGGGGATAACTATGCCATCGCAAAATACCATTATCTCTTTACCTTTCCCGGAATTACTCGCACTATAATTCAATTCAAAACATTGCTGTCTATATTTTGAATATAGGCTGGTTATGAATGGTACATTATCATAAGAGACAATCCACTTACAATTTGCAATCTCACTTATAGTGTTAGCTATATTTTGATGATCTGTATCATTATAGTAATTCAGATAAAGTCCTTTACCTTTTACATAGTATGGTGGGTCTAAATAAAATAACGTATTATACGGTAATTCATTTTTTAACCGTTGTACTAAAGAAACAGCATCTTCATTTGTTAAATGGATTCTATCTGCATAATCTGCTATACGTTGAATCCTTTTTATCAAATCTTCTTTGTTGAATCTTGCATCAATCTTATAATTTCCAGTTTGGTCATAACCGCCAATGACTCCTGCTTTCAAGATTCCTGAGCGATTAGTCCTATTCAAGAAGAATGTAGAAAAGCCTAATTCTAACAAGTTAGAATTCTCTTTATTGGATTGAATTTCTTTTTGTTTAAACCAAGTTTCAACATTTAAAGGGGTATCCTTTATCATCTTGCAGAGAGCATCCACGTTATTTAAGGCACTATACCAAAAGGCATAAATAGATATATCCTTATCATTTATATGTATGTCGCTGACATATTCATTAAAGAGCAAAGATAATGCAACGGAACCACCTCCAACATATGGTTCAACATAAGTGCCATCGAGCAATGCGTTTTCTTTGATTAAGCATTGTACGAAATCAGCAACTTTAGCCTTACCGCCAGGGTATCTTAAAGGTGATAGAAATTCCATAATATTATTCTTTATTCTTTATTGATTCCCACAATTGGATAAAAAAACTTTCTATGTTGTCCCATCCAGTAATCAAATTATCTGCTTTAGGGTAGAAAAACTCGTTATGAACATATGCATTCAATGATTCGATTGAAAGAACTGAATTTTTATCATTTATTTCAGACCTTATGCCCTTTGATAAGTCATTACTCATTGTTCCTAATTGGGTCATATGATTTAAGACTTTACCAACTTTCCCTTGCAAACTTTCACCAGAAGAACAAGCTGTAATAGCATTGTTTCTTACTAAATCAAATTTCTCCAAATAGGCATCAACAGATAGTTCTAAAAATACTCTTAAAAGGACTGAAGATGCATTGGGGCATGTCTTGACCTGAACATGTTTTAGCTCCTCGAAAATTTTATTAATTTTCGGGTTGCTGATATGTAAATTCAAAGACTTGGGCACTAAAGCTCCTCTATTTCTTGTTTTCCTGTTTTTATCCCCTTTTATTTCTTGTTTCTCGCTATTTCTTGATGCTTGTTCTTTATTGTTTTCAATATCTTGAACACTCCATTGTTCAGATGCTTCATTAGACAAATCTGGCTTTTGACTCTTGTCAAAATTATCAATATATTGCTTTCTTTTTTCTCTGTTATAGATATCAGAAACTTTGAATTCCGGATTCAGAATGTCTGTAACAACTTTTAAAAGCCCCTTAATGACTTCGGACACTTTAACCTTTGAAACTAAAATTCCATTGTTAATTTCCAAGCCAAGGTGTTCTCTAACATATGGATCCGACATCAAACGTTGCAAGTTGGTAATGTTTAATTTAGATAATGAATCCTTAATCGTATCAGAAACCTCTTCTTGTGATTTCAGCAAAGTGATAATTTGCAATGGAATTGATGATTTCCCTTCTGTCTTCTCCTCGAATCTTTGCTTTTGTTGAGCGTTCCAAGTGACAGTTCCGATACCATTAAGTTCTCCAGAGTGTTTACGTTTTATCCATATATCAGCTTCAGTAGGGGTTTCAAAAACAGCACAAGCAATATTCTTCAATTCAGAAATAGCATTAGGTTTTTCTTTTTGTAATTTCTGAAATTTCTTCCTTAAAGGAGAGTATTTGTCATCTATTAGTGTCGGATTATTTAATAGTTTTAATGACGTTATTCGCCTATTTCCTTCAAGTACAACATACTTATTGCTATCTTCGTTGGGTGTTACAATAATCAAATCGACGGGGCTAAGACCATTGGTTACAATATCGTCCACAAGAGAATATAATTTATCCCCTTGATCCTCTATCATCTTATCTATTGCTTCTTTTTGTGATGATAAAGGCTCAAATCTATAATTTTCCGTATTGACAAATAGTGATGTCAATTTTATCGTTCTTATAACCATGGCAAAACCAATACTTGTTAGTTTGCAAAGTTACTCATTTTTAGTGAAGTTAGCAGTATTTGAACAATAAAAATGCACAGGAATCTGCGATTTTGCACGATTTTACAGGATGAAGTTTATTGTAAATCAATTCTAATCACTATCTTTGCATTGCAAAAAGGCGTTCTTTTGATTTAATGCAAGACGAGGTAAAATACAGAACTTCACTCGTTTCCAAATCGTTACCTATCAAGAAACGAATCTTTGCAATCTATTCAAATTCAGCGATAAAGGCAATTCAATATGCCTTAACCCGTGAAATGTCATTGTTTTGTCTATTTTCAAATCAGCCATTATATCTTTCAAATAACGGTTTGTCGGCTGATTGGATATAGGTAGGAAAATCTTTTGGCATGGTTCACCATTCCCAAGCAAAGCTACTACTACAGGCGAAACAATAGGAATCTTGTAGGTTACACTGGTCTTTGTACGTTCATTACACAATATAAGGTAAGTTTCACCAGTATCAACTTTAATCGGCTTGATGTCCGAATAGGTAAGGATGGAGAACTCGGCAAATGACAAGCTGGTATAACAGCTAAACAAGAACTCTCTTAATACCTCTTGCTTTCCTTTACTATATTCTTTCTTATCGTATGCACTTTGTAGCCTTTTAAGTTCTTCTTCTGTCAGTACATCATTATTCTGTGCCTTGATATTTTTTTTAATTTCAAATTTTTCATAGGGGTTCTTTGCCAGCTTCTCCTTATCGACAGCGATACCAATCAGGAATTTCAAGTTAGAGTGCTTCTTATAAACAGTGGAAAGAATATTGCCAACTTCCAGTTCGTGATTATGGAACTGCTGGATAAAGTCCAAAGTAATCTCACCAAAAGAAAGGGTAGGTTTCCATTCTTTCATGGTATTGATTAACTTGTAATAGTTAGAAATCGTTCCGGCTGCCCGGGATTGCTTTAGCTGCTCTATCTCATTCTCTATGAAAACATAGAAATCCGTATTGCCGTGATGCTTATCTTTAAGGCGTTCTAAGAATTGGGGCAGAGGCAACGGAGCAAAGAAATTCTCCATAACAATCGTGTCTGCCTTCTGATAAACTTCACTGATGGCTTTGTTGTAGTAGTAACAACGAGGTTCGGAACCACGAACGGTATTCGACACCTTATTCCAATGCTTAGGGTAGACTACTATGTTCATACTGATAAGAGTAGAACGACGGTAAGCAGTGTAGCGCAGACAAACCATTTGTTTGCCTTCTTTGGTTGCGTAATCTTTGCGCAACTCAATCTTAATCGTAGCTTTCATTACAATTCTTCGCTGTTTTACTGTAAAACAATTGTAAAACAAAAGCTGAAAACTATGAAATTTCTTCTTCCAGTCCTTCCACCACAGAGGACATAAGTAGTTGAAAAACAAAAGGATTAGAAATTTTCATTCTAATCCTTTCTTGCTTTTGGAGGTTCCTGGCGGATTCGAACCGCCGTACACGGTTTTGCAGACCGCTGACTAAGCCACTCATCCAAGGAACCAGTCTTTTCTCATTTGCGGTTGCAAAGGTAGCACATTTTTTGAAAATACCAACTATCCGCAGCATTTTTTCTTCTTTTCTTTTTTCGTGGCACTACACTCTGCATGCTTCTCATCCATCAATCGCTTTAAGTCACAACCGGTTACGCAATTTGCACATGGATTACCATTTTCTTTTGTCCGGTGGAAAAAAGCATAAATTCCCCATCCGATCCGGACAATACACAACAGTAACAGGATTACAACCGCCCATTGTTGCCAATTCATCATACAAATAATCCTCCTATTCTATAAATAGCAAATGCCATTATCCAAGCGAGCAGCGTGGTATACACTGCCGTAAATAACGCCCATTTCCAGCCACCGGATTCTTGCTTGATTGCTACAATCGTAGCTATACATGGGAAATAGATCAATACAAACACCATATAGCAGAAAGCTACCAACGGTGTAATCGGAATACGTTCGGCAAGACTTACGGCATCTGCTTCAGCGTCATTCGTATAAAGCACACCCAGTGTACTTACCACTAATTCCTTAGCGCCCACACCTGAAAGTATACCGATACCAAGTTTCCAGTCAAAACCCAAAGGTTCAATCACTGGCTCCATAGCCTTTCCTATCTGTCCGATGTAGGAATTCTCCTGCTGTTCAGCAACCGTTTCATACGCATCATGGTCAGGATAATATCCCAATGCCCATATCACGATGGAAGCTATCATGATAATACCTCCCATTTTACGCAGATATTGTGCACCTTTCTCCCACGTATGTCGGAAAATGACTTTTGCCGTCGGTAAACGGTAAGGTGGAAGTTCCATAACGAACGGAGTATCATCTCCCTTCACCAAAAAACGGCTGAACAAACGCGCCATCAACACCGCCAATAGGATACCTATTGAATATATTAATAACAGTATCAAGCTACCATTGTTCGGGAAAAATGCACCTACCAGCAACAAATAAATAGGCAGACGGGCACTACATGACATCAACGGATTGACGAGCATGGTAATAAGTCGGCTTTTACGATTCTCAATAGTGCGCGAAGCCATAATAGCAGGTACATTACATCCGAAACCCATAATCAGAGGAATGAAGGATTTACCATGCAACCCCATCTTATGCATAATCTTATCCATGATAAACGCAGCACGTGCCATGTAACCGGAATCTTCCATCAGTGATATGCAGAAATAAAGAATAAGGATGTTCGGCAAGAAAACAATCACACCACCAACTCCGCCTACAATACCGTCTACTAACAAATCTTTCAACGGTCCATCCGCCATATTGGCATGTATAAAGTTACCGAGAGTTTCTACCAGCCATTCGATACCCATCATCGGATATTCACCGAGCACAAACGTACCTTCGAACATGAGATACATGAACAGGAAGAAAATGGGGAATCCCCACACACGATGCGTTACAATGGAGTCTATCACACGGGTAGTATGTTCCTTATCCAGATGATTATCCACAAAGGTTTCTTTTAGTGCACCGGATATAAAACCGTATTTTGCATCAGTAATTGCCTGATCACAATCCTCATTCAGCACATCTCGGATGCGGCGACTTTCCTGATCACGGACAGCAATGATTTCTTTACCATTGGGTAAAGTTTTAGTCAACGTTTCCAAATCCGGATCATTCTCCAGAAGTTTGATGGCAAGAAAGCGAGTGGAGTACTTATGACGGATATCCTCATTCTCACTAATCACCCTCTTCACCTCTTCAATACTGCGTTCCAGTTCAGGACCGTGATTAATGTGAATATGACGATAGAATCCATGATGACGCACTTCTTCCTCTTTATGCCCCCCACCGGTATAGCCGGGCACATACTCGCGATGCCATTCGCGCAGGTCATTTAACACTTCGGTACGTACCTTGCCTTTCTTATCGAGGAAGTCGGCACCTTCGTAAATGCTGATAACAACGTGAAAAAGATCTTCGATGCCTTTGCCCGTACGTGAAACGGTAGGAACCATAGGGACACCAAAGAGTTCACTCAGTTTCATGTAATCCAGCGTGTTACCACTGGCTTCCAATTCATCGTACATATTGAGAGCCATCACCATACGTACGTTCATGTCAATCAATTGGGTGGTGAGGTATAGATTACGTTCCAGATTAGATGAATCTACCACATTGATAACAATGTCCGGAGTTTCATCAATAATATGATGACGGACATACATTTCTTCAGGACTATATGCCGATAGCGAATATGTACCCGGCAAATCGACTATACGGAAATGATAACCTTGAAAATTAAAATGACCTTCCTTAGCATCCACTGTAACGCCGCTATAGTTACCAACATGTTCGTGTGAACCGGAAGCAATGTTAAACAGAGAGGTTTTCCCACAGTTCGGATTACCCACTAATGCAACATTAATGGTGCGGCGTTTACCGAGGGCGATACGTTTCAGTTCCTCTTCACCCGGATAAATGTCTTCACTCATTCCCGGATGAAAATTCGGTTTTGTCACTTGTTCTTTCGCCTCATATTCGCTGAGTACTTCAATCATTCCTGCCTCCTGACGACGCAAAGAGATTTCATACCCCATTACTTTGTATTTTATCGGGTCTTTCAGCGGAGCATTCAGCAAAACTTCGACAGTCTTGCCTTTAACAAAGCCCATTTCTACAATCCGTTTGCGGAAACCGCCATGCCCCAGAACTTTAACAATTACACCTTTTTCTCCAGTTTTTAATTCGGATAAACGCATAGCCTACTCTCTTTCTTTTATTTGGATGCAAAGATAAATGATTTGTATTTAGCCTACAAATTATTTAGATTGTTTTTAAATAAGGAGAAATATACTACACTTTGTTCCGAAGAATTAGAAAGAATTCAATTCGTTAATATTATCTTTGCACCATTATGAATAAAAAGAAAATAGCGCAATACATTGATCAGGAGAAGCTTTTCACACAAGAAGACAAAATACTGGTAACACTGAGCGGTGGAGCGGACTCAGTTGCTTTGTTGCGTCTACTTCTTGATATGGAGTACACCTGCGAGGCGGCACATTGCAATTTCCATCTGCGGGGAGACGAGTCTGTTCGAGATGAAATGTTTGTCCGCGAACTATGCTTGCAACTGGAAGTTCCGTTATATGTCCAACATTTCCAAACTACAGAAGAAGCGGAAAAACGCCACATATCCATTGAAATGGCAGCGCGGGAATTACGTTATGCCTGGTTTGAACAGCTCCGTTTACAACAAGGTGCCGACGTTATCGCCGTGGCCCATCATAAAGATGACAGCGTAGAAACTCTCCTGCTCAACCTTATCCGTGGAACAGGCATCAACGGGCTATTGGGTATCCGCCCCAAAAACGGAAACATTGTCCGTCCCTTGTTATGCCTCGACCGGAAAGAAATAACCGAGTACCTACAAGAAATCGGGCAATCTTACGTAACGGACAGCACCAACCTGCAAGACGAATATACACGCAACAAGATACGCCTCAGTCTATTGCCTCTAATGCAGGAAATCAATCCCTCCATAAAAGAAAGCCTTCTCCGCACCTCAGAACATCTGAATGATGCAGCTCTCTTATATAAGAAAGGTATAGAAGAAGGTAAACAGAAAGTGCAAACCGAACAAGGTATCCTAATCAGTGCTTTGCTCCGGGAGCCTGCACCGGAAACTTTATTATTTGAGATCTTATCTCCATTAGGATTTAACAGTGCACAGATCAAAGATATTTTCACCTCCCTGAACGGACAACCGGGGAAGATATTCCTTAGCGGAGAATGGCGTGTAATTAAAGATCGGGAGCTTCTGCTGATAGAACCAGTCTGTTCAGAAGATGCTTCAACTGTCTTCTCTCCGGATGACCCTACCCTACCCTTCCGTCTGACAATGGAAGAATTAGAAGTCACGGATGATTTCATCATTCCCCGCGACCGAAGCACTGCTTGCTTCGATGCAGACAAACTAAAACAACCTCTCACAGTCAGACACTGCCGACAAGGCGACACATTCGTTCCCTTTGGTATGACCGGACGAAAAAAGATCAGCGATTACCTTACTGATCGGAAATTCTCCCTTTCCCGCAAAGAACAACAATGGGTGCTTTGCAGTGGTTCCCATATCATTTGGTTGATAGGCGAACGTACTGATAATCGTTTCAAAATAGACACCCAAACACGGAAAGTTGTTATTCTGAAGTTTATTCCTTATTGAATCAGATATGAACAAAGTGCGATAATGTGGTAGGGTGATAAAGTGATAGCGGGATAACGCTCTGTGATATATAGCGCAGCTACTTTATCACTCTATCATCTTACCGCCTTATCACTCTTTCATCCATTTCTGCACGGTTATGAACAAAACACAAATTACGCGAATTACACAAATAAAGGTCTGCACTGCAATCAGCTATTACTAAGTTATTTTTCTCCGGTTGGGAAAATAAATAAGAGAAAAATAGTTACACATAATACATCCGTCCCACCCTTTGCTAAAAGGGCTTCGGATTTTTACTAAATTCACGACTGAAAATTAGTAAAAATCTACCGGAAAATTAGTAAAAATCCGATAAGGTTTTAGTAAAAAACAGTCACCCCGTTCAGAAAGGCTTCTGACGGCACTTTTAGTTATGTAATCATTAAAAAACAACTTGGTACATAATTTTTCTCAGGATTATGAATTATTTCAACACATGGTATCACGGAGTTTTATCGATTTGAAATCAAAAGAATAGAATTCCGTGATACTCCGTGTTACTCTGTGGTGAAATAATTCCTTTCTTCTCAGATATGAACAAAACATTATAATAGAACACAAATTACGCGAATAAAGGGTTACGCTACAATCAGCTATTACTAAGCTATTTTTCTCCAGTTAGGAAAAAACATCTTTCCAGTTGGGAAAAAACTTTTCTCCAGTTGGGAAAATAAAACGCCCATTTATACCGTATGTATTGTCTTTTAAGCGTTACTGACGAGTTTTGAGGTACCGCCTTAATAATATAAATACAGACACAAATGTATCGGAGAATTCTATAGAAATTCTGAATGATAAGGAGTTTATTGCATGTAGGATTAAAGCTATAAAATAATCCGGTCCTCTTTCTGCCGCACAAAGCAGTCTGAAAGCAATGAAGCAAACGGAGTATCATACGTCCGCGCCTTGAACGAACATCCTTTGACGCATGCGCAACACTTGATACACTTTTCGGCAATCGTATTACATTCGTCACCTTTCAGAATAGCTCCCGAAGGACAATGTACAGCGCAAACGCCACAATGCGTGCAAAGTTCCGCATTCACTTCCGGTACACGCGGCAAAGGAACACCACTTTTACGCAACTTTATTACCCGGCGCAGAAATTTGAATAAAGGCAGAAAAGGCTGGCGCGGGCGCTGAATACGGTTCACATCCACCGGATACAAGTGCTCCATATCAACGGCGGCATTTATTTTCGTCCGTATCTTCGCACCAAATTCCTCCGCATATTGCAAATCATTTGTATCCGGACGCCCTGGGGCTATTGGATTTTGTTCCGTACTATACGAATGTTCTCCCACAAAAGTAGCCCCGGCAATAACTTTGAAGCCCTGGGCAGAAGCAAATGCATCCAATTCTATCAAAGCCTTTTCATACGCGCGGTTACCATAAACTACTACCAGCACAACCGGAGATCCCGATCCACGAATACCCTGCAACCGCTCCATAGCCAAAGGAGCTACCTTGCCGCCATACACCGGCACAGCAATAACAGTCAGTATATTCTCCGGAATATCTACCTCAGCAGCATGTAGTGTTAAATTCGTAATAACAACATTTGTTAGTCCTGTTCCGCGAACAATTGCCTCACCAACTTGTTTAGAAGTACGAGTAGGCGAAAAATAGATGAAATGAACTTCGTTTATATCCATAAATATATGCGCTTTTTCTTGGTTTATCAAGCAAAGATAAAGTTTTAAAATTAAAAAAAAGACGAATTGTTTATGAAACCAAAAATATTTATTACCTTTGCACCGTTGAAACATTCTGTAAACTCCTAAGTGCGGGTAGCTAACAGTTTTCCGGTTCAATAATAAATATCCCATAATCATTATATTAAATAAAGGTATATTTGCCATGTTGCTTGTGACGACAACCGCAACCGTGTGAACATATCTGTCCAATAACAAAAGAAATTTTAAACCATTCACATATATACTGTATGTATAATATCATTCAATTGAACGACAAAAATTTGTCGGAACTTCAATCTATTGCCCAAGAACTGGGTATTAAAAAGACAGACTCACTAAAAAAAGAAGAACTTGTTTACAAGATACTTGATGAACAAGCCATCGCAGGTGCTACCAAAAAAGTTGCTGCTGAAAAGCTGAAAGAAGAGCGTAAAGTGGACAGACAACAGAAACGTACCCGCGTAACCGTAAAAAAAGAGAGTACTGACAAAGTCTTTACCGCCAACAAAAACGGCGATCTCACTAAGGCAAAAGCTGAAGCTTCAGTAGCAGTCGCTAAAGTACAACCGGTAGCAGAAGCAGTAAAAACACCGGTAGCAGAGGCACCTAAAGCGCCGGTAGCGGAAAAAGAAGTAGCTGTAGCAGCTACAGCAGCTCCTGAAAATACTGAAACGCCTAACTCAACAAAGCGTAAACCAGGACGTCCGCGTAAAGCTAAGGTAGAAGAAAAAACTCCCATACCCGCACCCGTACCTGTTGCAAAGAAGGAAGAACCTAAGAAAGCTGAGCCCGAATTGAATTTTGAAACAGAAGTGCCTAAAGTTATCAAGAAAGTCGTAGTGGAAGACAGCCCTATCCTGGCTGAACCCGAAGATGACTTCATCCCTATCGAAGACCTTCCGACCGAAAAAGTAGAACTGCCTTCTGAACTTCTCGGTAAGTTTGAAGCAACTAAAGCTGAAACACCCGCAGTTCCTGTAGTTGAATCTATTCCTGCTAATCAACGTCCACGCCTTCGTCCCCGAGACAATAATAATACTCCTTACAATAATAACAACAATAATAATAACCGGAACAACAACCCACGTCCCGTACAACAGCAGCGTCCGGCACAACCGAATGCCAACAATGAGAATTATTCTCCTGTCCCCGAACGCAGACCTGTAATTGAACGTGAAAAAGTATACGAATTCGACGATATCCTGACCGGTACAGGCGTACTGGAAATCATGCAGGATGGTTACGGATTCCTTCGTTCTTCCGACTATAATTACCTTTCTTCACCAGATGATATTTATGTATCGCAATCTCAAATCAAACTGTTTGGCCTGAAAACCGGTGATGTTGTAGAAGGTGTAATCCGTCCTCCTAAAGAAGGTGAGAAATATTTCCCACTAGTAAAAGTGGAAAAAATCAATGGACGTGACCCGGCTTTCGTACGTGACCGCGTACCATTTGAGCATCTCACACCATTATTCCCCGACGAAAAATTCAGATTGTGCAAAGGTGGCTATTCAGACTCTATGTCAGCTCGTGTAGTAGACCTTTTCGCTCCTATCGGTAAAGGCCAGCGTGCATTGATCGTGGCACAACCTAAAACCGGTAAGACCATCTTGATGAAAGATATAGCCAATGCCATCGCAGCAAATCATCCGGAAGTCTACATGATTATGTTACTTATCGACGAACGCCCGGAAGAAGTAACTGACATGGCACGCACCGTAAATGCTGAAGTCATTGCTTCTACTTTTGACGAACCTGCCGAACGCCATGTGAAAATCGCCGGTATTGTGCTGGAAAAGGCCAAGAGACTGGTAGAATGCGGTCATGACGTAGTGATCTTCCTGGACTCAATTACACGTTTGGCACGTGCTTACAATACAGTATCTCCGGCTTCCGGTAAAGTACTTTCCGGTGGTGTGGACGCAAATGCACTTCATAAGCCCAAACGTTTCTTCGGAGCTGCCCGTAATATTGAAAACGGTGGTTCGCTCACTATTCTTGCTACTGCCTTGATTGATACAGGTTCCAAGATGGATGAAGTTATCTTCGAAGAATTCAAGGGTACAGGTAACATGGAATTGCAGCTCGACCGCAACCTGTCTAACAAACGTATCTTCCCAGCTGTCAATATTGTTGCTTCCAGCACCCGTCGTGACGACTTGCTGCAAGACAAGCAAACTTTGGATCGTATGTGGATACTCCGCAAATATCTGGCTGACATGAATCCGATTGAAGCTATGGATTTTGTGAAAGACCGCATGGAAAAAACCAAAGATAACGATGAGTTCCTAATGAGCATGAATAGCTAAAACCATAGCTAAAAAGACAAAATCAACAATAAATAGGATTATATATACAAAAATGGCGGGACATTTTCGGATATCTCGCCCTTTTTATTTATTTTTGTCGCAAGTAATCAGATTTCATTATATAAACATTTAATTAATCAGGTGAGGCTCAGTAAAACGATCATACTATTTTTGTTGATGCTATTTTACAGTACTTCCTACATCCAATCGACAAATCTGGATTTGGTAGATGAGCGTATACACCTGATGGAGTACCTGATGGATAACAATCTGGCCTATTCTCAAGAAGTCAGATTACATGATATCGCCCAGTGGGAAGATGAGCTTGTTGACGCATTTCGTAACAAGAAGGATTATAAACACATGTTCCTCATGCAGCAAATGGCTGCTTATGCACTTGTATCTGATGGACACATCAATGAAGCATTGGAAAAAGCAAATGCCATGCTACAGCAAGCTACCTTAATGAGATATGATATAGGAATAGCCATATCACACTATGCCATTGGCGATACTTACCTCAATGCCAACATGACTAATGAAGCTATCGAGGAATATGAAATAGCCATGCAGAAGCTATATAAAATTGCAGACTCCGAAAAATTACAGGAAAAAGTACTTATCCAATTAATCCCCACACTTATCAGACTGGGACGATTAAATGAAGCTAAAGACTATTTGGAACAGATAGAACAAGTAAAAGACTATCGACATAGCCGCTTCATAGAAAATATCTTTCAAGCCTACTATTATCTTCATACTAATAACCTGGAACAAGCCCGGGAATATATTCAGGAAGCAGAAGAATGGTATGAGTATTATCCTTTCTTTTTTCACAGTTCTATTTTGAAATATATCCAAGCCGAATATGCCAAGCAAGTCGAAGATGACGAGCAAGCCATAAAATTATATAATGAACTGACCGTTAGCACCAGTAGCGCCAATGTCTACAATAGATATCTGAAAATGAAGAATTCATTGGCACGGCTGTATACCAAACGTGGAAGAGCCAAAGAGGCATGCGAAATATTTCAAGATATCAATGCTGCACGAGATTCTATCAATGCACGCAACTACTCCTCGCAAATTAATCTGCTGCGAACCATATATCAGGTAGACCGCCTTGAAATGGATAATCAAAATGAACGTAACCGATTATTGTTTTATTCTATCATGGGGTGCATCCTTATTTTAAGCATATCCATTGCATCGGTACTCTATATCCGTAAGATCAATAAACGACTGATAGCATCCAGGCTAAAACTGGAAAAAGCACGGCAAATTGCAGAAAATTCCATCCGTACCAAGAGCATTTTTCTATCGAATATGAGTCATGAAATACGCACGCCTCTAAATGCCTTGTCCGGTTTCTCTGCTATTCTGACGGATGCAAATATTGATATCAGCACCCGGCAACAATGCAATGAAATCATTCAGCAGAATTCAGATTTACTGTTGAAACTCATAGATGATGTCGTAGATCTTTCTAGTCTGGAAATCGGCAAAATGCAATTTCTTTTCGCTAACAATAATGCTGTGGCTATATGCCGGAATGTAGTGGATACGGTAGAAAAGATAAAACAAACATCCGCTTCTGTACTGTTCCAAACTTCTTTAGAGAACTTGGAAATCTATACAGATGAAGCACGTCTTCAACAATTACTAATTAACTTACTGATTAATGCCACTAAATTTACCACAGAAGGAAGTATTACTCTTTCATTAGAAAAACAGCCAGAAGGAGTTGCTCTGTTTGCTGTATCAGATACAGGTTGTGGCATAGCCCCAGAAAAGCAGGGTGCAATATTCAATCGTTTCGAAAAGCTGAATGAAAATGCACAAGGTAGTGGATTGGGACTTTCCATTTGCCAACTGATTGTGGAACGTTTCGGTGGAAAAATATGGATTGACCCCGAATACAAGAATGGTTCCCGTTTCCTGTTTACCCATCCTATTGTCTCAACTAGCAGAAAGGAGGTATCAGAATGAAACGTCTCTTATTTATAGTAGTTCTTTTACTTCAAATCTTTTTCATATTTGCAAACAGACCCATCAAACGGTCACCTGTTACCGATAGTCTTATAACAGAGTTGCAAACACTTCCACATGACACCACCAGACTAAAACTACTCGAAAAGCTTGTGCTTACGGAGCAGAATTCTCCGCATTACATAGAATATGCAGAAGAAATGTTCAACGAAGCTCAGCGTCAAAAAAATGCTAAATACATCTGCAGCAGTACCTATTTTAAAATTCTATATTACTATAATAAAGAAAAAATAGACAGCGTCAGTAAATTGGTCGATTATGTAAAACCCATTGCTGAACGCATGAAATACTACCGTTTGTACTTCAACGTACAAAAACTGCTCATATATACCTATATTTATAGCGAAAAATATGAATATGCCATCAATGAAGCATTGGAAATGCTCAAGATAGCAGAAGAGTTGGATAATGTAGATGGATGCATAGCTGCATATTCATGCCTGGCAAGTGCCTATCATGAAACCAATCGCAAGAAAGAAGAAGGAGAAGCGCTACGTAAGGCCCATGAATATGCTTCCGAGCAAAAGACAAGCAGTACGCAAGTCAATGTTTTGGAACAACTGATTATGTTCAGCAATGACCAAAATGATTATAAAAACTTGAAAGTATATTTAGATGAAAATAAGCAGCTGATGGAAGAAATGTTAGCCTGGGATCCTGACATGTATGAGTCTTATTTCAACCTCTACCTATTTTCAACAGTATTCCAGTCCTACTACTATACAGGTATAGGAAAAACCGACTCTGCACAATATTATATAGAGAAGGCACAAGATTTCATAACTCCGCAAAGTTATCTCCCTTACATCACCATGTATCATGATGCCTATGCCAAATACTATCACCACACAAAAAATTATCAGAATGCATTAGTACACATGGATTCCGCCCTGATATATATGCAACAATCTAAGTCAGCATTAACGGAGTACGCCAAACAATTATCCCGCAAAGCTGACATCCTGCTGGAAATTGGTCAATATGCAGAAGCATTACCACTATACGAAAAATCTAATCACATTCAAGATTCATTGACTGCTGCCATATCAGCCAAGCAATTGGAAGAAATCAAAGAAATATACCATCTTAACCAGCTAGTATGGGAACGCGGGAAACTCAGGAATCGTGTACAAACCAGTATTCTCCTGAGCCTTGGAATCATACTAGTGCTATGTATCACTTATATGCTTCGCATCAACCGGATACGAAAAGCATTGAAAATTTCAAAAAAAGAGACCCAGAAAGCTACTCGTCAAACAGAGCGGGCCAATGAAATGAAAAACCGTTTCTTGTCCAACATGAGTCATGCCATCCGGGTTCCTCTGAACGGAGTATTAGGTTTCTCACAAATCATAGCAAACGAAGTGGAAATTGACGAACCTACTCGCAAAGAGTATGCGGACATCATTCAACAAAACACTGAACAATTAATGCGCCTGGTAAACAATGTTCTTGATCTATCCCGTCTGGAGGCTGGTATGATGAAGTTCCAATTAAGTGACTATGACATTGTACAACTTTGCAAGGATTCCGTAGGAATGGCACAAATGCAGAATCCAACTTTGCATATTCATTTCTACAGTGACATTGACGAGTATATTGTTTATACTGATACAAACCGGATGATGCAACTCATCGTCAGTATTCTTACTTGCCCCTCTCCATCTTTCAAAGAAGAACGCGATCTCCAATTCACTTTAGATAAAAATGGAGAAATATTATGCTTCAAAGTTACGAACTCTCCATTGGCAGACCTCAATTATGCCAATCAGGACTCTGCTTTGCGTAACGATGTCAACCTTTTATTACTGAAACACTTCGGCGGTACTTATCAGGTAATTCATGACGGTAAGGAAGGACCGACTATTCTTTTCACTTATCCTGCTACCTCAACTGAATAATATTCTTGCCTCAAAAGAAGGTAGATACAGGGATTTTTTGTACTTTTGCGCCTCAATAAGAGTAATTTGTAATTTATAAATAGTAATTATATCATCATGTTCGATAATTTAAGCGAAAGACTGGAAAGGTCGTTTAAAATTCTGAAAGGTGAAGGAAAAATCACCGAGATCAATGTTGCGGAAACCCTGAAAGATGTGCGCAAAGCACTGTTAGACGCCGACGTTAACTACAAAGTAGCCAAAACTTTTACAGATACGGTTAAGGAAAAGGCATTGGGACAAAACGTATTGACAGCCGTAAAGCCCAGCCAATTAATGGTGAAGATCGTGCACGACGAGCTAACTCAATTAATGGGTGGCGAAACTGCAGAAATTGATTTGGAAGGAAAACCTGCTGTCATCTTAATGTCTGGTCTGCAAGGTTCCGGTAAGACTACTTTCTCCGGTAAGTTGGCACGAATGCTAAAAACGAAAAAGAACAAGAAACCGTTGTTGGTGGCTTGTGATGTATACCGCCCTGCCGCTATCGAACAGTTGCGCGTATTAGCAGAGCAAATAGGAGTTCCAATGTACTCTGAACCGGATAGTAAGAATCCGGTGAAAATTGCAGAAAATGCAATTCAGGAAGCAAAAGCCAAAGGATATGATGTTGTAATCGTCGATACCGCCGGACGTCTGGCTGTGGATGAAGAGATGATGAATGAGATTGCTGCTATTAAAAAAGCAATCAATCCGAATGAGATTCTTTTCGTTGTAGACTCTATGACCGGTCAGGATGCTGTAAACACAGCAAAAGAGTTTAACGAACGTCTTGACTTTAATGGTGTTGTACTGACTAAGTTGGATGGTGATACCCGGGGTGGTGCCGCTCTTTCTATCCGTTCAGTAGTAAACAAACCGATCAAATTTGTGGGTACAGGTGAGAAACTGGATGCCATCGACCAATTCCACCCGTCGCGTATGTCAGACCGTATCCTCGGTATGGGTGATATTGTTTCATTGGTGGAACGTGCCCAAGAGCAATATGACGAAGAAGAGGCCAAACGCCTGCAAAAGAAGATTGCCAAGAACCAGTTCGACTTCAACGACTTCTTGAGTCAGATAGCGCAAATCAAAAAGATGGGTAACCTGAAAGACCTGGCTTCTATGATTCCAGGTGTAGGTAAGGCTATAAAAGACATCGATATTGACGACAATGCTTTCAAGAGTATTGAAGCTATTATTTATTCTATGACCCCTGCAGAACGTAGTAATCCTGCCCTTCTGAACGGTTCACGCAGACAACGTATTGCTAAAGGTAGTGGTACGAATATTCAGGAAGTAAACCGCTTGTTAAAACAATTCGATCAAACTCGTAAGATGATGAAGATGGTAACAGGTAGCAAGATGGGTAAAATGATGCCTAAGATGAAATAATAAAAATACTGATATGACACTAATTGACGGAAAAGCAATTTCGGAACAAGTAAAACAGGAAATTGCTGCAGAAGTAGCAGAAATTGTGGCGAAAGGTGGTAAACGTCCTCATCTTGCAGCAATTCTCGTAGGCCACGATGGTGGTAGTGAAACGTATGTTGCTGCAAAAGTAAAAGCATGCGAAGTTTGCGGATTCAAATCCAGTCTCATCCGTTACGAGGCAGATGTGACGGAAGAAGAACTTCTTGCTAAAGTACGTGAACTAAACGAAGATGCAGACGTAGACGGGTTCATAGTACAACTTCCATTACCCAAGCACATCTCCGAACAGAAAGTGATCGAGACCATTGATTATCGCAAAGATGTAGATGGTTTCCATCCCATCAACGTAGGACGCATGTCCATAGGATTGCCTTGCTATGTATCAGCAACTCCCAACGGAATTCTAGAACTGTTAAAACGCTACCAAATAGAGACTTCTGGTAAGAAGTGCGTAGTATTGGGACGTAGTAACATTGTCGGCAAACCAATGGCTGCTTTAATGATGCAAAAAGCCTATCCGGGAGATGCAACTGTAACTGTATGTCATAGCCGCAGTAAAGATCTCGTAAAAGAGTGCCAAGAAGCTGACATCATCATCGCTGCACTGGGACAACCTAACTTTGTTAAAGCCGAGATGGTGAAAGAAGGTGCCGTAGTTATTGATGTAGGTACTACTCGCGTACCGGATGCCACTAAGAAATCAGGATTTAAACTGACCGGTGACGTAAAGTTCGACGAAGTGGCTCTTAAGTGTTCATTCATCACTCCCGTACCGGGTGGCGTAGGACCGATGACTATCGTTTCTTTAATGAAGAATACATTACTGGCTGGTAAGAAAGCAATTTACCAATAATCCCGAATACCGGAAGAAGACAATTATCTCCATTAGGCTTCTTCCGGTATTTAGTTTAATCTATAATACTCATGAACACACAGCTAAAAACAATTTTTGTTTTTGTTTTCCTTTTTCTTGTCTGTACCATACGGGGAACTGCGCAGAACTTTTCAATCGACTATCCATCCTATCAATACAGAAATAGCGATGCACTTGAAATCAGCCGGATCGTCCGTAATGATACAGCCACTATTTTATATATGGATGCCTATTCGCGCCCTAACTATTGGATACGTCTGGCTTCGGGTCTATCACTCCATGGAAATCAAACCGGAAAGAACTATCCTATCATCCGTTCACAAGGTTTCGAGTTGGACAAAGAAGTCTATATGCCTGCCTCGGGAAATGTAACTTTCAGCCTTCAATTTGCTCCTCTTGCCCCCCAAGAAAAGATGATTGATTTCATAGAGGGAGCCAATAAAGGAGATTTTCAAATTAAAAGCATAAGCCTCAACGAGCAAGAAAAGAAAGGAAAGATTCATTGTCACATTTCAGGCAAAGTAATCGATAGTCCGCAATCCAGCCGACTCGTATTGATGAAAGCCCATAAGAATCCCAGTAGCAGCCCATGGCTATCAATACCTATACGCAATGGAGAATTTCAATATGATTTCTACGCTGATCATGAAGAAGTATACGAAGTCTTTATCTGGAATGATATGCTTACCGGTAGCTGGCTCCCTTCTCTCTTCTTTGCAGAAAATGGTCCTGTTTCTTTCACCCTATACCCGGCTAGTACCAGAAAACCGGGACTAGTGAGCACAAGTAATCCATTAACCTGTGAGTTACAACAATTGGAGAGTGAAAGAAAAGCCAAATTCAATTTTGACTCTTTATACGCTCAAATGAATAAATTATACGAAGAAAACCGTTTCGAAAGTGAAGCACTGCAAACTCTTTGGAAAAAAATCGAGCAGGTTAAGGACAACAATGAAGAGCGAAATAATATCTACAGAGAAAGAGACCGTCTTGAGGAGAGCGGAGAAGCATACACAGAAGAAGGAAAAGCTCTTTTGGCGAAAATTAAGCAATTAAACGAAGAAATGAATCAATGGACTATAAAGCATATAAAACAGAACCCTTCCTTACCCGGACTATATGTTCTGACAAGTAAGACAGAAATGGCACGCAAAGGTGAAGACGTTACTCCATTTCTGAATGCCTATCAGGAAACTTTTGCCTCTCTCTATCCGGAACACCCTTATGGTCAGCAAATGCAAATGCTCATTAAAAACGGGCAACCGGAAATTGGAAAACCATATGTTGATTTTTCAGCTCCTGACCTAAATGGGAACAAAGTACAAATATCAAAATATATTCAGGGAAAGGTAGCGTTAATTGATTTATGGGCTTCTTGGTGCGGTCCATGTCGTGTAAACTCCAAACAAGTTATTCCCATATATGAAAAATATAAGAATAAGGGATTCACTGTCATCGGTGTGGCACGTGAGCAAGGAAGTGATGCCCGCATGAAAGAAGCTATCAAAAAAGACGGCTATCCTTGGTTAAACCTCATTGAGCTCAATGACACCAATCAGATATGGACGAAATACCGGATACCGAATGCTGCCGGAGGTACTTTTCTTGTTAATGCTGAGGGAATTATTCTTGCTATAAATCCCACAGTTGAAGAAATAGAAAGTATTCTCCAAAAGGAACTTTTAACTCCTTAAACATTTATGAGAAGAATATCTCCCCTCACACTACTTTTTTTTCTTGTATCATGCAACAGTGCGGCACAAGAACAAGTAGTAGCTGAAGCATCTGACACTGTTCCTTCTGCTAAAGTCACATTATTATTTGTCGGTGACTTGATGCAACACAAGGCACAACTTGAAGCTGCGCGTACAAGTCAGGGGACTCATGATTACTCTCCTTGTTTCTCTCTTGTGAAAGAGCAAATAAGTAGAGCAGACATCGCTATTGGAAATCTTGAAGTCACCCTCGGCGGAAAACCATATACAGGTTATCCTGCATTCTCAGCCCCAGATGAGTTCTTATATGCTATTCAAGATGCTGGATTCGACATACTATTAACAGCAAACAACCATTGTCTTGACCGCGGAAAGAAAGGTCTGGAACGCACCATCCTTATGCTGGATTCTCTACATATTCCGTACACAGGCACCTATCGGAACAAAGAAGAGCGCTCCCAGCGTTATCCTTTACTTATTGATAAGAACGGATTTCGTATCGCCCTTCTCAACTATACCTATGATACTAACGGAGTCAAGCCCACCTCTCCCAACATAGTGAACTATATAGATAAAAAAATCATACAACAGGATATTGACACTGCCCGAACATGGCAACCCGATGCTATCATAGCCTGTATGCATTGGGGAAATGAGTACCAGTCTCTTCCCAGCCGGGAACAGCGGCAATTAGTAGATTGGTTATTAAAACAAGGGGTAACGCATATCGTCGGTTCACATCCACATGTCATACAGCCAATGGAATTACGCACTGATACTCTGACCGGAATGCAGCATGCCGTAGTTTATTCTTTAGGGAATTTTATATCCAATATGAGTAAGGTAAATACTGATGGTGGCCTTATTTTCACGTTAGAGTTGGAAAAAGATACAGTTATTTCCTCCACACCAAGTGTCCATATTAGTCATTGCGGATATAATCTGGTATGGACAGCACGGCCTACCCTTACCAAAGAAAAAAATTATGTCCTTTATCCGACCGATTCCACATCCGTTTCAAAGCTGCCGGAAGTAGCACGTAACCATCTGAATATCTTTACTAAAAACTCTCGAAAGCTCCTTCAGCAACACAATGTAGGCATCAAAGAGAATAAAAAATAATGCAGATTCTCACAAAAATATTCCTCCAAACATTTGCAGTATCAAAGATTATATCTATCTTTGCACCGCGTTTGAGAAATGACGCAAACATGGTGACTGTAGTTCAGTTGGTTAGAGCGTCAGATTGTGGTTCTGAATGTCGAGGGTTCGAGTCCCTTCAGTCACCCTAAAAGAAAGAGGAATTTCAGTAATGATTTTCCTCTTTCTTTGTTATATTATATATCAGACTTTTGGCAAGATTATTTTCTCCGATATTGCTGTGGAGATACTCCTGTTTGTTTCCTGAAAAACGTACCAAAATAGGAAGCATTAGGAAAGTTGAAGTAATCAGATATTTCCTGTATGCTCTTCTGCGTGTTCTTAAGCAACGAAATGCTCTTACGGATAATGGCTTTGAACACCAGCTCCTGCACCGTATATCCACAAATCGACTTGGACAGTACAGAGAGATACTTAGGCGACAAACAAAGTTTATCTGCATAAAACTCCACGCCACGCTGCTCCATATAATGCATTTCAATCAACTGAATCAACCGTATGAAAATATCGTGCTTATGTCCTACCGAGGCTCTTTGAGTGATAAGTTTACGATTATAAATGGAGCAAAGCCGATACGTCAGTCCCAACAATAACAACTTCTGTTCATAGTGATTGAATGTATTTTCCTCTATCCGTAAAGTATTGTCCAGAAGAGACATATATTTCAGGACTTCATTCTCTTCACCTGTGCTCCATACGTAGCATGGCTCCGTGGCAAGCTGCGAATAGAGATGCATAGAAGTCACACAATTACCTATAATGTCACGTATCGGATCTGTCTGGTAGACAAGAATAAAAACTTCCGCATCTTCCGACTGACGGGCAACCTGAAAGACAGAACCACCGGGAATAAAGAGAGTCTCATTCGCTTTGGCCGAAAAATCCTTCTGATTCAGAGTAAACATAAAACTTCCCTGACGGCAAACCACCAGCCCTACTCCATTTACTTGAAACGGTTTCTTCAATGACTCAGGAAAATCATGAAGCATACCTTCCGAACTACAAACATCCTCTCCACTTAACAATGCATGGTTAAGACGAGACAAACGTTCCTGCTGAGTATCCATAATATCACGGGTTATATTGAAAAACAGCGCTAAGTTAGCAATTTCCGTTTAGGATAAGGAATAATCAATACAAATATCATGCAAATAAGGCAACCGTATATAGTCCAGCCAGCCATTTCCTTTACAGCCGACAGGGTGGCCTGCACCTGAATCCGCCCTTTGGTAGACATTGCCGCCATATTGACTGCATCCTGCTTGCTCTTTCCCTGATATTGCATGCCTTGAACAGTCTGAGTAAACGAAGCGGAAGCCTCGGGATGAAGCATATCCACATTTTGTGCATAGCGGGTGACATAATGCTGCTGACGCTCCTGCAATATATTCGAGTAAAGAGCGCCTCCGATGCCGGGTCCCAACACCATACGCACGGTAAGCATGACGCAAATCCAGGTAGAAAGGTACTTATAGGGCATGCGTTGCGTAGCATAGGCAGCAGTCAAGGCATAAAGGAACATCATGCCGGTGGCACGGATAATGACCGGATACTTCATCCGCTCGTATAATCCGGCACTCTGCACTTCGAAATACATGAATACTGCCGACAATCCGAGAAACAGGAAACCGGCTGCAAACAGATACTTGAAATGCACTCCCTTGGAACCCAATATCATAGAAGAGATAGCACCAATCGCATAACCTGCCATACACCAGTTGCCCAATGTCGCATTCTGGTAATTATCCAGTTTCATCCCGATGCCCGTAAATACATTGACAAACATGGCACTTGAATTGAATATCATCAGTAACAGATAAAGCAAAATGCCCATACGAATGGTACGTAACTTAAAGACATCCAACAGGAAGTAATGTGAATGGCGGTTCTTCTCCATATAGAAAAAGATACAGGCAGATATAGCCGCAACCAATGTGGCAGTGCGGATGGACGCATCATCATACCAATCCAGGACCTTGCCATAAACCAGCACATAAGTGATGCACACCAATGTAATGCAGAACACCGCCACATTGCCGAACTGCCTGAAGTTGATAGGAAAACGGCGCGTAGCAAACTTATGATAAGGCATTGTGATAAAGATAACCAAAATGGAAAGCAACACAGTACCCATCATAAAATAATACACATACTGCCATTCATACTCAAAAGCCAGCCATGCCGTTAGTGATGTGCCCAATTGCCCTAAAATCATAAAGAACAAGTAAATACCCGGTTGGCTGACGCATCGGTCAATATCCAGTTTGTTCCAACCCTTATCATCATCAGGTTCCAGTCCCGGAGTGATGTTACGGGTAGCTTCCATTCCGGCAGCGTACTTGATAAGCGTAAACAGATTGACCATCATCAACACCATCCGCAGGAAGCCCATGAGCAGACTGCAAAGCGCCAGAATAAATATACTGTCCGTCTCCGCACAGATATAGCTAAAGACATACATGAGCGAGAACCCCGCCAGACACATCATCTTCTCCCGGCGGATACACATCAAGCGATACAGGAAAGGAGCGAAAGCCGCCATTCCGATGGAAGTGACGAAATTAGTGAACTGAATATGCTCGGAGATGATGCCCAGTCCACTCATCATCTCAGTGCTGTTGACAGAGTAAACGCCACCCACCGTAAGGATAGGGATAAAGAGCAACAACATGATGATGATGCCTACCGGTTTAGGCACCCAGTTGTAGAAGGGATAGTTTTTAGGGTACGAGGGCATGGCGTCAGAGTTTAGCTTTCACAACTACCATCATACCTGCCGCCAGTTTCCCATTATCTTCTTTGGAGAGATTGGTGAAATCGATACGAACCGGTATGCGCTGTTGTATCTTCACAAAGTTTCCGGCAGAATTATCAGTGGGAACCAACGAATATTTAGAACCCGTAGCCCCCGAAATAGCCGTAACAGTTCCTGTGAATTCTCTATCGCTGATGGCATCCACCGTGATAGCCACCTCCTGCCCAAGATGCAGATTCTCAATCTGGGTTTCTTTATAATTGGCAACAATCCACTTCTGCGTATCGGGCAAGATGTAAGTGATGGTCTGCCCTGCCGAGATGAATTGACCTTCCTCCAAGGCACGGCGTCCCAACTTTCCGTCGCAAGGGGCTACGACCACTGTATAAGACAGGTTCAGCTTAGCCATTTCCAAGGCAGCCGTTGCCCGTTGGATAGCAGCCTCGGTACTCTCACGGCGATGAGACACTTCGTTCACTCCCGAGAGAGCCGCCTTCCGTTGACGCCTCACGGCTTCCAGTTTCTTGTGTGTGGCTTCATATTCCGTTTCTATCTGCTCTAACTGAATGGGAGTTGCAGCATTCCGTTTCACCAGATTTTCATAACGCTGGCGGTCTTTCTCCAGTTTGGCCAAACGGATTTCTATTTCAGAGATGGAAGCATCATAGACGGATGCGGTGGTTTGCGTAGTCTGCAAGGTGGCTCCAATGACGGTGGCGCCTGCCTGTGCATCCTTCAGGGCGGCTTCGGCTTCCATAACGCGGATTTTATATTCACGGTCGTCCAATACAAGCAAGGTGTCTCCCTTGCGAACTTCCTGGTGTTCGGTGAAATAAATCTTCCTGATATAACCCGAGGCACGCAGATTGACAGGAGATATATACTGTTCTATTTGGGCATCGTTGCTGGTTTCGGTCTGCTTGTAATCCAAGAAGAGACAGACCACCTGTATGACTCCCCAAATCATGACACCTATTCCCAACAGGCTGATTACGACTTGCCAACGGCGTAATTTTCTCAACTTCTTTGCTTTCTCCTGATGCGTACTGGATGCGCTATTGTTTTCTACTGTTTCCATATTCGGATGTTATTGATTAACTTGTTATTTGACTAATGATTCTATTTGCCCGGTCAGTTTCAGCAACATAAGGTTGGTCACCCGATAGTTGTAGTGGGCGCTGATGTAGTTGTTCTGGGCTTCGCTCATCCGCATTTCGTCTTGCAGCACTTCGGTCATCGAGGTGATGCCTTCGCGGTATCGGTCCATAGTGACGGTATACACATCTTCGGCGAGCAAATAATTATCTTTCTGCTTTTTGAAATTCCGTTGGTTGTTCATCAGGTCGTTGGTGGCATTCAGGTATTGGGTCTGCAAATTCTTGCGGGTGTTCTCCTGTGCCAGTTTGATGTTTTCGATATCAATGACGGCCTTGCGGGTTTTATAGCGTTTGTCCAGACCATCGAAAATGGGAACACGCAGCGAGAGGCCCAGGCCATAGGAACGGTACCAATGACCGGAAGAACCGGAATGAAACCAGTGGTAAGCCTTATCGGTGTAAGCGGAAAACATCCAGTTGCCCGTCAGATTCAGGGAAGGGATGTATCCGTAACCAATCATCTTCTTTTGCTGCTCGGCCAGTTGCCGTTGCGATTGCAGCAGTTGGAGTTCGTATAGGCTCTCCGAGAGTCCGGTCAATGCTACGGGAGTGATAGTTTCGGTATTCACCGGCACTAAGGCTATTTGCTTTTCTGCGGGATAATCGATAATGTATTTCAGCAGGTTCAGTTGCTGTTCCAGCATGGCCTGTGCATTGTCATACTGTACTTTCAGGTTTTCGAGATTGATGTTCACCCGTTTCACATCGACTTCCATTGCCATTCCGTTGTCATAGAAGGCCTGCGTGATGTTCTGCAATTCTTCAAGACGGGTGATATTGGCTTTTATCAGTGCGATTTGCTCGGCGGTGACCTGCCCCAGATAATACATTTTGCAGACTTGCAGGATGAGGTCTTCCCTCGCCTTTTCGTAGGTGAGGCGGTTCATCTCGTCCATCGTCCGCGCAATGGAGATGCTGGTGTAGAGGGTTTGGTTATAGAGTGGCATTTGGAGCTGCAATCCTGCGTTGGCACTGTATTGCAGGGTATGAGTCACATTGTAGGGATTGCCGTAAGCTGAGCCGTCGGTAACGGAGACAGGCGGGTCGATGTTATCATTATAATTGGCAAAACCATTGATTTGGGGCAACAATCGTGCCCGGTTCTCGGAGATGCCATACCTTCCCTTTTGTATCTCTTTCCGTTTACTTTGCAGGGACAGGTTGTTCTCGATGCCTATCTTCAGACAGTCTTCCAATGCCAGGGTATCTTGTGCGCCTGCACTCGCAACGGGCAGGCAGAAAAAGGAAAAAATGAACAGTAACCTTCTCATAACAATTATTTGATATTTGGAAGCAAAGTTAGCGGGTTAGTGCAAAAGGATGCTGTCTATATATCGACTGTTTATGTTCACATTTTCCCTTTTTATAGGGAGATATTAGTTCACATAATAACAGAGGGCTAAATTATTATGCATAATGCAAGCTAATCAAGAACATCTACTTATGTAAAAAAAGGTAAATGCAGGAAACCATAAAAACGTTTCAATTGTTACTTTAAAGATAGCATGACAGCATGTATAACTAAAATAAATGATTATGGAAACAAACAAAAAACTAATCGCAGTCGTAGAAATTGGTGGTGACAAAGCAGTTCAATTCTGGGCAAGAGCCGACGACCTGGCACAGCAATACAATGAAAAGTCAACGGATATAGTTTATACAGTGGTGAAACTTCCCGACTCTGATAACCTGTTCCGCTTCTTTGCCGCTTCAAAAGAAGAAATGACGCAGGAAACTTTGCTGGAATGCAGCCGTGAGTTCCTGGATGAATTGCTGACACTGGTTCCCAGCGAATGTGTCAGGATAAAAGTGATTGACAACTCTACAGAACTATAAGCATGAGCAAATAATCTCTATAACAACACACCCCGCTACATTCTTACATCATGTAACGGGGTGTGCTTAGATATAAAAGATATCTCTACTTTTTATTGAATATCAGGTCAAGCCCTTGTTTACGATAAAAATCAAAGCGGGTATCACTTGATATGAGTGGCAGATGCTCGGTTATGGCATGAGCAATAATGACATGGTCGGAAGGATCTTTGTGTCCTTGCATTTCATTGATCTCCAGTCGCGCATAAGTCAGCATATGTTCTTTCTTCAAAGGCAATATCTTAACATAATATTCCGCTTCTATGGCAACAACCATTGCTTCTATTGACTTCCAACGTTTAGAGCATAAGCCCTTATTACGATAAGCCACTATAAGTTCACGAACAGATTCTGCACTAATATATAATACAGTATCTAAATCTTGTATGATGGACGCCACATCTTCACTTAAATAATCCGTATCGGTAGCTAAATACACAAAGATATTTGTATCAATAAGATACCTCATTATTACAGCAAAAATTTAGGGTCGTTTACAATAAGGCTTCCTTTGAGCCTTTGTGCGGCTTCCCAAGTTTTGCTCACCTTTTTCTTCTTCGGCTTCTGCACTTTAGCTTTGGCCTTTTCTTCCGGTTGCTTTTTTTCTTCTTCCATACTTTCTTGATATTACTAAAACTCTATGCAAACTTACATATAAATCCTCGGATTTTGCGTAATTTTGCACGAAATTAAACAAACCAGCATGAAAATCCTCTGGCTCGACCTGAACAGTTCATACGCCCACTCCTCACTGGCACTCCCCGCACTGCATGCACAGATAGCCGACGACGACGCCATCGAATGGGACATCGTATCCGCCACCATCAACGAGAATGTGGGCATGGTAGCGGGCGAAGTCTACCGCCGCCGTCCCGACCTGCTTGCCGCCACTGTCTGGTTGTTCAACCACGAGCAACTGTTGCACATCATTTCAAGAGTAAAAGCCCTGCTGCCCCAATGCTGCATCGTATTGGGCGGACCGGAATTCCTGGGAGACAACGAATTCTTCCTGCGCAGCAACCCGTTTGTCAGTTGCGTGTTCAGGGGAGAAGGCGAAGAAGTGTTCCCGCAATGGATAACCCACCGCAACAATCCGTCGGAATGGAAGAATATCCCCGGACTCTGCTACCTCGACTCCCACGGAAATTACATCGATAACGGCATCGCCCGCGTGCTGGACTTCCATCACCTCGTTCCCCCCGAGAAAAGCCGTTTCTTCAACTGGAGCAAGCCTTTCGTTCAACTGGAAACCACACGGGGCTGCTTCAACACCTGCGCCTTCTGCGTCAGTGGTGGAGAAAAACCCGTGCGCACCCTGTCCATCGAAGCAATCCGCGAACGGCTGCAAATCATCCACCGACACGGAATAAAGAACGTGCGTGTGCTCGACCGTACTTTCAATTATAATACCCGCCGGGCAAAGGAACTGCTGGAACTGTTCCTTGAATTCGCCCCCGATATACGTTTCCACCTGGAAATGCACCCTGCCCTACTTTCCGAAGAGCTGAAAGAGGAGTTAAAGCGTCTGCCCGAAGGGTTGCTGCATCTGGAAGCCGGCATACAAAGCCTGCGCGAGCCGGTGCTTGTGCAAAGCCGACGGATGGGCCGACTGTCGGATGCGCTGGAAGGACTGAAATTCCTGTGTGCCCTCCCCAACATGGAAACGCATGCCGACCTGATTGCCGGGCTCCCGCTCTATCACCTTTCGGAGATATTCGAGGACATCCGCGTATTGGCGGAATATGGCGCCGGAGAAATACAACTGGAGTCCCTGAAACTGCTTCCCGGCACGGAAATGCGCCGCAGGGCGGAAGAACTGGGCATACAATATTCCCCGTTCCCACCCTACGAGGTGCTGCAAACCCGCGAAATCAATGTGGACGAACTGCAAACCGCGCGACAACTTTCGCGCCTGCTGGATGGTTTTTATAATGCTCCTGCCTGGCAAGGTATAACCCGAAGACTGATTTTGGATAACGAAACGTTCCTGCACGATTTTCTGGAACATCTAATACGGATAGGATTGATAGACCAGCCGATGAGTCTGGAAAAACGGGGCCTCATCCTGTATGAGTTCTGCAAGCGGCATTATCCCGAATATCAGTCGGAAGCAAGCATCGCCTGGATAGAGGCGGGCATGTCGCTGAAGAAGCTCCCGGCAGAACGGGTAAAGACCAAACGGCAAGTTCCTCCCGGACATTGGGAAGTGCTGTATGGGGAATACAGGGAGAACCTCCGGCTTTGTTTCCTGCCGGTCGGTGAGGAAGAAAACCGGGGATATTGGTTCGGCTTTGAGTCGGAGATACAGAAAATAGAGCCGGTGTTCAAGGCAAAGAATTAATTCATTCAAGTTTCGCACATTATCTATATATCATTGAAACTATCTCAATTCCCCTCCTCCTCCGACTGGAGGAGGAGAATTAAGATACTTATGTTTACTAATAATATGAATGACTTATGTTATTTCAGTAATTTATCGTACGAGGCTGAAATACTACCTTTGCCGTGCACAGGTTACGGATTAGTTATGCTATCTTTGCGACTCGGCATATCATCATCCGCATTGATGATAGGCATCATCCGTATTGATGGTAGGCATCATCCGTATTGATGATATATTAAAGATATAGATAAGCCTCGCTCAGTCGTAGCATCAAGGCTATTAAACCATAAAGAAAGGAGAAATCAACATGGCTTTCTACAAAAAACAAAAAATACATGGAAAGTGGTATCCGAGAGCAATAACCAAAGGTCGCCCTGCTACAACAGATGATGTGGCAAAACGACTGTCGCTTATGTCAACGGTAAGTCCGGGAGATACCTATGCAGTACTCGTAAATCTGGGTGAAGTGTTGGGCGAACTGATGAGTGCAGGTCGATCGGTACGGTTGAAAGGTGTAGGAACATTTTATCTCACTTGTCAATCGGAGAATCAGGGAGTAGACACGCCTGAAGAAGTCAGTCCCCAGCAAATCACTGATACAAAAGTGCGCTTCATCCCCGAATACAGCCGTGAGCAAAACAACCGGGTGACCGACCGCACCCTCATCGACCCTTATCTGGAATGGGTAGACTTTGACGAAATAGGCAACAACAGCAACAAATAACCCCTCTTCAAGAGGCTGAACAAGACCAATTTCAACCCCACCATATGGAAAACCAAATCATCGAAAAAGTCGATTTCACCATCGACGAACTGGAACCCAACTACTACGAATGTACCTTCGACAAATGCAACTTCTCCGGCCAGAGCATCGGCAGAGTTATCTTTGAGAGATGCACCTTCAAAGAATGCAACCTGTCACTGGTGAAAGCCAGCAACACCTCCTGGCTGGACGTCCTCTTCACCGACTGCAAGATGACAGGTATCAACTTCACCCTCAGCAATCGCTTCGGCCTGTCCGTGGAGTTCCGCAACTGCCTCCTCTCCTATGCCCTTTTCACCGAAATGAAGCTGAAAGGCACCCGCTTCACACGCTGCGACCTGCAAAATGCCGACTTCATGGAGACGCAACTCCCCGAAGCCAAGTTCACCGAGTGCGACCTCTGCTACGCCTCCTTCCACCACACCAACCTGGAAAAAGCCGATTTCAGCACCGCCCGCAACTACGCCCTGAACCCTGCCGCCAACCGCCTGAAGAAAGCCCGGTTCTCCCGCTACGGACTGGAAGGACTGCTGACGGGATTAGGAATAGAGGTTGTTGATTAACATTTCATTGTGTAATTGAGGAGTGGGTGCTGTAGCACAAGGCAATGTAACCCAAAACGTAGTTCCTGCACCCACTTCCGAAACCACCCCGATGGTTCCGCCCATGTTCTCTGCTATAGACTTACAAATGGGCAACCCTAACCCGCCCCCTTGCACAAAAGAGTCTACTTTCTCGAAACGGTCGAAAACCAACGGAAGTTTATCCTGCGGAATACCGCAGCCTGTATCTTTCACACTAATCTTGACACCCCCATCTGCCATGCTGTACGCTATATCGATATAGCCGCTTTGAGTGTTTTTCAGAGCGTTCGACAGGAAGTTGCTCAATATCCGTTTGACATACTGAGCGTCAAGTTCCACCATATAATCCTGTTCCGGCTTATCCACCCGAACATCCAGCTTTCCGCCAGCCTTCATCCTGCACTCGGCGGCACTTTCCACAATGAGGTCCGACAGACAGAACCATGCAGGATACAGTTTAAAGTCTCCCGCCTCCAACTTCGAAAGCTCCAGAACATCGTCCACCACCTTCAATAAGAGTGCGTTGTTATGCTGTATCAACTGGTTATATTCCTTTTTCTCTTCCATGTCGTCCGTCATAGTCAGTACGCTTGAGAAACCGACGATAGAATTCAACGGAGTACGTATCTCGTGGCTCATATTGGCAATAAAGGCAGACTTCAGCCTGTTGGCTTCTTCCGCTTTTTCTTTTGCTTCCCGCAAGTCCTGCTCCAGTGCCTTTCTCTTGTCAATCATCAGAGTTCCCCCCACCAGAAGAGCCGGTTCGCCATCTTCATCATACTGATATACAGCTCCGTAGATTTCTCTCCACGAAAGAGTGCCGTCTTCATCCCGAAGCAAGAATTCCTCGTCAAAGAAGTCCGTTTCCTTTCGTTTCAGTCTGTCCAATGCCCGATGGATGTTCTCCCTGTATTCCGGCAGGATAAGCTGTAGATGTTCGTCGGCATCTACTATTCTGTCCGTTCCACCTTCACCATCTCTTTTCCAGGTAATCTCTTTACGCCGCAAATCCCATGTCCACAGCTTCATACCGGTAGCTTTCAACAGCAAGCGATGCTGAAGATCCAATTGTTCCAACTGGCACCGCTTCTCTGCCGCTTCCGTGACGTCCACAGCCGCACTAATCAGCCAGCGGGGTTCGCCCTTGTAGTACAACAACTGCTTATACATATTCAATACATGTTCGCACCCATCAGCCAATATCAGACGCTGAAAAGTGTTTGATTGGCCGGAACGTATCGTTTCCCGGTCTGTCTGTTGAAAGGCAGAACAAATTTCGGGAGGCAGAACACTTGCGTTCTTCCCGATCAGGTCGTCCTGAGAGACACTATATAAATCTTCAGATTTCTTGTTCCAAAAGAGATAGTTACAGTTATCCTTGATGTCCTTCACCGTAGTCGGAATAGGAAGATTATTCAGCAACTCCCGCATCAGGAAATTGTCTTCCTTCATTTCTTCCCACTCTTTTACTGATATGCCATGAAGTTTATACAATCGGAAATAATAGACTATCGCTACAGAAACAACAAAAACAACTTGGATTGCCAGACACAATATAGACATTGTATATACAGATTTTTGCCGTTATTATTTTACAAAGGAATAAAATATCGCAAAAACAACCGATATACAGTTTGTCATACATATAAAGAATTGTCCTCAACTATATCAAAAAAAGTAATATCACACTGAAATACAGAATATTACTTTCTCAATTCTTTCTCTGCATTCTTAAACTCAGAAGGAGTCATTCCCGTCCTTGCCTTGAACAATTGGTGGAAAGTAGGCATACTGTTGATGCCTGACGCTTCGGCAATGGCACGTAATGTATATTCAGGATGTTCCTTCAATAAATGCATGGCATAATTCAAGCGGAGATTATTGAGATACCCGTTCAGATTGGTGTCCGTATTCTCTTTTATCATCCGGGCAAAACGGGTATTGTTCATCTTGACCATCCGGGCAAGTTCTTCTCTCGATATGTCGGCGGACAGATACAGGTTATCCCGTTTGATAATATAATCCAGCTTGCCGAAAATCATCTTATTCATCTGGGCTTCCTCTTCGTTGCCGTCGGATGCTTCCGGTTCTGTCTGCCCGGTCTCCGGGAAAGGTTGGTCTTCCGACACTCTCTCGGCATCAGCCTGCAAGCGGTTCATCTCCGTCTGCATGGACATCTGCTCGTTGATGCGCTCCACCAGTACTTGGTTCTTACGCTTGATTTTGCGGTTCTGCACCCACATACGCCACAGGAAAAACAGTGATAACAACGAAACGCAGAGGATGAAGACTAACGTAATGGTACGTATGGTAAGCTGGAAAGCCTGTTCCGCAATGCGGGCTTCCTTCTCGTTCACTTCGTAAAGGTTGTCCAGTTCCAGCGCGGCATTGGTTTTATCACGCCGGTAGATGCTGTCCGTTATGGACAGGATGGAAGCACGCAGTGCGGCGACTTTCTCATAGTCTTTCAGGGCAAGATAGGCGTCTATCTCCCGTTGCAGAACGCCGACGTACTGGATATTCAAGGTATCTTGCCGGTGCATCAGCTCCTTGAAGTCGCGGCAATGGTCGAGTACGGCTTGATACTGCTTGGTTACAAGCAGGTACGGGGTGGCATCGCGCTTACCGGCAGGAGTGTTATAGGCATGGGTGGACTGGTATTTTTTATGGTACTCCTTTCCACGTTCCACATCTCCCAGCAAATGGCAGATGCGGGACAATTTGGAATAGACATATCCGTATTGCTGGTCGAGGAAAGCCTCACGCACTTCCGGATTGCCTTTCATTCCGTCCAACAGCTTCTCACGTTGCAGGCCTACCTGCAAGGCGTCTTCCAGCCGGTTGTCGTTAATCAGGTATCCCATCTTCACCCCATAGAAATAGGAAAGCATCGACTTGCTCAGTTTATCTTTCCTGCCATCCAGCAGGGCGATTGCCTTATCGAAAAGCTCATACCCTTCCTCTTTCAATGACAGCATCCATTTGTTCTCGCCCATACAGAAGAGTAACTTACATTCCGACTGCCGGTCGTCGAGCCTGCGTGCCAGTTCCAGTCCTTCAACCGCGTAACGGTTGCTCTCCTTATATTCGCTCAGGATATGGGAGAGGTCGGCCAAGGTTATGGTCATCTTCAACAAGTGGTCAGGGTGGTTCCCGGAGATAGAATCATGTACATAGGCCCGGCGGGCATAGTGGAATGCCGATTTGTCCTGATACAGGTACGAGTAGACCATGCTACGCAAATCATCCACCATGTATATGGGCAACGCTTGCTTTGTTTCAGCTTCGTCCAGCAGTTGCAACGCGCGTTTCGGCTCATCCATATAGATGTCCGTGATATACTGTTCCGTATATATATCCTTTGTTCCTTTATCTCCGCTTGCCAGGGCAGATACCGACAGAAAGCCTAACAAGAGGAGACATATATAGAAATGTCTCATACGCTCAATCGTCTGTGTCTATTCTCTTATGGACTGCGCAGTCGGCGCAAATCCCTTTGATTACATAATTAATTCCCGTCTGCATGAATCCCTCCGGAAGCGTGACTGACGGGGCGTGCACACTCCGAATGCAATAGGTCTTATGGCAATGTTCGCAATAGAAGTGCATGTGCTGGTCTTCCACCGTACACATGCAGCAGTCTTCGCAAACGGCATACTTCAATGAACCGCTTCCATCGTCCACACCATGTATCAGGTGGTGGGAAAGGAACAGGGTCAGTGTCCGGAAAATAGTGGATTTATCAACCGTATCGAGTTTCTCTTCCAAATCTGCCATAGACACAGCCCGCCTCATCTCCATCATGGTGCGGAGAATCAACAGCCTCATCGCTGTAGGTTTGATATCCCGAAGGGACAATTTATGTAGATATACGTCTTTCATACTACTCAGAACTTCTTACCTAATATGCGGACCGAATTGAGAACAACCAGGAAAGCCACTCCGACATCGGCAAACACCGCCGCCCATAGCGTGGCAAAGCCAAAGGCGCCCGCAATCAGAACCAATATTTTCACGGTGATGGCACCGATAATATTTTGCACCACAATCCGTCTTGTGGCCCGTCCGATGGAAATGGCTGTCGCCACCCGCGACGGTTGGTCGGTCTGGATAACCACATCTGCACTTTCGATAGCGGCATCCGAACCCAGCCCTCCCATCGCAATCCCCACATCACTGAGAGCCAGTACGGGAGCGTCATTCATACCATCGCCCACAAAGGCTACGGACACGTCCGGGGCAGAATTGAGCTGTTCCAGATGGACGGCTTTATCTTCGGGAAGCAGGTCACCGTAAGCCTTGTCAATGCCCAATTCTGCGGCAAAGATATCAACAATCTCCTGTTTATCACCAGATAACATTTGAATATTATCTATTTTTAAAGCCTTTAATTTTTTTATAGCATCCGTGGCATCCTCCTTCAGAGTGTCCGAAAGCAGCAGGCAACCGGCATACCGCCCGTCGACGGCACAGACTACGACAGTGGCTACACAGTCCGTCAGTTCTCCGGGTACGGATATCTTGCGGTCCTTCAACAGGCGGATGTTGCCGACAAGGACTTTACGGCTCCCTACTTCGGCCTCCAGGCCATAGCCTGCCAGTTCATTCAATGTAGTTACTTCCAGAGGTTCTACACCCCGTTCGGCTGCGAAGCGGGCAACGGCTTGTGCCACAGGATGGGTGCTCTTCTTTTCTACGGACAGCACCAGTCGCAGCAATTCATCTTCCGGCAGACCGGCCGCCTGTATGGACGTCACGCGGAAACTGCCGGTGGTCAGCGTACCTGTTTTGTCGAAGACGATGGCATTCACGCGGGTGATGGCATCCAGATAATTGCTTCCCTTAAACAGGATACCCATACGGGAAGCCGCCCCTATTCCTCCGAAATAGCCCAACGGGATGCTGATAATCAGTGCGCACGGGCAGGATATTACGAGGAACACCAGCCCACGATAGAGCCAATCGTTGAACACATAGTCGAAGCCCGGGTGCACCGCCGCAACAAGTGCGGGAAGGGCTACTATTAGGACAGCCAAAAGCACGACTATCGGTGTATAGATGCGGGCAAACCGCCGGATGAACAGTTCGGCAGGCGCTTTGCGCTCTGCTGCGTCCTGCACAAGGTTAAGGATGCGTGCCAGCGTGCTGTGGTCGTAAGGTTTCGTCACCAGTATGCGCACTGCCTGTCCGCTGACAATCATACCGGCAAGGACATCACCGCCTGCGGAAACATTGCGGGGCATGCTCTCCCCGGTCAGCGCCGAAGTATCGAAAACGGCCTGCGGATTTTGCAGAGTTCCGTCCAGAGGGACACGTTCGCCGGGTTTTACTTCAATGGTTTCTCCCACATTGACGTCACGGGGAGAGATTGTGCGGAGCGTGTTTTCACGATATACATCCACCCGTTCGGGGCGCACATCGAGCAGGCCGCGGATATTGCGGGTAGCCTGGTTCACGGCTTTATCCTGCAACATCTCTCCTAAAGTATAGAGCAACATTACAGCAAGTGCTTCCGGATATTCTCCGATGTAGAATGCTCCGAGGGAGGCTAAGGCCATCAGGGAGAATTCATTGAACCAGTCTTTCCGCAAGATGCCCTCCCATGCTTCGCGCATCACAGGAAGTCCCACGGGGAGGAAGCCCAACAGGAACCAGCAAAATTCAACCACCGGATGGCTGAATCCTACCCATTGCTGATGCTGGAAGATGATACCCGTGATAAGGAATATACCTGATAGCACCGGAGCTCCTATCTTACGAATCATAGATTGCTCTTTCTCTTTGCTCTGCGGAGAAGTATGTGTATGTGCACAACCACACTGACATTTTGTTTCCATAATCTTAATCTTATTATTTTGTCCGGTGCAAAGGTAAGGGATGGGGGGTGCAACCGGGTTGCAAAAAGCTTATACTTTTTCTTTCTTTTGCATCAAGGCAAAAGAAAGTACGCCGCCTCCCAACCGATAATCGCCTCCTTCCGCACCTCCCCCCAATGGTAATTTCCGATGTCCCCTGTAGCTTTTATCACCCGATGACAAGGTATCAGAAACGCAACCGGATTCCTCCCGATAGCCGTCCCTACGGCTCTGCAAGCTCCTTCGTGTCCCGATTTTGTTGCCAGGTCGGCATAAGTAGTCAAACCGCCCGCCGGAATCTTCAATAACGTCTCCCATACTTTCAACTGGAAGGAAGTGCCTTTTAAGTGCAGTTTTATTTCGTCCGGTTTACTCCAATCCCGATTAAAGACAGAGAGAGCATCCTCCTGTTTCCGGTCGGGGCACTGCGTATAGGCAGCATTTGGAAAAAGCTGTTTCAAAGAACCGAGCGCCTCCTCCTCCCCTTCATCCACAAAAGCGAGATGGCAGATTCCCTTATCAGTAGAAGCAACCATCACCTGGCCGAACGGAGTTTCGGCAAAAGAATAATTGATACGAAGCGCCTGACCACCGTTTTTATATTCCCCCGGCGTCATCCCCTCGATGTTGACAAACAAATCATGCAGACGTCCCGTCCCCGACAAACCAACCTCACAGGCAGTATCGAAAAGTGAAGCATGCGTCTGTTTCAGAATACGCTTGGCATATTCCACATTCAGATATTGCAGGAAATTCTTCGGACTTATCCCCGCCCACTCCTGAAACATCCGTTGGAAATGAGCCGGACTCATATGCACATGCCCGGCTATCGTCTCCAACCGGGGCTGTTCCTGCCTGTTCTCTTTGATAAAGCGGATGGCGGCAGCAATGCGTTCGTAATTCAATTCTTGTTGTTGTTTCATTTAGCGCAAGGGATTATGGCAAAACCTTATTAATAAAAGAATCACAGCAAAGACACCGCCGATATCTCCAGTTCCAGCAAAAACTGTTTGGCAGGAAGCCCCCCGCCATACCCCGTCAGCTTACGATTACTGCCGATGACACGGTGGCAAGGCACAAATATGGAAATAGGATTCGCCCCATTCGATGCCGCCACGGCACGGACAGCCTTGGGATTACCCAGTTTCCGGGACAGTTCTCCATACGATACCGTCGTCCCATAGGGAATATTCAACAGCTCATGCCACACAGACTTCTGAAACTCCGTCCCTACAAAGAGTAGCGGCACACAGAACGTAGTCCGTTTGCCCGCAAAGTATTCATCCAGTTGGGTAACGGCTTGCGCCGTCACTTCCGAACTACCTGTTTCATAACTGGCATGCAGTCCATCCTGCATCCGCTTGTCAATGATGCCTCTGCGCTTCTCGTCCACCCAGTCGCACATACAGAGCTTATCTCCGAAAGAGCCAAGTATCAACTCTCCACATGGAGATTGATAATGTTGTATCAGAATCCTGTCCATCACCGTCATACATGTTTTTCGATTTATTCTTGTTCAGCATGCAAACATACGGACTTTACGGCTGATAACCGACCCGAAATATGCGAAAATCACTTCCACACTCCTATTTTTCCTTTTTCGACAAGTATCAGTACTTAGAAGATTAAACATTCCCTAAAAGAATGTCGTTCGTAAAACTTCTTTCACGGAAAGACGGTTGTTATCATATAAACCCTAAAAAAACGAACAACATGAAGAATGTAGTATTGATAGGAGCAAGTGGTTTCGTAGGAACCGCCATCCTGAACGAATTGCTGAACAGAGGCCATAAAGTAACCGCCATTGTGCGCGATGCCAAGAAGATGACCGTCAGCAACCAGAACCTGACAATCGTCGAAGCCGACGTCACCGACACCGATGCCCTGAAAGAGGCCGGCAAAGGAAAAGACGCCGTAATCAGCGCCTATAACCCCGGCTGGAAGGATCCCCATATATACGAAGATACCCTGAAGAATTATCCCCTGATAGTGGAAAGCGCGAAGCAAGCCGGCGTGAAGCGTCTGCTCATTGTGGGAGGTGCCGGAACCCTGTTCTATGCCCCCGGCAAGATGGTGATGGATGCCGATGATGTGCCCGCACAGCTTCTGCCCGGCATTAAGTCCTTAGGCGAATTCTACCTGAACACGCTCCGCAAGGAAAAAGATATCGACTGGATTTTCCTCTCCCCCGCCGCCAACATGACACCCGGCAAACGCACCACAAAGTTTCGCATCGGAAAAGACGACCTGGTGGTGGATGCCAACGGAGACAGCAATATATCTGTCGAAGACTTTGCCGTAGCCATGGTGGACGAGCTGGAACAGGAGAAGCACCACAAGGAACGTTTCACTATCGGATATTAAACAAAGCTATTTCAGAAAAGAATTTCTTTAAATTTCAAAACAGAATAAATGCCGGCAAATAAAGAATCACTCTTCTTTTTGCCGGCATTTGTCTTTTTACCAAACTTAATTGAACTAACCCTATTTATTCTGCATTCTTTTTCAGCCATTCCAACCTGCGCATATCAGGCAAGTGCTTCACTTTGAAGTTCTCAAACTTAACATTAAACCCACCTCCGTCAGGACAGGCAGCCATGAATCCAACCTTCACAGGAATATTATCCTGCAACCATGCATTCCGCATCATCGTATAAGTCTTGTCATCAAACGAATAGAAGATTTCAACAGCATCCAGCCTGCGGACAGCTTTAATCCAAATATAAGGGACAGGCTTATCCAAAGTGATTACGCTCCAATCACTGGTCTTGTGAGTCACTACTGTACTCAAATTAAATTTTCCGTCTACAAACTCAATACCTGCTTTGATGTAGTTTTCATGATCGATGCGCAACATCAGTCCCGCCTGGTCAAAGCGCGCCTTATAATCGCCCGTCACTTTCACTTTAGCTTCAAATTCACCACCATACGTTGCATAATAGAAGGGGGCATCATCCACAGTAAAACCATAATGAGAGATGCGCCAGTAATCACTCTGCGGAGTGACAAACATTGAAAGGCTTTTATCCTTTATTTCCCACTGTTCAGGTTCGTTGAACCACTGCATTTTTTCCAACGTCTGTGCAAAAGAAGTTTGCGCCACAACGGCCATCAACAGGCCAAAAAGTAATTTCTTCATTTTCCGTGTTATTTTAATTAATCGTTATTCTTATTTATCCAACTCCACTTTTTTATTCGGCACCATATTTCATCTTGTCCGCCTCCGTTATCTGACGAACCACCCGGCAGGGATTTCCAACCGCCAGCACATTGGCCGGAATGCTCTTGGTGACGACGCTTCCTGCACCGATAATCGTATTATCACCGATTGTCACTCCCGGCAACACACATACCTGAGCACCAATCCACACATTATTCCCCACCGTAATGGGATAAGCATATTCAAGCCCCCGGGTTCTTTGTGCCGCATCCAGTGCATGGCCGGCCGTGTAGAAACCGCAGTTCGGCGCCACAAACACGTTATCACCGAATGTCACCTTCGCACCATCCAGAATGACGCAATTCACATTTGAGTAAAAGTTCTCCCCTATCTCGATATTGTAACCGTAATCACAATAGAACGGCTGTTCTATCAGAAAAGACTTTCCCGTCCTGCCAAACAATGCGCGGATTATGTCTTCCCGTTCCTTCTTCTGCGAAGGACGCAGGCGGTTCAGCTCATAGCATCTCTCCTTGCAGACATCTCTCTCCGCCAAAAGTTCCGCATCACTATTGGCATCATACAACTTTCCAGCCTTCGCCTTTTCCTTTTCAGTCTCCATAATTTCCTTATTTTGATGAAATAACAATCTGTTTTACTTACCTTTGCAAAGGTAAAGGCTTGCAGGCAAACAGGCAATACTGATTAATAACCATTTTTCGCCCCCTCACACACCATGGATATCATAGATAAACTGAATGAAGAATTGCTGAAACAAACGTTCGCGAAAGAACGGAAACTGACGGAACATCTGGATGAGTATAAACACATCGCCTCCATGTATGCGCGTACCGAGAATGCCGTAGCCGTATTGAGCGATATGAAAACAAACACCAGCTACATCTATTATGGTGGGGTAGCGGAAAAACTCGGACTGGCAGAACGGGACACCAGCAAAACAGTTCATTCGATATGGGAAGAGGAAATATTCGGCCTGATGCACCCGGACGATTTACTGGAAAAGCATTTGCAGGAACTCCGCTTCTTCCATTTCCTGAAAAGCATCCCAAGCCGGAAACGCCGGGACTATTACCTCACGCACAACATGCGTATGCGGGATAATTCCGGCAGGTATGTGCACATTCTGCACCGGATATTCTACATAGCCAACGACTCAAACGGCAGCGTATGGCTGGCCCTCTGCCTCTATAACTTTTCCATAGATACCTCTCTGAACTGCATCATCATCAACTCCACCAACGGTCAAGTCTTGGAATTGGAAAAGCAAAGCTGCAACGACCTGCTGTCCGACAGGGAAAAAGAAGTCCTGCAACTAATTGATAAAGGGAAAATGAGTAAAGACATCGCCCGGATATTATCAATCAGCATAAACACCGTGAACCGGCACCGGCAGAATATTCTGGAAAAGCTGCAAGTGAGTAACTCCATTGAAGCCTGCCGGGTAGCAAAGGAGTTGAATTTGCTGCACGCCTGACAGGAATCGGGCTGTATCATCAAAAAATCTCAGAATTATCGTATCTTTGGGCGATTAAATAAGCCAAAACTAAGATTCACTTTACTGACAACCCCGTAATGAAAACAAATATCTTTTTAACCTGCATGCTGCTGGCAACCCTATTCAGTGCCTGCAATGCCACCAAACGTAACCAACAGAAAGAACTGGAACAGCCAATCGGGCAAGTCCTGAAAGATAAAAAGGCAACCGTGGGCGTTGCCGTATTAGTCAATGACACAATCGTTGCGCTCCATAACAATCAAATTCATTTCCCTCTGTTCAGTGTCTTCAAGTTCCATGTGGCACTGGCTGTTTTAGACAAAATGGATAAGGGGCACGTAAGTTTAGACAGTATCATGGAAATAAAAGCAGCCCAGATGCTGCCCAACACGTACAGCCCGTTGAGGCAGAAATTCCCCGACCGGGATTTCAGCATATCCCTGGGAGAGTTGTTAAAATACAGTATATCATTGAGCGATAACAATGCCTGCGATGTGCTCATTGACTACGCCGGTGGTATAGATAAAGTAAACAGCTACATAAAGTCATTAGGTCTGAAAGACTTTAATCTGGCGGCAAACGAAGAACTTATGCACCGGGATGTGGCAACCCAGTATCAAAACTGGAGCACTCCGGAGGCAGTAGTCAGATTACTGAATATAGCCGACAAGCAAACACTGTTTGCCGCCGAATACAAAGATTTCTTATGGCAAATCCTGAAAGAGACTTCCACAGGTACGGACAAACTGAAAGGAGAATTGCCTCCTGATGTTATCGTCGGACACAAAACCGGTTCTTCGGACAGAACACCCGAAGGTGTGAAAACCGCCGATAACGACGCTGGCTTCATTATCCTTCCGGACGGACGGAAATATTATATCACCGTCCTCGTCATGGAATCGCAGGAAACCGACCGGGAAAATGCAGCCATCATCGCCCGTATATCCAAGATAGTATATGATTCTTTAAATCCCAATATCCAATGAAAGAAAACAACGCCCCTCTCTGGCTCGAATGGGCCAAAGAACTCCAGTTCATAGCTCAAGCCGGACTAACCTATTCCAAAGATCCTTTCGACCTTGAACGCTTCGAACGTATCCGCGAAATATCAGCAGAGATAATGAGCCACCAGAGCGACCTGCCAGTAGAAAAAGTGAAAAACCTGTTCTGCAACGAAACAGGCTTTCAGACACCCAAACTGGACACGCGGGCAGCCATCTTCAAAGATGATAAAATTCTCCTGGTAAAAGAAAAGGCCGGTGTATGGTCTTTACCGGGCGGTTGGGTAGACGTGAATCAAACCATCAAGACCAATACGGAAAAAGAGGTAAAGGAAGAGGCGGGATTGGATGTGAAAGCAGTCCGCCTGATTGCTGTGCAGGACAGGAATCTGCACAACGTACCACCATACGCATACAATGTTTGCAAGGCTTTTGTACTGTGTGAAGTAACAGGCGGGAGTTTTCAAAGTAACATAGAAACGACTGAAAGCAGATATTTCTCTCTGGATGAGATACCGGAATTAGCGGAAGAAAAGAACAGCAAAGAACAGATTGCCATGTGCTTCGCTGCCTATCAGGACGAGAACTGGGAGGTGCAGTTTGATTGAGGCATCTTCTACAGCCTTTCAGCAAGCCTCCCCTATTCTATCTCCAGAATCTCCTTCATCCTCGGTCAGAAATCATCTCCCCATGCTTCAAGCAGTTCAATTATGGGAATTAAAGTTCTTCCGGTCTCAGTGATGGAGTATTCCGAATGGGGCGGAAGTTCCGTAAATATTTTCTTCTGTATCATTCCATGCATTTCCAATTCCTTTAATTGCTGGTTTATCACCCGCGGACTTGCATCGGTAAACAAACGATGCAGTTCACTGGGACGCTTAGAACCTGTAACCAATTCCTGAATGATACAGGATTTCCACTTTCCACCAATCACCTCCATGGTAATCTTGATGCCACAATCAATATCAAAAGGAATTTTCTTCTTATACATATACTCAAGTTTTGCACAAAAATAGGAATATTGGAAGAAAGATAAAAACCATAATGATACATTTCGTCATTATCTTCAAAATCACCCTGTCTTCATGACTAAATGTTATATTCGTTTTATTACTTGAAAAAGACAGCAAACTATTTTCTGTTCGCCCTTGTTTATTACATGAAATACAGTTCTTTTGCATAAAGAAAGGAGAACATATTATGGAACTGTCATTAAATCCCACGGAGTGGTATATGAAGTTATTAGCTCCGCTAAGCCCGGATATTAAATTGGATTTAATCAGCAAATTGTCTGAGTCTTTAAAAGAAAAGGTAGCTCATCCTGCAAAAAAGACACCTAATTCCGAAAACTTCTTTAGTGCATTTCCGGTGCATGGGAAGACAGTATTTCGGTGCATCCTTCAGTAACAATAAAGAAGAACGTTTAAAAGACGTTGCTTTTGTGATTGACCACTTTAAAGTAATTCCTGTTTCCGAAACATTACCTTTATTCGGAGATATTAAAGCGAATTTAAGGAGAGAAGGAAAACTAATTGATGATTTTGATATATTAATAGGTTGTGCAGCCATCCTTAATCATTTAACAATAGTCACAGATAATATAAAACATTTAGGCAGGCTGCCTGGTATCATTGTTGAAAACTGGACGAACCGCTCCATTTAAACTTGGATTTATTCTGATAATATATAGCCAAATCGCCCCACTACATTATCATAGATGTAATGGGGTGTTTCTTTATTATATTGTACCCTCAGACTCTATATCTCATGTAACAACTCATCCATAGGGATAAATTTATCACTATATGAATAATTTAGCCGTACTTGTATAAAACCGAAGGGCTTCCTATTTTTGTACCTAAAAAAATGAGAAGCTTTTTAGTATCCATCGCATTAATCATTGGAGCCACTTCAATGTATGCACAAAAAAACAATAAAGATATGAAGAATGAAACGACTCCTCTCCGCCTGATTTACCCGCAATGGCAAGGTGGAATTATAGATCACTGGATGCCTGATATTCCTGCGGAAGACTCTTCCAGAGGCTATTATTTAGGTGCCCAACTCTTAAACCTGCTGGCTCCCGAAAGCAACCAGAAGACTGTGGAAGTTCCGGTTTCACTGGACATAAACGACCGGGCCATAGAGAAAGGCATCAGCGCCCGCAATGTCATCGTAAAACAAAGCAAAGCAGCGCTCGATATTCTTAATGAAAACAATCCGGACCGGATTATCACCCTCGGCGGGGAATGCTCGGTGAGCGTTGTCCCGTTCACTTACCTGGCGGCTAAATATCCTGACGATATAGCCGTAGTCTGGATAGATGCACATCCTGACATCAACCTGCCTTACGATGCATACAAAGGTTATCACGCAATGGCCCTCACAGCCTGTCTGGGTATGGGTGATGAAGAGATTATCAATATGTTACCCGGTAAATTCGATGTGTCCAAAGCATTGATTGTAGGTTTACGTTCGTGGGACGAAGGTATGCAAGCAAGGCAAAAGGAATTAGGCATAAAAGGTCTGGCTCCCAAATACGTGGCGGAGAATAGTACCACCATCATGGAGTGGCTGAAAGGAATAGGAGTTTCCAAAGTCGTCATCCACTTCGACCTGGACGTGATAGACCCTGCCGACATGATTGCAGGCGTAGGCGTTGAACCTGACGGGATGAAGACCGTGGAAGTGATACGAGTGATTAATGATATAGCCGCCAAGTATGATTTAGTCGGCCTGACCGTAGCCGAGCCCATGCCCCGCATTGCAATCAAAATCAGAAACATGCTGAACCGCTTACCTTTATTAAAAGAGTAAGAAAAAGCCCATACAAATAATCTCTATATTTGTATGGGTTCAAACAGATAGAACCGGTATCGGTCAAATGGTCTGCTATTCAGAAAAAGATTCATCGCATACTTCAGTGACTTGTTCATAAGGAATGCATCCATAGCTGCGGTCGTCCAGATAACGCAATGCTACATACGGTACGTCTGCCCCGGAAACATACATTTGCAATATAGATATAACCTCCGCCATACGCGAAGTGAATGAACCATTTCGTTCATTATAAACCTTCACCCACACACGGTCTCCTCTTTTGATGGAAAGTTCTATATTCTTCATAAACAGTATAATTAATGCGTTTGTTGGAATTACTTGCATAGTAACGGCAAACTACCATTTGATGCAGACCGGAAAGGCGTTTTCAGACGGTATCATTTTATGGTAAAAAGAAGTTTTCCTGATAATAAGGTACGTAAAGAAGCATTCCACTTTCAAAGGATAAAGCGGAAACACGATTCCTTTTGCCTGCTGGGGTAAAAAATCGGAAACTATATGTATCAGGGACTAATTTTGATATTATTTTTGCTGTTCGATATAAGATTTATTCATATTTTGTTAGGGTTTGTTTGCTTTTCTGTCAAAAAAGACGCAACTTTGTAGCTGCTATTTGCCGTTACTATGCAAGTAATTTCACCTCAACGAAGTACCATACAGCATATTAAATCTGCCATCTTTCCTCTTTTTACTTTTCTTCACCAAGGAAATCACTTGCCTGTTTATTCTGTCTATCACCTCCGCATCAAACGGTTTCAGATAAGTCATCGTCACCCGAATGGACGAGTGCCCCAACGACTGGCTTATCAGTCCCACAGGTACACCATTATGATAAGCAAGTGTAGCCCATGTATGCCTTGCGGTGTATGAACTTACGGAAACACCGGGCAATAACTGCTTCATCAACCGCGCCAACTCCCGGTTGAAATGCCGTAATGTTTCTTGATAACGGTGGTGATGTTCCTCCATGAACAAGCCACCATGCAGCAACGGGAACAGATACTCTGAATCCGTCTTGTCCCTGTACTTCTGCAACAGCCTCATCGCATCGGGCGGCACATCCACCACCATCAGTTTCCCCGTCTTGTGCCGACGGTAAGTGATGCGCCTATTTCTCAAATCCGACTTCCGCAAGTGTGCCAGGTCGATGAACGGCATACCGCGCAACATGAACATCAGCAGGAAGTAGGTAAGCACTTGCTGTTGACGCAGTGTCAGCACACTAAAGTCCGTATTCCTGAGTTGCTCCATCTGCTCGGCCGTTAGCGCCCGCTTGGTACGCGACTCCACTTTCGTATAAACATCCTTGAACAGCACCGGATTGTACCCCTCTATGCCCGGTGACATCCAGCGATTGTACACCGCCTGCAGCGTACGCATGTAAGTGGAGATCGTGTTCGGACTGGACTGTTGTCCAGCCAACCAGTCCTCATACTCTTTCAGCCTCTCCGGGGTGAAAATCTCCTGCATGGACAGGGAAGCAGTGGTGTTTTTCGGATATCTTTCCTCTGCACAAAACTTCTCATAGGAACGCAGCGTGCAAGCATAAACATGCATTGCCGGGAACTTTCCTTCCCGCTTCAGCATCCCGATAACTTCCGGCATGTAGAGCCGTAAGTCATCTTTCGCATTTTTTCTTTCTACATTCATAAAGCATTGATTTTAATTACATGATTCAAAAAACTGCTTGTACCACAGAACGTACGTGCAGTAGTAATGTTTATGAGCGCCAAAGATAAAGCTAAAGGAATCCGACAAGAGAATATTTATAAATTATACGAATCAGGTATTGAATTTGATTTATCACGGAAAAGAAAGAGTTAATTCAACCCCTGATTCTCATAAATTGTGAAATAGTAGTAATTCTTTCCCTCCCCGTTGAACTAATGCCTTGTACACTCTGTTCTCTGACCAAAATAGAACATTAATTTAGTTTTTAACCATTAAACCTGTTTAATTATGACATGTAAAGATTCTCACTTTTTGATTGGCCTTGGAATAGGTTCAATCTTTGGAGCACTGGCTTATGGCTTTGCCCGCAGTGCAAGAGCAAAAAAAATGAAAGCAGAAGTATTCGATGCCCTGCACAGAATTGAAGGACATACCGAATGCCTGATTGAATCTGCTAAAGAAAAGGCATTGTATGCCGGAGAAAAAGTCGCTGACAGAGTAGCCAATGAAACGTCTGTCATTGCTGAAAAAGCCAATGACATCAAAGGCAAAGTGCACTCTATGGCTGATGAAGCTAAGAAGTAATCAATCTGTTCATTATTGCAAAAACAGAGGAAGGCGGAGGATCATACCTACACTCTCTCTGTTTTTCATTATATATTTGTGATTGAATGAGCCTCACTCACCAATGAAGCCGGATAATCGCAAATCTCCAATATCTTAATTGCATTATGCTCGGTCGCAATTCCGCGTTTCAACTTGTAATCGAAAGACAGGATACCATCTTTCACCGACTCGCTGAAATAGTATAATTCGTATTCATCTTCCAGCATATCGGCCAGTTCTAGATCGTGCGTAGATACAAATACCACATTATCACTTTTCACCAGCCAGGAAAGCACAGCTTTTGAAATCGCTATCCGCTCCTTGGTATTGGTTCCTCTGAACAATTCATCAAGCAGGAAGAGATAATTCCCATGACCGCTTTCATCTACGAAATTCTTGATAGTCGTCACTTCCTGCATAAAGTAACTCTTATTCTCCATCAAGTTATCTCCCTGGTGGATGGAAGATAGAAGAGAAATTCCGGTATTTATCTCAAAGACTTCTGCGAAACAGGTATGAAGTGCTTTCGCTGCCAACAGATTCACTCCTATCGTACGCATGAAACAGGTCTTACCTGCCATATTCGAACCGGTTATCAATGCCGATTTCTCATGTAGTACCATATCGTTCGGAATACAGTTTTCTATCAGAGGATGATACACAGCCTGTGTACGCAATCGCTCCCCTGCCCTGTTATCTCCCGGCAGACAATAATAAGGTAGCTCCTCCCTCAAGATGGCAACAGACCAAATGGAATCCAGAAAACCTATGAAGCGGTAAACATTGTGAATAGCCGTCGCCTTCTCCTTCAACAGATGAAAAGTTCTGCCTACCGCATACGCTTCGTGGAGAAAGAATACCCGGATTAATTCCGCTACCATATAAAACATAATAGCCATGTCGTTATCCAGACTGAGGTTGAAACGGAAATAAGAGATATACTTCTTCAGCCCCTCTACAGCCTTCAGGTCATTCGTGATAGAAGGATCTACAGAGACAAACTCCTTGTTCTGCGCCAGCTTTCCCGCCTGTCTTATCATTTTCAGAAGTTGAGGTATGGAGAAAAAGTATCTCTGGATTTTCGCCTTATTACGATAGTGCAACACTGCATTCGCCACAAATGAAAAAACAAATAAAGTAAGAAACACTCCCGAATGAGTGAGCAGCATCAGAGCCAGAAACAGCAAAGGCAGAAACCGGCAGACATTAATAAGAGCCATCTCCTTGGCACCAATCCCTGTATTATCATTTTCCAGAATGGATACGATGGAATAAGCATCCGGTTTATCCAGTTCCTTCAGTGCATTGCTTAAAAGAGTACGCAATTCCGCATGAGTTGCCAATGAAGACAGAAGTGCTTCCTGCTTTTCCATACCGGAGGTTTTATCCGATAGCAGAAGATAATACAAGTACTGTCTGCCTATGCTGGAATGACAATAATCTATTTCGGCAAACAGGTCATCCAGATTCAGATCGTCAATACTGTTAGCGGATAATCCGGTTTCGCCTTCGGCATTTCTATAAAGGAAATAGTTCGCAATTTCGGACATGGTGTATTCTTTATGGTTCAGTAATTGTTTTGTGCATTTATTCAACCTCTTCCGTATCAAGGCAGAAGATCTGATGTCATAAAGCCCTGTTTTATAATCAATTTATTGAATAAACAACAAATCTATTAAAATCAACTGGAAAAGCAAACCCTTTTAGGGATATTGTTTTGCCTGAACCAGTATTCTTTCATGAAAAAGCAGCGATTCACTGAAATCGGGAATAATTGCAAACTATACGTGTGATATCGTTATCCCCCACCCCAACGGAACCGCCTACCTTTGCAACATCAGAAAACAAGAATAAAACTCTAACGGAAAATAATATGAAACAGAAATTAATAACATTAGCAGGTCTGCTGATTTCGGGAACGATTTTAGCACAAGACGGAGGAACAATTATGAAGAAGTATGAAAATCAACTGCCGCAGGAAGGCAGAGGCAATGTGCATGTAGCCTATCAGGGAAAAGCTATCGATCAAATGATTTACGAGTTTATGGAAGAACAGGGCATACCAGGTATGACCCTCGCCATTGTACAGGCACCTTACATCCCGCGTGTAGTGGGCTACGGAGTAACAGATTTCGAAAAAGGAAATCTGGCAGCAGCAAAAACACTCTGGCCCATCGGTCCTATTTCGCAAGGCTTCACAGCAGTAGCCATCATGCAGCTATATGAGAAAGACAAACTGGACCTGAACGATGCTATTGGAAAGTACCTCAAGGATATTCCGGAGAACTGGAAAAAGATCAGTATCCTCCAGCTGATGCAACATAGTTCGGGCATTGCCGACTACCGTTCGCAAAAGGATTTTAGCGTATCCGCAGATTACCAACCCGAACAACTGATAAAAACGATAGAAACTATTCCACTGGCTTTTGAACCGGGTACAGATGTAAAGCAGAGTGCTACAAACTTTCTGTTGCTGACTTCTATTATTGAGAAAGTAAGCAAGATGTCGTATCACAACTTCGTGAAGAAGTATCAGATAGATTACCTCGGTCTGCAACAGACCTATTTCGGAGAAGATTTAGCCAGAGTAAAACAAGAAGATGTTACAACGACTGCCAATGTACACCAGATTTTCAAGAAAGATAAAGACTACATCAACCCGTCAGAGACGGCTACAGGATATATAGAAAAGGATGGTAAATTAGTTGTCGCCCCTGCTATCAGCTCCTCCTCAATGAAAGGTTTTTCTGATATATGGGCTTCTGCCGAAAATGTCAGCCATTGGGACATCGGCCTTGCCGGAGGTGTACTGATAGCTAAACCGGGAAACCGGGACATGATCTATAAGCCTACAAAACTGGCAAATGGAAAGATGGTTCCTGCAATAGCCGGCTGGCAGTTCTACAACCACAAAGGTCTGATGGATATAAAAGGAAGCGTATCGGGACATTCAGCTTTTCTGAGCCGCTTTACGGATGCATCAGAGTTGGTATGCGTAACTCTGCTTGCCAACAAAGAAGGAGTTGACCTGACAAACCTGGGACGCAAAATTGCTGCTGCCTTCGATAGCAACAAGATGGGAACAGGTGCCAATGATAACCTGTTCTATACCTACGAAAGCCAATTCAGCGTAGCAGAAACAATGGCCCGCATCGAACAGACTCTGAAAGCTATGGGGATACCTGTATTCGCCAAATTCGACCATGGCAAAAATGCTGAAGAGGTAGGTCTTGAACTTCGTCCGAACCAAGTTATCGTTTTCGGTTCACCCAAGGTAGGAACCCAATTAATGCAGGAAAATCCCAGCATCTCCATTGAATTACCACTGAAGATATCTGTCTGGGAAGACAAGAACGGTAGTGTATGGGCTACTTTCCCGCAAATGAGAGTGATGGGTGCAGAATACGGTCTTGATAAAAAACCGGTTATAGGGAAAATGCAGGAGCTGTTAGAAAAGATAGTTATTCAATCGGCAAGTATATATTAAGTAAAAACAAAAACACAAAAACTCTATATAAAAAACGGAGCGGGGACTATCTTTTTAGATACATCCCCGCTCTACTTTATTATGGGTAATACTAAAGGCACTACCCTAACTCTTTATCTACAAATTATGCTTTATCCGCAATGGAAATACTTATTAACCAGTTTTAGCATTTCCTCCTGATTGTCACGTACCTCACTACGCAAGGTACGATCTTCATAGGAACGCAATTTACTGATAATTCCATCAACCATTGCAGGACTAAATACATGATACTCTTCGAAAATAGCACGCTGTTTTTCCAAGCAATCGGCAGAAGCGGCACAGCTATCAGGGAGTTGAGCCAATTGTTTCAGCTTATCTTCATTTTCCTTCTTATGAATATTCACATTCACATAGGTCTTTTCTGCAATCTCCAAAGCATTTTCAATTTCAAAACCATGACGACATGCTACGGCCAATCCGGCTATCAGTTGGTACAAATCGGCAGAACCGTCCGGAGAGCGCATTTCCACAGTTTGTTTCTGTGTAGTATCATAGTGGCTGGGAGCTTCCAACGGATTAGCCAGCATACACATATCTGTCTTTGCCGACCATCCCAGCGGAACACGTACCAATACAGAACGGTTACGATCACCCCAGCAAATATTTGTCGGAGCTTCCTGATGCGGCACCAAACGGAAATAAGAAGTAGGATTCGTATTACCGAAAGCTGTAATGGAAGGTGCAAGCTCCATCATTCCCGCAATAGCCTTACGGGCAGTTTCAGAAAGTACACCATCTTTCAACATCTGGTTTTGACCGTCTTTCATAATACGCATATGGATATGCAATCCTGAACCGGCCTTTCCGGCTGTAATTTTCGGAGCAAACGTAATGTCATACCCGTATTGATAAGCCAGATTACGGATAACCCATTTCGCAATCATCAACTGATCGGCAGCCAGGTCCGCACGTACCGGCAGGAATTCAATTTCATTCTGCTCATAGATTTTACCGTCAAGCGTGAAGTTACCTACCTCGGAATGCCCGTATTTGATCTGTCCGCCCGCCTTTGCAATATACAGCATACAGTCGGTACGGAAATCATTGAACTTAGCATAAGGAGCAGATTCATGATAGCCACGTTGGTCAGTGGCAGGGAACAGTCCACTATCTTCTGATATCACATAATATTCCAATTCGCCCATAGCCTGGAATTCCATTCCGGTTACATCAGTAAAGGCTTTGCAAGCTTTACGCAACGTATATTCCGGTGAACTTTCCAGAAGTTCTCCATCTTTATTGAAGTAAGAGCACAGCATGGAAAGTGTTGTAGTTTCAGCAAAAGGATCGATAAAGGCTGTACAAAAACGCGGCACTACATACAAGTCGCTACTGCCCGCTTCGATAAACGGGAAAAGGCTTGACCCGTCCACACGCTCACCGCAAGTCAGTATGGCATCAAGGTAAGCAGCATCGTTAATGACAAAATTCAATGTTTTCAGTCGCCCGTCTGCTGCGGGATACATGAAGTTCACCATGCGGATATCGTTCTCCTTGATATAAGAAATAATGTCTGCTTTCGTAAATTCGGAAGCCGGTTTTTGAAGAGCAGCCACCAGTTGGTTGGCGCTCATCGATAGTTCCTGATTCATACGTTGGTTGTTTTTTAAGTTATTGTATGGTTAACAATGTGTTGTCATGCAATGATTCCCCACAAAGATAATATTTTATAATAACTTCAATATATATGATACTCAAAAAAAGAAATAAAATGAAGGCTTGGCAAAAGGTGATAGGATAAACTATTTGTATATTCGGGTTGTTATAATAAGAAAAGTTATAGGAAATAGTAACCCAGGCTACTATTCCTTTTTTCCGTCATATCCCCACTTTACATAAATAGCACCCCAGGCAAACCCTGCCCCAAACGCTGTAAAGATGAGGTTATCGCCTTTCTTTAGCTTATCTTCAAAATCCCAGATACAAAGCGGAAGTGTGGCAGCACTCGTATTACCATAACGCTCGATGTTAACCATCACTTTCTCGGTTGGAATCTCCAAGCGTTGCGTTACAGCAGTGATAATGCGCTGGTTGGCCTGGTGGGGAATTACCCAGTCAATATCATCTTTACTTAAATGGTTTCTTTCAATGACAGCTTCACAAGCATTAGCCATATTAGCTACGGCATATTTGAAAACCGTACGCCCTTCCTGATAAATGTAATGCATGTGATTATCTAGCGTATAATAGGAAGGAGTACATACAGAACCACCCGCTTTAATATGTAGGAAAGGTAGCCCTTTACCATCCGTTCTCAATACTGAATCCATTACACCTAAATCTTCCGTAGTAGGTTCCAGCATGAAGGCTGCCGCACCATCACCGAAAATAGGGCAAGTAGCACGATCGGTATAATCTATGATTGAAGACATTTTCTCAGCCCCTACCACGATAATCTTCTTGTAGTTTCCCGAACGAATAAAGTTAGCTCCCGTCTCCAGCGCATACAGAAAACCGCTGCAAACTGCCTGTACATCGAAAGCAAAAGCACGTTTCAATCCCAGTCGCTCACACAAGATGGAAGCTGTAGAAGGTAAACGATAGTCAGGAGTGGTAGTAGCGACAATCACCAGATCTATTTCATCCGGTTGAGAATTCGTACGTTGCATTAACTGTTTGGCAGCTTTGCGGGCCATATACGAAGTTCCCAGTCCCTCTTCATGCAGAATACGCCTTTCCTTTATGCCTATACGCCCCATAATCCATTCATCGGTGGTATCGACCATTTTAGAAATCTCATCATTGGTTAGGATATAATCGGGCACATATCCTCCGACTCCCGTAATTACTGCGTTTATTTTCTCCATAAGCTCTGCCTCGTTTAGTTAATTCTGATTATAGGGACAATTATATATAAGTGATACTTAAGAAAATGCGGGCGCAAATATACAGAAAAGACTATGAATTCCAAGAATTGGCCAAAAACGCTTTGGTCTTTTACCAATGAAAAGGAATAATTGACCAAAATTTCGTTGAATATTATTTCTTAATCCAAATATTGACGATTTCTGAGATAAACATTTGATGTTTGGAAGGTTCGTTTTTATAAGCTTCTTCTATGATTTTTGATTTATAAGGTTCGGTCAGATCCGTATTCCTTCCTGACATTGTACCGCATATACGCAGAACATTGCGATATTTTTCATTAAAGAAGCTGAGGGTAAAACTCTCATGCTGTTGAAGAAATTAACAAGTATAGCGGGTATCGCGTATAAAAATAAAGGTAGAAGGACATGCATACGATATATTATTAGATAGCACTCCCTGGTTATACAAACTCATACGGTTACCATGGATGGAAAATATACTCAAGGTTAACTGGATATAAACTCCGATTCTGGCAACAGCTCAGAAATTCACTTTTACATTAAAATAATCAGTATAGAAGACTTTTATCTTCTATACTGATTAAATATTTTATGCAATCGTTATTGAAGAATCCAAATAAACATCCTGAATGGTATTCAATAATTGAATGCCCTCTTCCATTGGCTTTTGGAATGCTTTCCGTCCGCTGATCAATCCCATTCCACCGGCACGTTTATTAATAACCGCCGTAACAACAGCATCACGCAAATCCGATTCCCCATGAGATTCACCGCCGGAATTAATCAAACCGACACGCCCCATATATCCATTAGCAACCTGGTAGCGGCAAAGGTCGATAGGATGTGAAGTTGCGAGTTCAGAGTACATTCTTTCATCCGTTTTACCAAAGTGAATAGCTGTGAATCCGCCATTATTGGAAGGAAGTTTTTGCTTTACAATATCAGCCTTGATAGTCACTCCGATGTGGTTGGCCTGTCCGGTAAGGTCGGCTGCCGCATGAAAATCTGTGCCATCCTTCTTAAAATCATTGTTTCTGAGATAACACCAGAGAATAGTTGCCATACCCAACTCATGAGCATATTCAAAAGCTTGTGATATCTCAATAATCTGACGACGACTTTGCTCCGAACCGAAATAGATAGTAGCACCAACAGCTACCGCACCCATATTCCATGCTTCTTTTACGGTTCCAAACATCACCTGATCGTAAGAGTTTGGATAAGTAAGCAGTTCATTATGGTTCAGTTTTACAACGAAAGGTATTTTATGGGCATATTTACGGGCAACAGCCCCTAATATACCAAATGTGGATGCAACTGCATTGCAACCTCCTTCGATTGCCAGTTTCACTATATTTTCAGGATCAAAATAGATTGGATTAGGAGCGAATGATGCTCCGGCTGTATGTTCTATATCCTGGTCGACCGGCAGAATGGATACATACCCGGTATTCGCCAAACGTCCATGCCCGTACAAAGCCTGTAAGCTATTAAGGGTACGCACATTTCTATCAGAATCCACCCAGATTTTATCAATCACATCAGGTCCAGGAACATGAATTAATTTCTTATCTATTGTCTTACACGTATGGTTCAGGTAATATTCTGCCTGTTGTCCCAACAAATCAACTGTTTTACTCATAATATATCCGTTTTTAATTTAGAATCATACTAAATAAACAGTTTTCTTTGTCGATTGTTTTATCGCGAAGCCGAAAAACGATTGCTTCTCTCAGAGCAAGTTACAGACCCAGAACTTCATCTATAAGTATTAGCGTGATTCTACCTTTCGGATGGCATTTATGAAGGATTAGCCTCTCATTGCGGATACGTTCCGACGAGGAACAAAATGTGTCTATGAAACAGATTGATAAGCTTCTTGATTAGTTTTTCCGGGAAAGCCATAGGCATAGTATGAATTATCGGTGATATTTTCCTTTATCTTTTACCAGTATCACCTTTAACTGCGGATCGAAGAGCATCTCGCGTCCTACGGAAGACAACAAAAGTTGTAACTGACTGCTACGATGTTCCCAAGTTAATAGATCTATAGAACGATTCAAACTTTCTTTTATCTCAGTATACCAACATCCGGGAAAGGACAAAGCACTCACAACCTTTCTATCTACAATTTCCTGCAAGCCCTTAATAAAGCACTTCTGTTCTTTTCTACTTAAATCATCCGGATCATCATAAGGTATATAATATGAAGTATAGTAACCATTTTGAGTAAAGACTTCCAAAGCTTTCCAATTTTGCCCTTCTATAATCAACCGTTCTTTCTTTATCTGAAAATATTCCATTAACTTATTCAAACTTAAAAGTGCCGTTATTCTATTCTCAGAAGTCAGATTCTTTATATCCAGCCACATTTTACCTTTTTCCTTTTTCATAAAAGAAAAATAAGATGCCAAACTCAGATTGAAGCTGGTATCAGCATCATGCGTTACATCAAATTTCCGATTCTCACGGAAAATGAGATCGACTTCTATATTCGGATAAATCAGATGCTTCTCATATAACTTCTCCATCGAATTACAACGATGGAGCCAGATTTTATCCGGATAACGGCCTATCTCCCGGAATCCCATAAAGAGGATACACATCAATGTCAATACGATTCCCACCACAAGATGAATTGTTTTCATAATCAGTTTCGATAAAAAAATATTTGAAATAAGTTTTTAGATCCCTGTTTGGGTAATGATATTGCCTGTTTGTAATGACAAATATAAGTTTTTTTATTCAGATAAAAGAATAGAAATAGACGAATCGCCTGTTTCTTGTTGCTAAACTTTCCGAAACGCAAATGTTATTAGACTGCTAATGAAACAAAATTCATTCATTCTGGTGGATATTTAACTAATATTTTATAATTTTGCAGATGTATTTTTTGAATCTTTTGCGAGAAATATGAAAATATCTTTAAACATTAGACGAATTTTTCTTTTTACTGTCCTTTTCATCAGTAGCTCCGTAAGCAGGTGCCAGGTTTATAAATACATAGGACTGGAAAACGGCCTGAGCAACCAGAAAATATATTATATCCAAAAAGACCGAAGGGGATATATGTGGTTCCTAACCCAGGAAGGGGTAGACCGCTATGACGGAAAATATATCAAGCATTACAATTTTTCAGACGACAGTATAAAGCTGGACTCACGAATTGCTTTGAACTGGCTCTATATGGACAGCGGGAATATATTATGGGTAATCGGTCAGAAAGGTCGTATTTTCAGATATGATTCACAGCATGATAAATTCAAACTGGCCTACGTACATCCGGAACTGATCAGAAATAAACCACAGGCATTTCTAAATTACGGTTATTTGGACAAGAGCGACCGCATCTGGCTATGTTATAAAGATAGTATTACATGGTATGATATCCGTACCGGAACGACTTTGCATATGCCGACACCAGTCAACGGTGAAATAACTGCCATTGAACAGACGGATGACAACCATTTCTTTATCGGTACAGGAAGTGGCCTGTTTCATGCCAGGATAGAAAAGGGAAAACTGAATATAATGCCTGATAAAATGATGGAAGGTATCGGCACATCAGTACATGAACTCTACTACCATGCTGTTTCAAAACAACTGTTTGTGGGAAACTATAAAGAGGGAATACTTATATATGACGTGGGGAAAACAGGAAAAGTCATCCCTTGTCAATCACCCAACAATGTAGAGATAAACCGGATCGTTGCTTTGAATGCCCATGAACTTCTAGTAGCCACGGGTGGGAAAGGTGTATATAAACTGGATATGAATACATGCATGAGTGAGCCCTATATAACAGCTGATTATAATAGTTATAACGGGATGAACGGAAACAATATCAATGATATTTATGTGGATGAGGAGGAACGCATCTGGCTTGCCAATTATCCTACCGGTATTACCGTCCGTAACAACCGCTATGGAAGTTACGACCTGATAAGGCATTCCCTTGGCAACAGTCTTTCACTGGTGAACGATCAGGTTCATGATGTACTGGAAGACAGTGACGGTGACCTCTGGTTTGCAACCAGCAACGGTATCAGTCTTTATCAGACCGATACAAAAGAATGGCGCTCGTTCCTCAGTTCCTTTGATCCGGTACCGGATGATGAGAATCACATCTTTTTGGCACTGTGTGAAGCCTCTCCCGGAGTGATATGGGCCGGCGGTTTTATGTCAGGCATTTGCAAGATAGAAAAGAGGAAAGGATTTAAGATTAGCCATCTTTCTCCTGCTGCTATTGCAGGAGTACGTCCTGACCAATATATATTTGACATTAAGAAAGATTCAAGCGGTGATATCTGGCCCGGCGGATATCATCATTTGAAGCGCATCAATCTTGAGACAAAAAGTGTGCGTCTATATCCGGGAGTAAACTCCATCACTACCATTCAGGAGAAGGACACCCGGCAGATGTGGATTGGTACAAGAATGGGGCTCTACCAGCTTGACAAGGAATCGGGAGTTTATCAGTATGTTGACCTGCCCATTGAATCTCCCTATATATGCGCTCTGTACCAGAGAAACGACGGCATTCTATATATCGGTACCCGTGGAGCTGGCTTGCTTGTATATGACATTAATAAAAAGAAGTTCATCCATCAGTACCGTACAGACAATTGTGCGCTGATTTCCGACAATATCTATACTATTCTTCCGCGTCAGGACGAGAGTCTCCTTATGGGTACGGAAAACGGAATTACTATTTATTCACCTAGAGAGCACTCCTTCCGCAATTGGACGCGGGAACAAGGATTGATGAGTGTCAATTTCAATACCGGCTCTGCCACAACCTATAGCAAAAATACACTTGTTTTTGGTGGAAATGACGGGGCTGTCAGATTTCCGATAGACATACAAATACCGGAACCGCATTACTCACGTCTATTACTACGCGATTTTATGATAGCCTATCATCCCGTTTATCCGGGCGATGACGGTTCTCCGCTGGAAAAGGATATTGACGAGACCGACCGACTGGAACTGGCCTACGGACAAAACTCCTTTTCTCTTGATGTAGCTTCCATTAATTATGATTATCCTTCCAACATTCTTTATTCATGGAAGATTGACGGTTTTCATAAAGAGTGGAGCCGTCCGAGCCTAGACAATCGAATTGTTGTAAGAAATCTGCCTCCCGGCAGTTATACATTACAGATTCGTGCCATATCCAATGAAGAAAAGTACAAGACCTATGAAACAAGGAGCATTCAGATTGTCATAACGCCTCCGGCATGGGCCAGTGTATGGGCTATGGCTGGATATGCAATCCTACTGGTGTTGGTTATGGTTATCATATTCCGTATCATCATACTGCACAGACAGAAGAAGGTTTCGGATGAAAAAACACGATTCTTCATTAATACAGCCCATGATATACGTACTCCGCTTACATTAATAAAAGCTCCGCTGGAAGAAGTCATAGAAAACCGTATGGTGAAGGAACAGGCATTGCCGCATATAAATATGGCTCTTAAAAATGTGAATGCATTGCTTCAGCTGGCGACCAACCTGATAAATTTCGAACGGGTAGACGTCTACTCTTCCACCCTTTATGTTTCTGAATATGAATTGAATTCCTATATGGATAATGTTTGTGCTACTTTCCGCAAATATGCCGAAATGAAACATGTCAGGTTTGTTTACGAAAGCAATTTCGACTATTTGAATGTATGGTTTGACAGTGACAAGATGGGATCTATTCTGAAGAATATCCTGTCAAATGCATTGAAGTATACACCTGAAGGTGGCAGCGTACACATTTATGCCTGCGAGGAAGGAAACTCCTGGAGCATCGAAGTGAAAGATACCGGAATCGGCATTCCCTCATGCGAACAGAAGAAACTGTTCAGGAATTGTTTCCGGGGTAGTAATGTCATTAACCTAAAAGTGACAGGTAGCGGAATCGGTCTGATGCTGGTATACAAACTGGTCAAGTTACATAAAGGCAGGATTCAGATTCAAAGTACTGAGCATGAAGGCACTTGCGTGCAGGTTACTTTCCCGAAAGGGAACAGCCATCTACATAAAGCAAAATTTATCTCCCCCAAGACACCGAATGAATGTTCGGAGACCATCGTACCTGATGGCACTTCAGGGTTATCCATGGAAACATCCCAAGTAAACGGCTCTTTACAACGTATCCTGATAGTAGAAGACAATGATGATTTGCGCAATTATCTTATTGATATGTTCAAAACGAGTTATAATGTCCAGTCCTGCCCGAATGGAAAGGAGGCACTTGTCATAATACGGGAGTTTAACCCAAATCTCGTCATATCCGATATAATGATGCCCGAAATGGGCGGAGACGAACTCTGCTCAGCTATAAAAGGTGATCTTGAAATATCTCATATTCCAGTCATTTTGCTGACTGCACTGGGAGATGAAAAAAATATGCTCGAAGGACTGGAAATCGGAGCGGATGCCTACATCACCAAACCTTTCAGTGTAGGGATACTCAAAGCAACGGTCAAAAACATACTTGCAAATCGTACTTTACTCCGTCAGGTTTATAACAGCATTGAAGATAGAGAACAAACTCTTCCAGTCAATTGCACCAATACCTTGGACTGGAAATTCATAGCCTCTGTCAAGGAATGCATAGAGAATAACATGGGAAATTCGGACTTCAATGTAGACATACTCAGTAGTCAGCATCACATGAGCCGTACAAGTTTCTTCAACAAATTAAAGGCATTGACCGGTTACGCTCCAGCTGATTATATCCGGATGATACGTTTGCAACATGCCGCACAATTGCTAAAACAAGGCGAACATACGGTAACAGAGATTGCTGACATGGTTGGATTCTCGGATGCAAAATACTTCCGAGAAGTATTTAAGAAATATTACAATGTAAGTCCAAGCAAATTTAATAAAAAGTCAGAAAATTGATGGTCAATAAAATTGGTTACTCAATCGTTGAGCAACTGACAAAAAATAGGTTCTTTATCACTCATCCATTGCTTGAAATATTAAAAAAATACATTTCAGAGCATACACTCAATATTAAAATTAATACAATATATTATAGGGCTCGTATCATTGATGAAAAACTCCTCAAAGATCATTTTTTAAGAATGCTTTGATATACTTATGCTATACACAAAAAAATCCCCGTAAAGTATTAATTTACAGGGATTTTCTTTGTTTTGCAATTCTTTCCAGCGGAGAGACAGGGTATTGAGCCCAAACACCTAACCACCTACAAGTCAGTCTTTTAATTTCCAAAAGTTCAAATAGGTAACGAAACAGTAACGATTTTTGCAGGGTTTATTTGTCCGGCTTTGTCCGCTGTTTGTCTGCCTATCTCACGGGTTCAAAGATACAACACATTTTTTATTATGCAAATCTCTGAATATAAATGTTTCAGCTTAGGTGCAAGCTATATATATAGATATATACTTGCACCTTGCACCTATCCGAAAAAAATATGCTGCAAAATTTGGCTATTTAAAATATTGTTCGTAGTTTTGCGAACAACAAATAAGAAAGGAGAATTGAAGTGAAAGAGAAACAGTACACAACAGAGCAGGAACAGATTGCTCGTTTTGCCAAAGCAATGGGGCATCCGGCACGGATGGCTATTCTTGCTTTTTTGGCAAAACAAGATAGTTGCTTCTTCGGTGATATACACGAAGAACTGCCTATTGCTAAAGCAACCGTTTCGCAGCATTTGAAAGAATTAAAAGAAGCTGGCTTAATTCAAGGTGAAATAGAAACGCCAAAAGTCCGGTATTGTATAAATCGGGAAAACTGGGAACTTGCCCGAAACTTATTTGCTGCTTTTTTAGGGGACTGCAAATGTAAAGGTACATCGTGCTGTGAATAGCAGCACCTTTTTTTGAAATAATTGTTCGTAGTTCTACGAATTACGATTATTATATTAACTTTAAAGTAGAATGACAATGGAAATTAAAGTATTAGGAACTGGGTGTTCAAGCTGTAAAGCCTTGTACGAAACTACCAAACAAGCTATTTCAGAATTAGGTTGCGATGCAACCCTTATCAAAGAGGAAGATTTATTGAAAATCATGGAGTATAACATTTTAGGGCTTCCGGCTTTGGTGATTGACGAGAAAGTCGTATCAGCCGGGAAAAAGTTATCCCTTGCAGAAGTGAAAGAGTTGATAACCAAATAAAAATGAACTATGAGAAAATTATTTTATCTACTGATTGCAACGCTGGTCTTAGTTTCCTGTGGTAACGGTTCAAAGAAAAAGACCGGAGAAAACCAAGCGGAAGAAATACAGTCTAACCGCATAGAGGTTCTTTATTTTCATGGAGCGCAACGGTGTATCACTTGCCGGGCGATAGAAACAAATACAGTAGCCCTTTTGGATAGCCTTTATTCAAAAGAAAAAGCAGACGGTAAAATTATCTATAAAGTGATAGATATTTCAAAGAAAGAAAATGAAGCGATTGCAGACAAGTACGAAGTTACATGGTCGTCTTTGTTTGTAAACGGCTGGAAAGACGGCAAAGAGAATGTAAACAACATGACCGAATTTAGTTTTTCCAATGCGAAAAATGCACCGGACAAGTTTAAAGAGGGAATTAAAAGCAAGATTGACGAATTGTTAAAACAGTTGTAAGATGGATTTTCTTCAATCGCTATTAGATAACAGTTCTATTCCTGCTATTACAGCTTTTATATTGGGGATTTTAACGGCGGTCAGCCCGTGTCCGTTAGCGACCAACATAACGGCAATAGGATTTATTAGTAAGGACATAGAAAACCATCACCGGATATTTATAAACGGATTGCTTTATACTTTCGGCAGAATAGTAAGCTATACGGTTCTTGGCTTTATCCTTATCCCTATTCTCCGTGAGGGAGCAAGTATGTTTATGGTTCAAAAAGCCGTAAGCAAGTACGGGGAAATGCTGATTGCTCCGGCGTTAATTATCATTGGAATATTTATGCTCGATATAATAAAACTCAATCTACCGAAAATCAATATCGGCGGTGAAAGTTTGAAAAAGAGGACTAAAGGCGGTTGGGGGGCTATGCTATTGGGTATTTTATTCGCCCTTGCTTTTTGTCCTACCAGTGGAGTATTTTATTTCGGTATGCTTATGCCTTTGTCAGCAGCGGAAACGGGCGGGTATCTCTTACCTGTAATTTACGCTATTGCTACGGGATTACCCGTAATCCTTGTTGCATGGATTTTAGCGTACAGTGTTGCCGGACTGGGTAAGTTTTATAACCGGATGCAAATATTCGAGAAATGGTTTCGTAAAATAGTTGCCATCCTCTTTATTGCGGTAGGAATTTATTATGCAATAGTCTTTTATCTATAAATAAACATAGAGTATCATTTTAAATAAAAACAGTATGAAAAAGATAGAAATTTTCGACCCGGCAATGTGTTGCCCTACGGGTCTTTGTGGAACAAATATTGACCCTGAATTAATGCGTATTGCGGTTGTTATTGAAACATTGAAGAAACAGGGTATCATCGTTACCCGTCACAATTTACGTGACGAACCGCAAGTGTATGTAAGTAATAAAACAGTAAACGAGCATCTGCAAAAACATGGGGCGGATGCACTGCCTATTACTTTAGTGGACGGCGAAATCGCTGTTTCAAAAACCTATCCTACCACCAAACAAATGAGTGAATGGACGGGTATCAATTTGGATTTTATGCCAGTAAAATGAGTATTCACCAGCTAATTATATAAAAATGAAAACATTTAATTTATCAGATATAGATTTGACGAAATACCTTTTCTTCACCGGAAAGGGCGGTGTAGGAAAAACTTCGATTGCTTGTGCTACTGCGGTAGGCTTGGCAGATAATGGAAAGAAAATACTTCTTATCAGTACAGATCCGGCTTCAAACCTGCAAGATGTGTTTAATCAAACACTGAACGGACACGGCACGGATATTCAAGAAGTACCCGGCTTAACGGTCGTTAATCTCGACCCGGAACAAGCCGCAGCCGAATACAGGGAAAGCGTTATTGCTCCTTTCCGGGGACAACTGCCCGAAAGTGTAATTCAGAATATGGAAGAACAACTTTCAGGCTCTTGTACGGTAGAAATTGCGGCTTTCAACCAGTTTTCCGATTTTATCACGGATGCCGATAAAGCAAAAGAATACGACCATATTATCTTTGATACAGCCCCCACGGGACACACGTTACGAATGTTACAACTACCATCAGCGTGGAGTACATTTATTAGTGAGAGTACGCACGGTGCATCTTGCTTAGGTCAATTATCCGGTTTGGAAGAACGGAAAGGTATCTATAAGCAGGCAGTTGAAACACTTTCGGATGCAAACGCAACCCGCTTAGTATTGGTTAGCCGTCCTGAAATCGCACCATTAAAAGAAGCCGCCCGTTCTTCACATGAATTGCAATTACTGGGAATTAAAAACCAGCTATTGGTAATCAACGGGCTTTTGCTGCAATTAGATGAAGCCGATAACGTATCGAAACAGATATATGACAGGCAGCAAAATGCCCTGAAACAGCCCCCTGCGGAACTGCTGGAATATCCGTCTTATTATGTTCCTTTACGGTCATACAATTTATCTAATATTGCGAATATCCGCCGGATGCTTTACAATGATAATTTAACAAATGATGCGAACTATCAGCGGATTACCGATGCCAAAGGGATGGATGAACTGGTAAACGACCTCTATCAATCAGGAAAAAGAGTTGTTTTTACTATGGGAAAAGGCGGCGTGGGAAAAACCACTTTAGCCACTGAAATAGCCCTGAAATTAACAAAACTGGGTGCAAAGGTGCATCTTACCACCACTGACCCGGCAAACCATCTGAATTATAACCTTGCTGTTCAGGCTGGCATTACGGTAAGCCGGATTGACGAAGCGGAAGTGTTGGAAGCCTATAAAAACGAGGTTCGCAGTAAAGCTGCGGAAACAATGACAGCCGAAGATATGGAATATATAGAGGAAGATTTACGTTCACCGTGTACGCAGGAAATTGCAGTATTCCGGGCTTTTGCTGAAATTGTCGATAAAGCAGAAAATGAAGTCGTAGTAATTGACACCGCACCTACCGGACACACTTTGTTATTGCTGGATGCAACGGAAAGTTACCATAAAGAAGTACAACGTACACATGGCGACACTCCCGCTTCCGTAAGAAAGCTGTTACCACGTTTGAGAAACCAGCAGGAAACAGAAGTCGTTATTGTGACCCTGCCCGAAGCAACACCCGTATTTGAAGCCGAACGTTTGCAAATGGATTTACAACGTGCCGGGATTAATAATAAATGGTGGGTCGTGAATGCTTGTTTGTCATTAACTGACACCGAAAATTCTTTCTTGCGGGCAAAGGCGCAAAATGAATTGGTTTGGATTAAGAAAGTAGAAGAATTGTCAAAGGGAAATGCTGCCCTGATAGCTTGGAAAAATAACTAAAAACATGAAGATTTTAATTCTTTGTACAGGGAATAGCTGCCGCAGCCAAATGGCACATGGCTTTCTACAATCATTTGACAATAAACTGGATGTCTTTTCAGCAGGAACAAAACCTGCTGAAAAGGTTAATCCGATGGCGGTAAAGGTTATGGATGAAATGGGTATAGATTTAGCCCACCATATCCCTAAAAGTGTAAACCTATATATAGGGCAGGAATGGGACTATGTTATTACGGTCTGTGGTGGGGCAAATGAAAGCTGCCCGATATTTACGGGTGAAGTAAGGAACAGGCTGCATATAGGATTTGACGACCCCTCGGAAGCAACCGGAACATCGGAGTTTATAAATAGTGAATTTCATCGGGTACGGGATGAAATAAAAGCCCGCTTCTATGATTTCTACCTGAACGAATTAAAACCACAATTAAGCTAAATAGTTGTTGCTATGGAAAAGAAACAAGGAATTGGATTTTTTGAAAAATACCTGACTATCTGGGTTGCCTTGTGCATCATTATTGGAATTGCTGTGGGACAATGGCTTCCGGCAATTCCGCAAACATTAAGCAAATTTGAATATGCCAACGTGTCTATACCCGTGGCAATCCTGATTTGGTTAATGATTTATCCGATGATGCTAAAAGTGGATTTTCAAAGTGTTAAGAATGTCGGCAAGCGTCCGAAAGGAATAATAGTCACTTGCGTTACCAATTGGCTGATAAAGCCGTTTACCATGTTCGGAATAGCTTATTTATTCTTCTATGTGGTTTTCAAAGCCTTTATACCTGCCGGATTAACCGAAGAATATTTAGCCGGGGCGGTATTATTGGGGGCTGCACCTTGTACAGCTATGGTGTTCGTGTGGAGTTACCTTACTAAAGGGGATGCCGCTTATACACTGGTACAAGTGGCAGTGAACGATTTAATCATATTGGTAGCGTTTGCCCCTATCGTTGCTTTCCTGCTGGGAGTTGGCGGCGTATCTATCCCGTGGGACACTCTGTTGCTATCCGTAGGGCTGTTTGTTGTGATACCACTTGCTGCCGGGGTCATTACCCGAATAATGGTTATCCGCCGCAAAGGTGTGGAATATTTCAATAACGTATTTATTAAGAAATTTAATAATTATACGGTAGGTGGGTTGCTATTAACGCTTATTATCCTGTTTTCATTTCAGGGAGAAACAATACTGAACAATCCTCTGCATATCTTATTGATTGCAGTTCCGCTTGTGTTGCAAACGGTTCTGATATTCTTCGTTGCTTACGGTTGGGCGAAATGGTGGAAATTACCCCATGATGTTGCCGCACCTGCCGGAATGATTGGGGCAAGTAATTTCTTTGAATTGGCGGTTGCTGTAGCTATTTCCCTTTTCGGTTTACAATCCGGGGCCGCTTTAGCTACGGTAGTGGGTGTATTGGTAGAAGTCCCGGTGATGTTGATGTTAGTAAGGATTGCCAATAACACACGAAGTTGGTTTCCGGCTACAAAATAGTAATAGGGCAAAAGTCAGAATAAAGATACATTTTTCGGCATTAAGACAACCGTTATTTTTTTGTCTTTTTCTTGTCTGGCGACAAAATAAAAAAGTCCCGTAAAACCTTGATTTTACGGGACTTGTCTTAGCTTTTCCACCATTTGTCTTTAGTGTTCAGCGGAGAGACAGGGATTCGAACCCCGGGTACCTCGCAGTACAACGGTTTTCAAGACCGCCGCAATCGACCACTCTGCCACCT